>CAIPPE010000152.1 GCA_903866825.1 uncultured Methylococcaceae bacterium
GTAAATATCCTGATGTTAAGGTATTGATGACATTGCATAATAATCGTGTGGACTTGAGTAAAGGCAGCTTTGATTTGTCTATGCTGGTGACAGTCAGTCTGGATTTGGGTGTGGTTGCAAGAAAGTTGGCAGAGACTCGATTATGCACTTATGCTTCTCCAGAGTATCTTGAAAAAATGGGTAAGCCTGAGTATATCGATCAATTATCAGCCCATCGCTGTTTGCTCTATATTGACACACCCCATCATGACTACTGGTTATTTAAACAAGGTGATGAAGAAATAAAGTTTAAACCGAATTGGTATTTTTGTTCAAACAATGGCCGGGCTTTATGTCAGGCGGCTGCTTTAGGTATGGGGATAACTCAAGTGCCCGAAATATCAGCGATTAATTATGTAGAGCAGGGAAAGCTAATAGAAATATTGCAGGACTTTCGAATTCCACCGCTTACCATTTATGCTACTTATCTACAACGAAGATTCTTACCGGCAAAATTAACAACATTTGTTGATTTTATGGTTGAATATTTCAAGCCACCGGTTTAATTTAACTCTATCCTGCATTCATGTGCCATTACGTTGGGAACAGTTGCTTTTCTTTAGCAATTAACTTACGACAGAGAAGATAAAATATGCAGGGCTTTTGAAATTATTGCTTACGTCGATTAATAAAATAACTATTACCCGTAAATTTCTTGGCTTGTTTTTTTGCCTCTGATGCCAAATCTGCAATATCAACATGTGAACAACACTGAGAAGTGGTTTCTGCATCGACTAAACCAACAGACAGGCTAAGCAACGAAAAAAACTGTTTTTTACCCTGGCGATCATCACAATAAAAGCCACCCGCCTGAACATGTTCTGCCTGATAAAAACCGGGAACCTGCTTTTCAAAGTCGGCCAGAATGTTTTGGCATTCGATAAGCCAGTCTTCAGTGGTAAAAATAACGATAAAATCATCCCCGCCAATATGACCGACATAACCTGATTCAGGAGGAATATGCTTTGTCAGCGTATCTGCAACAGCCTTGATGATGTTATCCCCAGCGCTGTAACCGTACATATCGTTATACGGCTTGAAGTTGTCCAGATCAAAATACCCAACACAAAATGACTGTTGTTCGGACAACAGATGGTTAATACATTCGTTGATGTACACACTACCCGGTAATAAGGTCAATGGATTCGCCTGCTTAGCGCTTAAGATTTGTTGCTGAGTAATTTCTTCAAGTAAATTTAAAATGGTCGCTATACCAAAATAGGCTCCATTATCAGTAATCAGGAAAGCCTGATCGCTTCGCATCGCTGTCGTAAGTTGTTTACTGACTTGTTGAATCGTCAAATTTCTATCGAAGCTAAAGGGCGTATCTTTGATAAACGCTTTAATTGGCTGTTTACCATACAACTCAATCCCATAACGACTTGAAAACAGCTTGCTAAAAAACTTTTCACGTACGATCAATCCAATCGCTATACCTTCTTCAATAACAGGAATAAGATTTAAATTATCATCCTGCTGGAATAACTCTAATACGCTATTAACCGAGATTCTAGCTGAAATGGGGGTTATAAAGTTAGCTATAACCTCTACTTTTTTGGAATTAAGCATTCTTGGTTGGCTAATCAATTGACACCGCCCTAATTTGATTTCAAACAGCTCCCAGGCTAAATTCAGCACTTACATAGTAAAGACCTACTGATCCCGTAACCGCACTGCCAGTACATCACAAGAGGCATGATGCAAAACGCTATTAGCGGTAGAACCCAGTAATAAAGCCAGGCCATGACGACCGTGAGAACCAATGACTATTAAATCGACTGCATTTTCTTCAGCAACTCTAACAATTTCACTACTTGAACTACCCATCTCCAGCCACGACTGTTCACTGGGGATTTTAAGTTTTTTAGCTAGCTCATACATTTTTTCTTTAGCCTGAGCCATCAACTCAGCGGTTAAATCCAGATTAAAAGGTATTTCTGTACCATAACTGGAATCAACAACCGGCAAACTATCTACTACATGAACTATACTCAATTTTGCCTGATTCTGAGTCGCTAATGCCTGGGCTTTTCTCGCAACCACATCACCTTGTTCAAAAAAGTCCACTGCCAATAATATATGCTTATAATTTTCCATGATCACTCCTAGTTAACGCCCACCACCTCATGAAATAAAAACCCCATTAGCTGATAAGAGCCGAATAAATATAAGAATGCTAAGCCTAAACCAAAACTTAACGCCTTATCCAAAGCCTTGCTAATAATATGACCCATCACAGCCCAATGCCAAGCCATTAATGCAAATATAATCAACAATACTGTTAAACCGCCCTGCCTTAATTCTAAGGTCGCCATACCCGGCAAAGCCATAAAGCTAATCATTGCATCAGTACCCAATACGGATGATAACGTTTGATTAAAACGACCTAATCCTCGATTCACAAATAACAACAACCAAACAAATCCAACCACTAAAAAAAGATCAATGATAAGCTGTAACAACACGGCTAGACTATCAAAATGAATACTCAGCATCAAGGCCGTAACACTGACATAAACAGCCATCAAAAACCTAAGTAACCACACTGAATAAGGTACATCCTGTGGACCTTTTTTAAATAAACAAATCTCAAATAATAGTTTGATAATATCGTACATGGCATCCCCCTTACTAGCAGAGTAACATTTTATTGAGCATTCTCAATATTTTCTTCTGCTTCCATCCATGCGGCTTCAGCCATATCCAATGCCTTATCAATTTGAATCTTTCTTTCCAGGGTCTGTTTTAATCTCGCCTTTTCTGTCTCGGCATAAATATCCGGATCAGCCAGCAGTTGTTCTAGCTGCCTCTGTTCATTATGGTATTTCTCAACTGCCAGCTCGGCTTTTTTCAATGCATCAAACAACGGCTTATGTTTTTGTCTACGCTCGGCATCTAACTTACGCTGATCTTTACGTGACACAGTTGGCTCAGCATCAACCACCATTTTTTCTTCACTCTTTTTCTGCTCCGTTAGCCAGATGCGATAATCTTCAAGATCACCATCAAACGGCTGCACTTTGCCGCCCGCAACCAATAATAACTGATCCGTCACTGAGCGTAATAAATGTCGATCATGTGACACCACGACAATAGCGCCTTGGTAATCCTGCAAGGCCACACTCAAGGCATGACGCATCTCTAAATCCAAATGGTTGGTTGGCTCATCCAATAGCAACAAATTAGGATTTTGATAAACTAACATTGCTAAGACCAAGCGGGCTTTTTCACCCCCAGAAAAAGGTCTTACTGCCTCTAGAACCTTATCTCCCTGAAAATCAAATCCACCCAAGAAGTTGCGTAACTCTTTTTCAGTCGCTTGCTTATCCAGTTTTTGCAAATGCCATAAAGGCGTTTCATCCAGTTGTAACTGCTCTAATTGATGTTGCGCAAAATAACCTATCTTTAACGCTTCGGCTTCATAACGCGAACCGGATAACGGTTGCATATCACCCGCTAACACTTTAATTAAGCTTGATTTGCCGGCACCATTAGGCCCCAATAAACCAATACGATCACCGGGTGAAATAGATAATCCCGCGCTTTTAAGTACGCAAGTCGACCCATAACCAATATCGGTTTTATCTAACGATAAAAGTGGATTAGGCATCTTATCGGGCTTGGCAAAACTAAAATCAAACGGAGAATCAACATGCGCCATGGCAATCAGTTCCATCCGCTCAAGTGCCTTAATACGGCTTTGCGCTTGCCTGGCTTTTGTGGCTTGCGCTTTAAAGCGATCCACAAAGCTTTGAATATGGGCAATTTCACGCTGTTGCTTTAAAAAAGCAGATTGTTGCTGAGATAACTTTTCAGCACGCATCTTTTCAAAGGCAGAATAGTTACCGGTATAAATCTCGGCTTTACCCTGTTCAATATGCACAATGTGGTCAGTGATGGTATCCAGAAAATCTCTATCATGAGAGATCAACATTAACGTACCCGGATATTTACACAACCAATCCTGTAACCAGATAACTGCATCTAAGTCCAAGTGATTCGTTGGCTCATCCAATAACAATAAATCAGAGCGGCACATCAAGGCTTGAGCTAAATTAAGCCGCATCCGCCAACCACCCGAAAAAGACCCGACGCTATTGTTCTCCTGATCTGAAGTAAAACCCAAACCATTCATTAATCGAGACGCTCTAGCCACCGCTGTATAACCACCAATAACGTCTAACAGTGCGTGATATTCAGCTTGCTTTAATCCATCATCATCTTGCTCAGCTTTCTTTAACTGAGCTTGTAAGCGTCTATACTCTTGGTCACCATCGATAACATAGTCAATTGCAGAACACCCGACCGCTGGCGTTTCCTGCGCGACATGAGCAATCTCCAAATTGGGAGGCATAGAAAATCGCCTTCATCCAGATGTAGCTCGTTTTTAACTAACGCGAATAGACTAGACTTACCTGCACCATTGGCGCCTGTA
>CAIPPE010000153.1 GCA_903866825.1 uncultured Methylococcaceae bacterium
AAGTCGCTCACCCAGAATACAGACGTACTGGCAATCGTCAAGCCAAACATAGACGTACAATTGAGGAATCGTCTAGCCTCAGTCATATTATAAACATCTTATTAGTTTCAAATAGAACAGAAACTAAGAGGAAATTTATATGTCAATCACTACGACCAGCTCCTTGCCGGCCCCTAGAAGTTAACATGGGGGCGTTAAATCTCCTCTGATAGTCTTGAAACCCTGACCGGATAATGCCGAAGGCAACAAGGTGCAAGCAGGATAAAACCGTGCAGCATGAACGCAGTAAGCGAGGAGACACCCAAAAAGGAATTATCCCTTAAAGGTGATGCGGTACTCTGAACTCTATGGAAACATAGAGAGGTAGGCTGAGAAGACTTACCCGCCTATTATTACAATAGGTCATTAAAGTAACAGTAAGGTGCAACAAAGTTTCAGTTATAAATTACTGAGTGTGCCAGTGCCCAATATGATTCATAAGATACCTGCGATGCGTAAGAATATGCCTCGTAATGGTGGTACTACGTTAAGAATGCGTCGTTACAATCCACTCAATACGGCGATGGTTCCGCTGGGGAATAGTGGGGTTACACCTCCGCCTCAGAATTTAACTGCAGTTGATATTGATGCGAAGATTTCTTTTTACGGTAAAGCGTAGGTGCCGTATGTCTGGTTCTGGAACTTTGACCTATGTGCAACTTAATGAACAAGTTACACTCCAGAATCAGGATCCCGTCGACGTATCCGTAAGAGCGGGATTAAAACCTTGGGTAATTGACTTGGAGACGCTAACGTTTAAGACGAGCGCAACAAGGGCGAAGGATTTTTTAAAGGATGTTCATGCCAGCGAGAGCGTGTTATAAGGCCGACACAGTCCTACATCCGATATTGACAACCGTTAAACAGGGCACGGGAATTACAGTAACTTCATCCGATGATACGTTTTTTGTTGCTCTATATACACCGCCCCACATAGCGAGTTTAACAAATACAATCAATGTGGGATATGCAGGGCAAACGATCACGTCAGCGAATGTTAATTGGACACTTTCAGGAGCTACTATAACAAATCAAACATTGACAGATTGTACACCGCTATTGACAGACAGAGCTCATGCGTTTACCGGGCTGTCTATTACTACAGATAAGTGCTGGACGCTTGCAGTGACAGATGGAGTTACTCCCACAAGCGCGTCAACATGTATTTATTTTTATATTGAGAAATGGTATGGAACTTCTGCAAGTGGAACGCCTGCATCAAGTGATATACAAACTGGGTGCTGGGGAAGTTGTACTAATACTCATCCTTGGACATATATTTATACACCATATAGGGCACAATCAAGTATAACGATGACAGGCGGGGGAAATTATTGTTTTTATGCTTATCCTTCATCATGGGGTACGGTTGCTTTGTACACAAATGGTTTTTTGACAGTTTGGAATTTAACCGTTGTTAGCGTAACAAATAGCTATGGCGATACGAGAAATTATAACGTATACACTTCACCGACTCCGATTGCGGGAAGTTTCACCTTTTCAGCGGTGGCTAATTAATATGAATAAAATATCTTTACTTATCATAAGTCTATTAATTTCAGTTTATGCAGGAACGCCGAACGGAATATCAATCACTAACAAGATTGTCCCCACTGACAGCGCGGACGTATTTCCTACACACAACGATTTATGGGGGCAAGGTGGATTTCGGGAAGTTTTGAATACAACCGTGCGAGATGCGATACCGTCGGCGCGTAGAACTACGGGGATGCTTGTATATTGTACAGCAGATAGTACGACATATCAATTAAGGGGTGATACAACAAATGCGAGTTGGCAGATTTATAAATTAGGGAAAGCGATGCCTGATAGCTCGGTGATTAGTCAACATTCGGTTCAATCGGACACTGCATTGCATATTGACAACCGATATTTATCAATACACGGGACAGCGGATACATCAATAAAAGCGCAACGTTCAGTATTTGCAGATAGTGGCACAAATAGCCATAAAGCGGATACATCGATTAAAAGTCAAAGATCGGTATTTGCAGACTCATCTAAAAATACCTACAAATCTGATACATCAATAGTTTGTCAACGCTCGGTCTTTGCAGATTCCACGCCAAAATCCCAGCACGCTATACAAGCAACAAAAGCCGATAGCGCAACCGTGGTTTCCAATCTGTTTAAAACCCCCACATCGACACGTGCAGACAGTGCAGTAAAAAGCCACATCGCCGATACAGTATTGCATGCCAAGGACACTATAAGAGCCTGCTATAAAGCCGATACGTCGAGATTTTCTGCATACGCAACAAAAACCGACAGTGCGCGCGCTTCACACATTTCTGACACTGCTTTACATTCAAAAGATACTGTTCGCGCTTCCGGTAAATCCGATACTGTACTCAAGTATATCAATCTTTACTTGGGTTTACACGGCACAGCAGATACCACACCAAAAGCTCAGCATGCTATTATCTCGACCCGTTCCGATAGCGCAACTGTAGTTTCCAATTTGTTTAAAATCCCGACGGCAACCCTTGCCGACAGTGCAAAAGGCGCACACCACCTCAATGGAGGAATTTGTAACGCGGATACCGTTAATTGTCACGGTGTTGTAGTACAGAAAAACGGCCTCGTTGGCATCGGGACGACGGCACCAATCAATAAATTAGATGTAAGGGCATCGTCAGGAGCTTGTATAGTACATGCGGAAAATACTGATGTAAGTGCGTTTACAGGGTTTACTGCCAATTCTACAGGTACTGGCGGTGCTGGTGCTGCATACCTCGGCTTAACAAATTCAAGCGGTGATGTCGGCCTTGTTTATCTTGCAAATTCTGCATCGGGATCTGCTTATTATGCTACTCCACGTGTATTGGTGATTGGTGCATCAACAGGTGTTCCGATTTACATAAATACAAACGGCACGGCAAGTCATGGATTGTCCATTGCGACTACAGGATATGTTGGTGTCGGGACGACAGCTCCCACGAGTAAACTACAGGTTGTCGGGTTGCCTACGTACGCGACTAACGCATTGGCCATTGCGGGGGGACTAACTGTAGGGGCGTTTTATATTTTAACAGGCACAAATGCTTTACAAGTAGTACAATAATCAGCAAAGGGAGGCGGTACTTCGCGAAATATAATAGGAGTATTTATGAAAACTTTACTTTTGATTTTATCGTTTGCTTGTATACTATTTGCACAACCTATCCGTACAGTGCTTGACAGCGTGGTTGTTATATATCCAGTGTATCATGTTCCAGTTTCGGTCGATACAAGCTATAAAAATTACTTTATTTACGATACGGCTATATCTAAAATAATTTACCGATAGGAGTATTTGGGAAATATCGCAAATTATCCATATACCGCACAAAGCGACAGCGCGAAAGTGGCAATGAATAATCTTTTACGATGGATGAAAGCTATAATACTTAGTAAAGTAATATTGAAATAATAATAATCAACGGAAGGGCTAACTATGACAATCGACTGCGAAAACTGCGAAGATCACAAACGAATTGAAGGGGCAATAAGCGACTTGCCAGAAATCAAGAAATCTCTTGACAAAGTAAATGAGGGCGTAACGCAGATACTTGCTTTTCTAAATGGCGGATTGGAAAAAAAAGGATTTATCACGCAAATTGACGAACGAATATGGCGGCTTGAGAAATGGAAAGAGGACAGCGATAACTCAATTAAAGAGTATAAAGGTTTTAGAAACTCGATGTATATTGCTCTTTTTGGTTGTATATTAACGTTTGTCATGGATGTAGTTTTACACTTTTGTTTTAGATGAGGTAATTATGGATACGTCATTGCGGATAGTAGCTACTCGATTGTCAAATCCAGATCAATCAGGGTATCTTGATAAGTGCCGTATAATTGACCAGTCTAATGGTATGGAATTATGGCATACAGACCGATTCTCCACAAACCCGAATCCAAGTAAACCAAATACTACTCTTAGGTGGACTGCTTGCTATGCACAAATTATTTGCGGCGTGTATCCGTGGAAATGTATAGACTCGCCAAAGCATGGGAAATGTATCGCATTGTGTAATCTTGGCATGTGCGAAACGACATTACCGAATATGAACCCTGATACGTTGCGTGTTGGTAAAAATGAAGCATACGACGTAGAAATACATTGCGGTTTCTCGCAGACATGGCGTGGGTCAATGGCTTGCCAGACCGTATACCCTGATGATTGGCCTGCATTTATTTCACACTTTACATTAGGACAAACCGGATTATATGAATTGATAAATGGAATAACAGCATGACAACCGTACTCTTGTGTGTGCTTGGCATCTTTGCTTTTTGCGTGATTGCGTTTATGTGCGCTGAGGGCAGAATTGATA
>CAIPPE010000154.1 GCA_903866825.1 uncultured Methylococcaceae bacterium
CGACAAATGTGGTTCCGCTTGTTGCCGTACTATTTCTGTCGTTATTATAAACTACAATAGCACTTGATGTAGTAGCACCTACGTTTGGAGCTTCACCAACCGTCCAATAAACACTCTTATCTGCTTCAACAGTAAACACTGCGTGCATAATATTTCCACCACTTGCAATGGTGGGCAATGCTGTTATTAAAACTGATACAGCAGTTGATGGTCCACCTAAAGAATAAAAAGTGGCGTTGAAATGTTTTCCATAATGTTGCTTACTATGGGCTTCATCTATAGACACAATAGCCCCGGTTCTTGCATCAATAGGTTTAGTTATATATGTATTCATTAATAGGCTCCTTTAATAAAAATTAAGCGTAAGGGTTTTATTTTTAATAGAACTAAATCCATCATTTTTTAATTACCCTTACGCTTAATTTAATTATTAATAACCAATGACTCCAGGAGTCTTCGCGTATGCCTCAATAGACGCAGTTCCCGTCCCGACAAAGCTAAATACAATCGTATTGGCTGTAATCATAAATCGAGAATCCGTAAAATCCTTGCCGCCTATAATAGCCGAAGTGCTAGAAGCAATTACAGTACAAGCCTTCGCACCTTGAACAATATCAGAGTAACGAGTACCGACGTTGATAGTCGGAGTTACAGAACCAGCAACAGCAGTAATACGGACATAAAGATTCGCCATATCTATAGTTCCTTGAGCAGTTGCAGCCTGAATGGTGCAAGTCTCACCGGAACCTACAGACGAGGCACCAACAATAGTTACCCCTGCAATGAGAGGAACCTGAACGGTTAAAGAAGTACTAGCCATATTTTTACCCTTCCCTTAGCTCGCGGCTTCAATCACATAGAGGGTTAAAAGGGCCTCAGGGCGGGTTACCTTTCCACCATATACATATAAACCACGGGCAGCATCAGCGAACGTAGTCTGTAAGCGTAATGCCTCGATTTCAGAAATTTGTCCACCATAACTAATAGCATCTGACGTACCACACATAACGCGATACTGACCAGCGGCAGAAGCGTTGGATACGTTGTTAGAAATATAAATATCAAATCCAGCAAAAGAACCAGTGAATCCCTGAACTATAATTCCATCGTTAAATACCTTGGGTTGGGCAGTAGCAGAAATTAAACCAGTTTCGGCAACTACAAGCTTTTGGTGCATCCACGGGGGAATTACAATCCAACGTCCTTGTGTTGGAACGTTAGATTCAGAAAGATATCGACTGGCGTAGGTTAAAGTTTCCATTACGTTACCAGAACTAACCGATAACGAAGAACCAGAAGAACCAATATAGGTAGTAATAGCCGGAACGGAAGCTTGAGAATAAAGAGCTGCAATAAACTGATCGATAGTATCACCAATCCTATATGCAGCATCCGACATCGCCCCGTCCATTACACTAGGATTATTTTGCGCTTTATCAATGTCATCAATCTTAAAACTAAAACTAGAAGCTTGATCAATAATTAAAGTTTTCTGTGCGCTGTTTAAATTCTCATACGTTAGGGTAGAACCTTTAGTATAAGTATTTACAGTGACGGGACCAATTTCATTGATATGTACAGTATCACCATAATCAAATAATTCCTCTACGAAATTCTTATTAGTTAATCCACCAAATACTAAGCTTTTGCGAAGCTTGACAAATAGAGTC
>CAIPPE010000155.1 GCA_903866825.1 uncultured Methylococcaceae bacterium
CATCGACAATTCCGAGCGAAGAAATGACGTTATCTCAAATCCTCGACGATATTCATACTGGCGACGGACTGCTCAATGATTCCAATGCGGCGGCCCGGAGCCGAGCCAACCAAACCAGAATGAGACAGAACGAAACGCCCGCATATCGGGAGGGCAGAAGTGAACCGTTATTGCCGCCGATTAAAGCGAAGACGATTATAACTCAGGAGGTTATAAAAGATATGGCTAATAAGGTTAATGCAGATGATTTTTTAGAATCAGCTAAAGCGGAAATAATCGCCGATTACATGAATCCATCCATAACCCTTAGAACGATGCTGTTAAAATATCATCTTTCATCAGAGCGGTGGAGCGGGTTAAGGGTTAAATGGAACGTGCCAAGTAAGGGCAAAAATCGGCATCCAAGGAAGAAAGTGTTAAAAACCCTGGAAAATATGCCTAAAAATATGCCAACTCAGATTCAAAAAGCCGTGCTGCCTACCTGGACTGAAATGAAAAACGAGACGGATGAAGTAAAAATAAAATGGTTGGAACTTGTCAGCAATAAATAGCGCAAAATGACAAAATGCGCTAATCTTATTGACAAGTTTTAGTATCTGTGGTAGCTTAATATTCAACAGGCAAAGTCTGTCATACTGTTTCCTTCCTAAACGAAACCGGATGTTGTGGCCATCCGGTTTCTGTGTTTCAGGGGTGAGTGATGTTAGAGGAATTCGAAGAGGCGCATTTAGTAAACCACAAAGGAACGTGGTGCGTGTTCGCCGCGGTCTTTTGCCAGGAAGGAATCTGTTCAGCGTGTGAATTGCCAGTAGAATTTTTCAAAGATTTAACGCGGGTAGGACAAACGGTAAGTCGCGACGCCCATAACGTTGAGATAGATGGTTCGACCCCATCACCCGCTACCATTGACGAAGTAATGCCCGATTGACCCGGCTACACTCAGAAAATGCCCCCGTACAATGCAAGATTAGACTCCCTTGTCGATATCCCCTTATAACCATTCCCCTCTATCCGTCGAGAGAAAATTTACACTCAGTATTATCCCTTATATGCACAATAAGACCCTATTTTGACCATCGTTGTCTTGTTTTTCGATGTCTTATGTCAACACTCAGGGAAAATATTGAGCGTGTAGACCTTGACATTTGGCATAGTCCCTGCTATGATTATTATAGGCCACAATAATAATTATAGGGAGGGAACCATGTCAGCCTATGTAGTAGAAAAGTGCCACATTAACGCCATGCTCCGCGCTGGAATGTACTCGTCCAGCAACCCGCTTCATTGGAGATTTGCCGGCGAATGGAAAACGCTTACCACCCACAACGCCGACGAAATCGGCCAGATGCTGCTTGACGAAAACATCAAAGCGGTCCGGTGCCGATATCCGGATTGCGGTATCAGCGATTTGCCCGGTCGGGTAGACGCAGAGTATCTGATACCGTTCAAATTCGAAATGTTTACTCGAATGCCGACCGGCGTCGAAGCCATCAAAATCGCGCGATGCTATGTTTATCAGTCTTGTGAGGACGAAGAGTTTGAGCAAACCGAAGCGTGTGCCTTTGTGAACGCTTTGATTACTCATTCATTCAGCCGGCTCCCGGGATACGAAGCGGCCTGTTGGGATTGGGTAGAGAACCGGAAGGCGGCCGTCGCGTGAGAAAAGTAAGAGCGGTTCCGATTCACGCCATCATCCCCGACCCGGACCAACCAAGAAAAGAATTCGACCAGGAATCGATTGAC
>CAIPPE010000156.1 GCA_903866825.1 uncultured Methylococcaceae bacterium
GAAGATGTTGTTGCTGAAATATCTGGACAGACTCCCGGAATGAGCACAATAATGAGAAAGGGGAGCGTGGAATCCCCGTTGGGCGATAAAGGTGTGGTTGGTTTATATAAAGGCATAAGTGCGGTAGGCAGAATATATATAAAAAGCGGATTAAGATTCTTACAAGGTTGGAGAGAAAATTTCAGTCAAGAAGGATTGCAACAGATAAAAACCGGAAAGTCTAAATTAGATTATGCTTATGGGAATGCTGATAAATTTACACCTGAATCAATAGAATTTTTTGGACATTTACATGGCTGGATAAAAGAGCCTATCAAGAAAGCATTGTTTGTAAGATCAGAAGAAAGAAGAATGATCTTAGCCTATAGACAGGGGATTGATTTAACTGAACCGACAACTTTGTATAATCTGCAAAAAGACGCTTATCATGATGCTATAAGGGGAATATTATTGCATGATAATAAAGCGAACGATACATATTCACAATTTTTAGGAGTATTGGACAGAAAAGGAACGGGCGGGAAAATAGTGAAAGCCGGACTACAAACAGAATTCCCGATAGCGAAAGTCCCTACAAATTTTGTTATAGATGCTGCTGGTTATTTGCCCGTTGGTGGTTCGATAAAAGCCAGCTATACAATACTTAAAAAAGGCTTTAAGGGAGAAGCAGAAAGAACGACCCTCCACAACATGGGAGACTTTTTCCAAATAGCTGCAGATAATATGACCCCTAAAGAAGCGGATGCTGTTTCGAGATTGATTAAAAAGAATGTTGTAGGAACTGGATTGTTTTTAGGGCTTTTGGCTACTGGTTCAATATTGCAGAAAAAAGGATTAATAGAGGTTGGCGGATATTATATACCCGGAGAGAAGAGAAAGAAGGGCGATGTTAAAGCCGGGAAAGTAAGAATAGCCGGTTGGGACATACCTTCGCCTTTAACCCACTTACCCCCATTAGAAGTGTTACAATTCGCCGCTACATGGAGCAATGCAGTTAATGCGGCAAGAGAGAAAAACGATCAATTAAGCCTTGTAGATGAACTTATGATAGGGAGTGGGGAGGCTGGCTTAGGTATGCTTTCCGAAGTGCCTTTTGTTGGGGGCATTTCAGACGAGGTTAGAAACTGGTTCTCTACTACTAAAACGATACCGGAGAAAGCCGCCAGCGCAGTAAGTGAAAAGGTTTCGGGTCTTATACAGCCGGACGTTAAGAAAGCCGCTTACGGTACAGATGTTAAAGAGGACGAAAGCGGATTAAAGGGTTTTGGAAAATATTACGTTCCCACACAAGACGCTCCTGAAACAATTAAGCGTAAACCGGAAGGTGGATTTTTTAACCAAGTTTGGCAAGGTATTGAGCTTAATCTGCCCGGAGCCAGACAAAACGTTTCCGAAAAAGAAGTTAAACAAACCGAAGTCGAGAAAGCCGGATTACAAGATTCGGAAGAAATACAAAATATTCAGAAGAAGGAAAAAGAAGTTCAAAAAATAGAAAAAGAAGTCCTTGAAGGGAAAGCAGATCAAAGCGAATATCAAAGAGCTCATAATGATTTGCAACAATTAAAAGAAAGATCAAGAGATTGGCTACAACTGCAGCATTTCATGAACAGAGGCAAACAGGAAACGAATCAGAAACTTGGAAGAGGCAAATTGAAAAGGGGTCAATCTCTTGAATAGTAAAAAGATAATTGGGGTTTTGGGCGGCATGGGACATTTGGCGACGAGTAATTTCTTCCAGCTAATGGTAGAACATCAGCAGAAAGTTTTAGGTTGCGTCCAAGATGGAGAATTTTACAAAAGCATAATTTATAACATTGCTTTAGAGGAATGGGACAATACCGGATTTGTAAATCTTGAAAGCGTAAAAGAACAGTTAATAAAAGAAATAAAACGATTAGACGACTGCGATGTAATAGCAATTCCATGCAACACGGTACATTGCTTTTATGATGATATGCAAAAAGAAGTTAAAGCTCCGATTATTAATATAATTGGAGAAACAGCAAAAAGAGTAGTCCAATCGGGAGTTAAAAAAGTTGGGATTCTTTGTTCAAAATCGACAAGAGAGCTTGAGCTATACAAAAAGTTCTTGCCGGATATAGAAATATTTTATCCTAAACATCAAGAAATTATTGATTCAATCGTCGAAGACATACAAGCGGGGAGGAGTGAACTTGAGTCTATTTGTGATTTGACAAATATTGCCTATACCATGATTTATGAAGATCCGCAAGTTGAAGCGGTTATAATAGGGTGTACTGAACTTTCGATACCATTAAAAGACACTACTTTGCCTGTTTATGATTCATCTAAAATACTTTGTGAAGTTCTGTTTAAGGAGATTGAAAATTGAAACTAAACCGCTACATTTTCGTTTCATTTGACGGTGATTTATTCCCTTTGGCTTATAAATTAATAACCGAAGAAGGGTTCAAGGAAGAAGATGTAATAGTTTGCCAAATTGCGGATGGGAATATTTTGGGAACTGATACCTGGATCTCACAAAAGGAAAATCCAGAAGTTAGAAAAAGACGGCTTTCTCTTTACGATGGTATGTTAAAGAAACTTTCTCTTTCGGCTACAATGGAAAAATTAAGACAGATAAAAGATAAAGACGAATGCTTCGTAGTATTCGGTCACAATTCGCTTTGTAAGATTGCCGATAAAGTCCAAAAGATGGGGTTTAAGAATGGGCTATTCCCAAATTGGGAAGATTATGAAAGAGAACAAGAGAGACAAAAATCTAAAGACTTTGTTAAAAAATATTATCCCGATTTGAAGGTTGCAGAAACCAAAGAATTTAAGGGGGTTGACGAAGTAATAAAATTCATAGAAGAAAGCGATAAGTTTTGGGTTGTCAAAAGTGACGGCAATCATGGCGAAACAATCGTGCCCGACAGAGACGATTTGGAGCTTGCTAAACAGCAGATTAAAAGTGAACTAACTTCTTATAGATCTGCTTATGATAAAGGCGGATTGGTCTTAGAACAAAAGATAATGAATGCAATAGAATTCGCCCCTCAAATGATCTGGTATAACGGAGAACCTGTTTGTTCTCAAATAGAGATAGAAACAAGGATGTTTGGAGCCGGTGATATTGGAGATCAAACCGGAGGTAATCAGAACGTAATTATTCAAACTGAATTGGATGACAAAATTAATGAGATTGCATTCCCTCAAATTATGCACGACATAGCCAAAAAACATAAAGGCGTGTTTATAGCTGATGCAGGAATATTAAGCGATGGCAAAGATTTTTATTTTACTGAATTCGCCGGGTGCAGGCACGGATGGTTTGGTATTCTTTCCGAACTATCTTGTTCTGAAAATAAAGGGGAAATGATAAGCGGTTATTTCGAGTCTATTGTAAACGGAGAAAATCCGTATAGATATAAATTTGGCGCAGCACTATGTACTTATAGCATTCGTTCAGACACTAAAATAGCGGGGTTGGGTCAACAGGATTTATCGATTCACGTTAAAAAAAGTGCTATGAAAAACTTCTTCCCCGTTCAATGCAAAACGAAGAAAATAGGCAAAGAAGAACAATTGGTAAATGTCGGGTATAGGGAATTTGACAGCAGTCCTTTGGGTGTAGTTGTTGGCAGAGGTGACGAATTAGAAGACGCCGTGAAGATGATTTATGATACAGTCAAAGGGATTAGCTGTAAGGGCTTATATTACAGACCGATTTTCGACTACCTTTCAACGGATTACGTTTCGTCAATACCAAATAGAATAAAGTTCTTACAAAAAAAGAGGTTAATCGATTGAAATTATTTTTAGCTTCAACATTTGCTGATTCGGTAAAATTGTTCCAACAAAGAGTTCATAAAGGAAAAGTTTTATTTATTGCTAATCCGGGAGACCCTTTCAAGGGAGGCAATAATTCTTATTGGATTAAAAAAGATTATAATGCTTTTGTCTCTAACGGATTTGAAGTCACAAAACTTGATTTGAAAATTATCGATGCTCGTGAATTTGGGCTGCTTCTAAAGAGATTTGATATAATCCATGTATGCGGAGGATCCGCAATCTATATTCTTGATCTTCTAAGAAAAAAAGAAATGGATGCTGTTTTAATTCGTGCAATAAAAAAAGGTTTAGTTTATACGGGCACGAGTGCGGGAAGCATGATCATGGCTCCCAATATTTCTTTTTGTGCAGACGATGAAGATGAAATTGAGTGTGGGATGGCGGGTAAAGTCAAGAATCTCGAAGGATTAAATTTAGTCCCTTGCTACTTGATGTGCCATGTTCAAGATCCTTACTATATCCCCTCAACTAAAAATTGCATGGATAGACCGCCAAAATATAAACACTCTATTTTATTCTTGAGAGACGGGTTCGCCGTATGGGTTGATGAGCTTCAGAGATTAGAGATTGTGCATTAAAAGAAAAGCATTGAAAATAAATGATTAATTAAGCAAATTGAATATTGAAATACGGAGTTGAAAATGAAAAAGATGTTTCTAATTTTTATCCTTCTAGCCATGCCTCTACTGGCTCAAAGGTACACAAGCACTGTCAATTCAAGCACAACGCTTTTAGCCGGTAACGCTACTTTTGCCGGAGGCAAAGAAAAAGCAAGCGACAATCACAATGTCTATGCTTACAACTGGATTACAGTTACTGTAAAAAGTGCGCAAAGCGGTTCAGGGAAAGTCTATCAATCTAAAGACGGGACTACCTGGGATCATGTGGTTGCCTTTACTTATACTGGCACGGATACGCTAACGAATACAACAAGCGTGCCTATTTTGCTGGATTACTTTAAGATAACTTATACTAACGGGGCTTCGGCACAAACTACTTTTAGATTGACAACCGTACTCACTAATCAAATAATGCCTCTTGATGCAACCGGCAACGTAAAAATAGCAGGCACCATCACTGGTGGCTCAACTTCTGCAAACCAAAAATTACTTTATACGGTGGATTCACTAATCCAGATCAATACAAAGAGAGTGGCGGACTCTCTCAAAGTATGGAGACTAAGACTTGATACTACTTATCAACGTTATAAGGTTGGTGCTGTTGTACAAAATTTCCCGACTAATCCAACTACATCAATCAGGCAGGATTCATTGCTTGCTCTATTAAAGTATTTAGGTAGGTCGCTAACTCTTCCTTATTTTGTAAGAGGCACTGGACAATTCCCGCCTGTGAGAGATTCGCTTGTTGGTCAAACTGCTAAAGTGATTGATGTGAGGTATTCAGATGGGACTTATCCAACTAAAACTAATCTTACGTTGACTAATCTAACAGGTACCACCGATACGGTTAGGATTAAAACTTGGTGTGTTGCCAAGAATGACTCATCTTATTTTAATGTTGGATGGAAAGATCGGTCTTCGGGTGTATCTGCAGTAGGCACTCCCGATGGAAACGAACCAGACAATAGTTTAATAATTATACCTGCTAACACTTCTCGCACTTTTGAGTCTGATGGAAATGGTAAGGTTAGTGTAATTCGGATTATGTGGAAAACAACCGCAGGTAAAACATCGACTAAATTGTATATTAGTACTCAAAAGATTAATTGAGGTTAGCCATGAAAAGATTATTCCTTTTATTTCTATTCCCCTTTCTGCTTTATTCTCAAAGTAGA
>CAIPPE010000157.1 GCA_903866825.1 uncultured Methylococcaceae bacterium
GCACGTCTTTGCGTCAAATTATAAACTGTGGATAAGTGCGGTAAAGTTATAGTTGACAATATATATGCGGTAAAGTAAGATAGAGGTATTATAAGTAATATAAAATAAATGACAAAAGAAATATCTATTGCCAAAGAGGTTAGTCCAATAGTTTCAAAAGCGGTTGAGTTGAAGATAGTGGATGGTGAAACGTTGAAGGTCGGCGTTGAGTTGCTGTCGGTGCTTAACCAATGGAATGATAAAATCACAGCTGAAAAAGAGCGTGTGACGAAACCTCTGAACGAAGCTCTGAAGGCGGAGCGAAGTCGTTGGAAGCCAGTGGAGACACAGAACAGCGAGGCTATTGAGCATATACGAGATGAGATGAGTAAATATCAGACGGAGCAAGTAAAGATACAAAAAGAAAAAGAAGTGTTAATAGCGTCGAGGGTCAAAGCCGGCAAAGGTAATCTATCTATTGAAACGGCAGTTAAAAAGATTGAAGCCTTAGATGTGCCGGATAAAGAGGTGGCGACAGAAGCGGGATTGGTACAGTTTAGAGAAAGTGTCATATTGAAGATTATCGATATATCATTAATACCACGAGAATACTTTGAACTTGATGAGGGCAAACTATTGAAGGATTTGAAAAGTGGTAAACAAGTGAGTGGGGCAACGACGGAGACATTACAAGTGCCGGTTAATTATAGGTAATATGAAGTGCTTAACTTGTAAAAAAGAAATAATTTACAAACTATATGCTAATAATAAAAAGTATTGTAGTCTTTCTTGTAGGAATAAAGCATATCAACCTAGAGTAACAGCGAGGCAGTTGGCACGATATGATAGAAGAGCGTCAGAACCCGACCCAAATAAAATACAATGTTTTATTTGTAAAAAATGGTATAGAAAAGTTGGTTCCCATATCAAAGAAAGACACGATATGACTTGCAGACAATATAGAGAATATTTTGATTTGGAAGTTAAACGAGGTCTACTAACAGAAAGTGAAAGAAAACCATTAAGAGATAACGTATTTTCTAACGGCACAGTTAAAAACTTAAAGAAGGGCAAAAGGTTTTGGTTTGTAAAAGGTGATAAAAAAGCTGAAAATATAAAAGAAGCCATATAACTTTACAGAGACTGTCCCTAATGGGGAAAAGTCATCGTTTGCCTTAATCTCTGTGCGGTGATATAATAAATATACAATTAATCATTGTATACATATATGAGCGAAAAACATTCTATAGCGAGCAAGGCTAGATGGGCGGGGATACCAGAGGAGGAGCGAAGGCTTCGTATGCAGAAGATTGCACAGCTTAAGTGGGACAAAATGACTGTGGCTGAGAAATTAAGGATAGGCAGGGAGTTGATTAAAAAGAGATGGAGCAAAAAGACCTCACAATAAAGTGGGGTCTTTTCTCACTGAGTAAGTCGTTGGGCGATGTAGTGACTGTAGATGCGATTTATATTTAAATGTTATGGCATCAGTCATGCACCCCACTATAACGCACGAACCAAGATGTATATATTATCCCATGGGAAGAAATTTGTGTCACTGGGGATAAGTATTTTATAAAAAGTAAAACTATCGGGGAACGGGTCCGGCGTAATAGATTTGTCGAATGCCCACACTTTGCCCCGCAAAAAATCTGGGGGCATTTTAGGTATGGGTTGTGTTTGAAAGTTGGGGGATAGTTTTAACACATTGATAAACTTCGATATGTGACACATTGATAATTTTCAATACGTTGTTACGCAAAAAAACCGCACATTTCTAGTAATGTACGGCTGTTTGCTTTTTGACTTTTATTCGTCTTTTTGCTTATTGCCTTTTATGTGCCAAACTTTTTTAAAAGCGTTTGGTCTTAGTTCGTCTAGGTCTTTAATAGTAGCGGTCACTGTGCCGTTGTCGTTTATCACAGTGAGTAATAACTGTACCCGCTCTGACTCGTCCTTGATTGCGATTGTGAGATAGTTATTCCCTCCTTGTCCTTTGCTTGCTCTCTCTGATGTTGTTGTGGCGTAGAGTTTCATGTTAGTAGACGGCAATGCCGTTATTATAGTTTGTGCTATCCATTGTATTATCAATCAAATACAATGCTACTCCCCTCGGGTCTGTTTGGTGGTAAACTTGCAAACCTACTTCATCAGCAAGGCTGATTGCTCTATTGAGCAAGGCTGCTTCTTTCTTGATGTCTCTTTGCTCTTGTTTTCTTCCCCAGTCTGTATTAGCGTAACCATTGCATTGCCTTTCACCTATCCTGTGAAGTTGTGAGGCGACGGGCAATAGTTTTTTGTATACGTTGATACATAATGAGAATTCATTTAGTTTGTTTGTCATATTTATTTTTCAATGAACCGCAATGACTAGAACGTCACGGCGAGCTTATCCTGATTGATAGGCTCTATTGCTTGCCCTAGTGAGTAAGGCAAGCTAAGAGGCTACGCAAAAGTCTTTAAATCGTCATAACTAGCTATTAAATTGTCTAACGCACTTTTGAACGTCGCACCGTAGCCAAGCCATGTCTTGCCGTGTTCGTGGGCTAGAGCGATGTACCAGCCTTGCTCACTGCAAATATAGGGTTTTATTTGTACGTACATATAATTAAAGGTGAGACAATAAAATGCTAGCGTATATGGTAGCACCGACTATGCTGCCCGCTATGAAGCCGACTACTAGCCCGCCGATAAACTTTTGCTTATATGTATGTGTATATTTCATATTATACTAATGCTACGTTATCCCCTGCTAAAATTGCTAAAC
>CAIPPE010000158.1 GCA_903866825.1 uncultured Methylococcaceae bacterium
ATACTTACAACCTCATGCGTTGGAAGACCCTCCAGTAGCTTGATCGCGCGATGATTTAGCAGATCTTTAGATAGCTTTATCCAGTCCACCCTTTGCAGCTCGCTTAAAGCCTCCCAATCTCCTTTTGCAAACCCGGTCAGGTATGCGCGAAGTCCGCTATCTCTATCTGCTGTCATATTAGCCTCGCTCATGCTATTACCCCCTGCTTGCTCATCATTTCCATTCGCTTTATAGCGGCAGCATGGTATTTAGAATCAAGCTCAATTCCAAGATAACGACGTTTGGCCAACATGGCAGCGATACAGGTTGAGCCAGAGCCCGCGAATGGGTCCAGGACAATATCACCCGGTTTAGTAAAGGATTCGATTAAGGGCTGCAAGGCCGACAAAGGCTTTTGTGTTGGGTGAAATTGATTGCCCGAATACTCAAACGGCATTACATCGGGTAGCGGATTAGCTGGAAGCTGCGGCTGGCCTTTAACCAGGACAAAAGCGCTCTCATGGTGATACTTCACGAAGCGAGAGGTAGAGGCATAGGCCTTGGTAAAAACAATATGGCCTGCCACCCTAAACCCGGCACCTTTCCAAGCCTTAAAGAATAAATCTACCTTGGTCCAACCATAAAAACTCACACAAATTGCATCGTTCTTCAAAACGCGATGCACTTCCTTAAATGCAGGTTCCAACCAATCGTCCTTTTTGTCATTAGCAATAGACCGTCCGGTTCTATCTACATAATTAACTAGATATGGCGGATCTGTTAGCACCATGTCAATGCCACCATTGGGAAATTGTTTCATTACCTCAACACAATCTCCATTAATAATCCTACTCATATATATGCTCCTTGTTGTTGTTTCAAAGAGCGGAGCAATCAAAAAACCCTATGTTTTCCAATCCCCGCTAGGTGCGAAGACAGGCCGCTTTGAAGAGGAACAGGGCAAGGGAACGTGGAATAAACGGCCTCAGATTTTTGAGGTCGCTTTATGCCGCGAAAGCCCTTGAATGGTTTGTTTTTGAGCGAATATTTTTAGCGCTCAAAGGCAAGCCATGACCTGTGTAACGTGGGCCAAACTTTGCGCCTTGCGGGGATTGGTTAACCAGAGGTTAAAAAGAAAAATTCCTTCTGTTTCGCTTGCGAAACTGGAGTTGATGGGGTGCCACGCGGTGGGGCAAAGCCCCGAGAGCGAAAGGAAATTTATTTTATAAATATAATATTAAACACTTGACAGACAAGTGTTAATCAGTTAAAGTATACAAAGATTGGGGAATTACCGACGCCAAGCGGACCTTGGTACTCTTAAGGGAGATTTAAATGAGTAATGCTTTAGGAATTAAAAGTGGCACCAAAAATATTCAGGTTGCCCAAATTGGGAATAAATCAATTCCCATGTCATTGGAGAAGTTAATTGACTCTAAACTTCTCATAACCGCGTCTAGCGGTGGCGGCAAGTCATATGCACTTAGAAAAATATTGGAACAAACTGCAAGGCTTGTGCAGCAGTTTGTTTTTGATACTGAAGGTGAGTTTGAGAATCTTTTAGAGAACTACGGCTATCTCATAATTAACGATCGAGATTCCGCGATCAAAATTGGCGGGTTCGACCCTTTTCATTTGGCACAAGAATTACTAAAAAGAAAGTCGTCAGCTATTTTTGACATTTCAAATCTTGATCCTGACTCCAGGGGAGAATTTATCAAGCGCTTTGTAGAAGGAATGATGGCTATTGATAGTGAATTTTGGACGCATGTCATAGTTGCTATCGATGAGGCACATCTCTTTGCCCCGCAACAGGACAAAAGCCCAGCAAAAAAAGTGTTGATTGATTTGGCGTGCCGCGGAAGAAAAAGGGGGTATTGCCCTATTTTCGCAACACAAAGACTCGTAAGGCTGAATAAGAGTGTGGTATCGGAGCTTCAAACCCGTTTCATTGGCCAGATGACTTTAGATATCGACATCAAGAGAGCAGCTGAAGAGTTGGGCATGTCGACTGGTGCTGCAATCGAGGCGCTCTCTGATTTGGATGTTGGTGAATTTTTGGCTTATGGCCCGGCGATCTCTAGAAGTATCCAAAAGATCAAAATTCGAGAGCCTAAAACATCTCATGGGTCTTTACCAGCAGAAATCAGTCCACCAGCACCACTCACAAAAAAATCTACAGGCGAACTTCTCGTAGCTTTAATTAAGGCCGGAAATGATGCGCCGCCCTCAACTGAAGAGGACCGCAATTTCAACGATGAAGAGCAACATGAGGATGAGGTCTAAGAGGGATTTAGCACTCTAACACTCAACCGACGCCAAGCGGATCTTGGTACTCTTAAGGGAGATTTAAATGATTAAAGTCGAAATACATAAAACGCACTGGCTAATAGATGTTGATGGTTGGTTCAATGAAGTAGATGCTGAGCGCTGCAAACTGGCGGTAATTGATGGTTTATTAAAGCTATCGCCGCAGATTTTAGAAAAAGCATTGGAGGAGTATGTACATGCATATCAAGGGGGCGATGACATATTCGAATATTTCATTGAGAACAAAAACTCTGGAATGCGCCAAGCCTTCAATTTAGTGGGTGAAATCTGCGACGAGGCTGAGCGTCTAGCTTTAATGCGCTACCGTCGTAAACCCTCTTCTGGCCACAATGTATTTGCGTATCCCGCCCTACCTGACTACCTTAAGGGATTCTCAGTATGATAAATACCAGCCTTTCAAAGGTGGCCGTCCTCCAGGCGCTCGATAATGCAATTCAATTTACAGGACTTGTTTTAGGTCAAACTCCACTGTTCTCTAAAGCCTGCAGTAACATGCGCAGCAATCTTAATTTAGACAGCTTTGTTAGGGCACCTTACTACCAAATCTCTTCTGCTAAACCGCCTATTTGGTTGATAAATCTATGTGCCACTATTGCAATCACCAAGAAGATAGATTCATTAGTAGTTTTGCCTAGCGCAAATAAACGGAATTCTAAAATCGGGTTTTATGGCAACAATCACTCTTCAATTGAAAGCGCTTTGATTTTGCAAATTATTATGCAGTGGATAGAGGCTCAACTGCATTTATTTATAACCAAGCATCCCTCCCCTACGGCTTTTGAGTTAGAGCAATACCAAGCATCCATTGCAATAGGGGCACAAGCCCGGATGCTTGAACTTTTAAGGGATTTGATGAAATCCAAACAATTATCCAACGCAGGAATGCTTAATTGAGGCCCACACTATATGATTACATGCTCAGATTATCAAAATAAAGGAAGTCTCACGATGAGCGGAAAATACGGCTGGCACAAGGCATGGAAGTTTGCCAATGAAAATCAATTAATTCATGATTCGGGTTTGCGCGTTAATGTCATAAACAACAATGGTGTTCATATATTAAAGGTTGATGTGGATTCTATTCAAGACTTCAAAAACCATGAGGCAACCAAGATCGCCATGCAACCCCAAGACTTAGAAAATCGATTTAAAAGGCTCCAAAGAGAAGCTAAGGACTATTGGGATAGAGCGCAAGAACGAAAGGTTAAACATGGAAACGCGACAACCAACCAAAACCATAATTAATTGGGAAATTATGGGCATTTCAATTGAGATCATTGTTGATGTTGATGGCAGCATCACTGTAAATGGCTCGTCAGTAGACCAAGTTGTGGAAAGTGTGGCGGTACAAGATAAAGGAACTTCAAAATGAATGCTTGCCACCCTATTTTTTACCTAATTTTTGCAGAAATACTCCAGCTTGCTGTCTTGGTTTTACAAAAGGACTACAACTGGTCTTTCATAAAAATCCTTCCAATCGTATGTTTGTTTATGTACCTATTTATGGAAGCCTATACTAGTGATCGCTGGCCATTCTCTGTAGCATGGTTCGTAGGTACGGGAATCTGTGCAATTGGATCGCTTGGTTTGGGAGTGCTGTATTGGAAAGAATCAGTAACCGTTTATCAAGCCTCTGGGATTGCCAGCATTCTTGTTGGCACACTCCTAGTTAGCCTGAAATAGATTTGTATTTATGTTGAATCTTTCATTCATACACATAACTGCAGCACGATTGGCTTATTTTGTGCCTGGCATCCTATTGGCGATAGCTATACGCAAAATCCTGCCGTGGACTTGGTTAAGAATTTCTTTTGAATTTTTAGGAGTTTTTACCCATGAGCTCTTCCATCTATTGATTGGGTACATCGTGGGTGCAAGGCCAGTTGGCGGGACGCTTATACCTAGGAGGCTACCAGATGGCAGCTGGATATTGGGATCTGTTAGATTTCAGAACATAAGGTGGTTCAATGGGGTTTTCACAGGTCTAGCACCCATGTTGATCCCCTTCTGTTTTGTTCCTTTAATCCCACAAAGGTGGAGCTTGAGTAGCATTACAAAGCTAGACATTTTCAATTGGTTGTTAATGGCCCTTATTTTGCCATCAAGCATCCCGAGTAAAGCTGATATGAGAATAGCTACCAGATCCGCTTTCTCAATTACCTTAATAGCATCGCTAATACTGCTGACTTATTTTTTCATTAAGCTATTACCAATAACGATGATGAGGGTCGCCTAATGTCAAACATATCATTGCAACGATACGAGGTTGCCTGTGAAATATTGGGAGTTTTGATTTCTAATCACTCTCGGAAGATTAATGAATTCCTTGCAAGCGGCCCCCCAGATGCTAATTCAATTGAACAAGAGCGCCAAAATCAAGCACTTTTACGAACCACAAGAGATAACCTTGATCCAAGCGACATACTAGCAATAGAGAAAACTATCGCCTTGTATTGCCACAAAGCGCGTCTAATTTGCGGCCACCATTAATGATTAACGGTAAAGATACCCAATGCTTATTAAACCAACAACTCAAAAAGCAATAATAATTTGCGGCCCAACCGGAACTTCTCCTAGCGCACTAGCCTTCCATGCTATGTCAGAGTTGGGGGGACCTAATATTGCAGTGCTAATTGATAAACGTCATTTAGCACAAGAAGATGAGCACTACATTGATTTATTGCTTAATAAAAATAATAATGCGTCCAACTTATTAAGTGCTATTACCATGTGTAGTGAAAACCTGTTGAATACCTCTATTGATGAGAAAAAAAATATAGTTATTAATTCAGACCTTTTTAGCAACTCAGAGATAGTAAGTTTGTGTGGATGCTTAATCGAGCAGAAATATTTTATTGAATTTAGAGTGCTGGCTGTAAATTTAGCCAGAACTCAGTTAGTAAATTCCACCATTAAAAATGATTTGGCTTTAGCGCTTGGTCTGCCAGTGGCGCGCTTAGAAAACCCTAAAGAATCATCGTCTTCAAATATCATCAAAGTAATTGAAGCTGTGCAAAACTGCAGGCTTGCCAACAACGTTATTATCTATTCTGAAGACCACCTTGAGCTGTGTTCAATTGAAATTAATGAAGATCTTCAAAAAACTTCAAAATCAGCAACTGCTCAAATTGAACTATTGTGTAATCGTCCCTGGAGCGCCAAAGAGCATCTCTCATTTATTGAAAGTATTAAGCATGCCTTATCGGTTGCCGAAAAACACAATGAACATAATGAGAAATATATATATTTACTTTCTTCGCAAAATAACTCTACAGAGCTTGTGACCACCGACGTGAATGAGGCGGCAGCCAAATATAAATCTATTCCCGCAGAGCAGCTCCCCTCACTTTATAGGGCTAAACATAATGAGAAAGAGCCGGAGGCTGCCAATAATTACAAGTTAATGACATCTATTGAAAGCAGCACCGATATAAACCATATCGTTAAATTAAAAAAAATTATTCTTCCACAATTTGCTTATTTTCAGTCTGTGCTTAACTCACTTTCGGGCGACTCGATTGAGCCCATTGTTTCTGTCAAGAAGCTGCAAGCGCTTTCGCAGGTGGCTCAGAATCGTTACCTTGCTTATTTAAACACCACAACCTATAAGCGCGCGCTGGCGTTCGATACCTTGCCTGAAAAAATAGCCATCTCACAATTTCCAGAGTTAAAAAAATGTTATGCGGCATTGAGAGACATCCCGGCGCATTTAGTAAACACATCTAAAACCGAAATCACAAGAAAGCTCTATTATGGCGAACTGGAAGGGCTTGGAATATTACGCTCCGATATCAGCCGAAACAATAATCCGGTTTCAGCACATCAAGTTTTGTTGATTCAGGATCAAGAGTCCATGATTGAAAATGAACCGGACTTAAGTTTATAAAATGTGTTTACTACGCTTTTCCAAGCTACTATTTATGTGAATTCAAAAAGGTATTTTCATGTATATCCTTATCCCGAATTTATGATCGGCGCCCTTATTAGTATTTAAGCCAATAAATTTATACGGGGCTCACACTCAAAACCTCAGTGCAGGACAAACGAACAAACTCGTTCATCCCGTAACAGTATGTAAATTCTTGGCAAAAGGTACTTTCATTAGAAAGTACCTTTGGAATTCACAAACAGAGTTTGAGATTTTAAAAAACTTTAAAAATCCCATTGTCTTTTTCTTATAAATAACACTTATAAATACTTTAATATAGAAAAATTCTTTTAAAAACATAGCATTAGGTGGTTTTATGTGAGACTAATGTCGAAAGAACTGTGAGACTAATGTCGATACTTTTATTTCTAAGGCGTTAAAAATATTAATTGTGAGGTTGATAAATATAATACACACAGTTAACATATTCAAATGGTAAAAAAACACGATGTTCTTTATAGGCCTAATGAAACAATTGGTTTTGTGCCGCGCTATCCAGGGTTGCGACTAGAAGCTAATGATCGGAAGCTTTATGCTGCCATGCTCCTTGTTTCACAGGCACAAGGGCTAAGGAAGCGCTACGAATATCCTCTTGCTGAGCTATTAAAGCTTTGTGGATTGTCTTTTTCGCAACCCACTCGCGTTAAAGAGCAATTAATGAAGATTAATTCCTTTAAGATGGATTACAACAATCGTGAAGGTGTACCAAAATGGAAGCCACTTGGATTAACTACAACAATCGGACTTGTTGGAGAGTTGGAAAACCAAAAAGGTAAGGCAGTAATCGCATACTGGGAATTGGAGGAGGTGATCCAAGAGCGTCTAATGAACCCGAACGGAGGATTTTTCACAAAAATGAGCCTTCAGATAGCAACAAACCTATCAAGTGGCTCATCTATTGCCCTCTATGAGATTGCATGTTCTTATAAAACCAATTTTGGTGGATTGTCTGCTCGGTATGAAATTCAAGAGTTTATAAAGATGATCTTAGGTGAGCAATTAACCGAAGAGCGTGAGTGGCGTTTTTTTAAGCGGGACATCTTAAAGAGCGCCAATAATGAGGTAAATAAATTAACGGACGTAACAATAGCATTTAAAGAATTTAAAACGCGTCAAAAAATTACAGGGGTCCAGCTTATTGTTTCTGAAAAAGAAGTGATTGAAGAGCCCTTATCGCAAGTGGAGCACATGCTCACAGAGCAAATTCAAAAATTGGGGATTGATCTATTCGAAGCCCAAAAGCTAGTAAAAAATAAAAAACATTCAACAGAAAAACTTGCTAGACAAATTGAGATCACAAGTAAAGCGACACCAAAAAACCCACTGGCTTATCTAAAGGCGGGCTTGCGAGAGAATTATCAAAAACAAACCATCCCACCACCAGTTCAGTTGACGATCCGAATGCCCGAAACTTCAGACCCAGGTGAAAAGGAGCGAAGGAAAAAGGCGTTTGAGGATTATTTAAATACAAGCAATGATGCTCAAAAACAAAAAGTTAACGAGTGGTTAAAAGCCACCAACCCAATGATGCGCGGTTTTTATAAATCTAATGGCTTTAATAGTCGCCCAGCCAAGGAAGACTTCACTTCTTACTTGCTAGGTGTGTGATTGAGATATAAAGTTTTCAATAACGCTATAAAATAAAAATCAAATATCCAAAAAACGGATAAAGGAAGAAAATGTTTAAAGATCTACCAGCTAGACCTGCCACCGAACTAGATGAATTAATTGAGATGGCGGCTAACGCTTCCGGAGTCTTGGAGGGTTTACGCGATCAAATGCTCGATCCGTATCCTCGCAAACAAGCACCAGAATTCACAAGCCATCAAGTAGCAAGCTTATGCGGTTTTGATCGAACCACACTAAAAAACAAAGAAGCACTAACAAAAACTGTGCGTGGTCGCGTAAAAGAGGGCTCTAATCAAAAAATTTACACTCTTGAAGAAGCAATTGCTTCCGTCATTGATTTCTCCGGCAATCAACTTCGTCCAGAGGGTGCCCAGGCTAAAGTAATTGGTATTTGTAGCTACAAGGGTGGCGTCGGAAAAACTACTTCTGCTGTATCTATAGCTCAAGGACTAACCCTTAAAGGACATAAAGTTTTATTGGTAGACATGGATGGACAAGGGTCTGCAACCACTCTTTTTGGCATTTCACCTGAATTGGAAATTGGTTTTTCTGATACTGTAGCAAGCGAAATTAACGCAGAAAACCCCGACTTTTTGAAGCTAGTAAGACCAACATATTGGCATAATTTGGACTTAATTCCAGCTTCGGCTTCGGTTCTTTTTGCCGAGTTTTATATACCAATGTTGGTGAGTCAAGCACGCGAAAAAGATGAACTATTCAATATGTATGGTTGTGTACATAACGGCCTGAATGCAGCCAAAGAGGTCTACGACGTAATCGTTTTTGACACGTCCCCCTCGCTTAATTACCTAACTCAAAATGCAATATTTGCCTCGGATATGATTTTTTCACCCTGCCCTCAAAAATCCCTTGATCTAGCCTCACTTTCTCAATTTTGGTCAATTTTTAGTGAGCTTTCAGCAAGTGCAAAATATCCTGATGGTGATGATATATCAGCCCCCGCTAGGGCTGCCCGTGATTTCATGCTGACTAAAAAATATGATTTGGTGGAAGTGTTTATGTCAATGACGAAATCCGACAAAGACGAGCTCGGGCAAACCGTAAAGGGATGGCTAAAGCAGTCATATAAAGAGCATTTCTGGGACATAGGAATACCCGAGTCAACAATTCCAGAAATCCAATCCGCACAATTAAAAACCGTATTTGATATGACTGGTAAAGAGTGCAATACGCAGGCATATAAGCGTTATAAAGAGCCGTTAGATGCCTTGATTACACACATAAACCATGAATTGCATTTGGCGTGGAAGCGCAATGAATCATCGGTTCCAATTGATCGTCTTGGCCTAATGGGGGTTTAAAAATGGCAAAGTTACCTGATAAATTAAAAGCTGCACAAACTGTTGAAATCAAACAAAGGACTCCAGGCGTTGAGGGCTTAAAGACAGCCCCATCGATGTTCCTTGCTGATCAGAACAGGCTTTATGACGTCGAAAAAAAACTTGAAAAAGCCTTGCAAAAAAAGATACCGATAAAAG
>CAIPPE010000159.1 GCA_903866825.1 uncultured Methylococcaceae bacterium
AGTCGGTGAACCCTTATCCGATCCTGCCTGGGTACCCAGTGCCTTATTGGCTAGACGGGCGGCACAAGATGTACGGGTGGCCTTGGTGGGTGAAGGAGCCGACGAACTGTTTGGAGGTTATCCAACTTATTTTGGCGCCGGATTCGCTGGCTATTATGCACAACTCCCAGCGCCCATTAGAACACTCATTCGACGCGCTGTGGATAGCTGGCCGTCCAGTGATAAAAAAGTAACTATCGCTTTTCTACTCAAGCGGTTTATTTTGGGGGACGACTTAGACTTCCTGGGGCGGCATATTCTTTGGACATCGTCAATCTCGCCGACCATTTTAAAGCGTTTAGGTGTCACCCCACCGTTAATGACCCATTCGATTTATTCGTCGTCAGAGATGCTCAATCGCTTGCAACAACATGACTTGGAAACCTCTTTAGCAGAAGGTCTATTAACTAAAGCAGACCGCGCTAGTATGAAGTCTGCCTTAGAACTGCGAGCCCCATTTTTAGATCAGGACGTTATGGAATTTGCGGCCACACTGCCTGAAAGTGAGCGGGTTCAACAGATAAAAACGAAAGTGTTTCTAAAGGAATATGCGCTGCGCTATTTACCCAAAGACATCGTGTACCGCAAAAAACGGGGGCTTTCGGTTCCGTTAAGCAGTTGGTTACGGGAACCGTTACATGACTGGGCGACTTTAAAACTAACTTCACCTCTGTTAGAACGGGTCGGTGTTAATCCCTTGGTTGCCATCCAATTATTACAAGAACATACTCAACGAAAAGCAGATCATGCCCGACCTATATGGACCTTATGCGTACTCAGTGAATGGTTAGAATCGGTGTAGGGACAGGTCGCGACCTGTCCCTACGGTGCACCTGTCCGTACATTACGATCTATTCGGTCTCTAGGTTGCGTTCTTTCGCTGACGATGAGCGATAAGCCTTTTTAAGCCCATCGTTAATCCAAAGAAAGCACAGGCCGCGATAGCTAAATATTGTGCAAGATGAGAGATGTCAGTCTGTATTGCACCAGCGCCTACTAAGGTTGCGGTCACTCCCAAGGGCAAGAAGCCGATAAACGTACCAATCCAAAAATCGGTATGAGTCACCGCACTCATCCCTAACAAAATATCGTTATACAAGCCACTAATAGGCAGTTGCCTTACAAATAAGACAGACTGCCATCCTTGCGCTTGCGTAGACTGTGATAAGGCGATAATCTTGGGGAACTTCTTGTGCACATAATCCCGACCACTCCAGCGTGCAAACACAAAAGCACCGTAAGCACCCAGTACAGTGCCAAAATGACTCAGCGCAAAGCCCCAGTTAAAACCAAAGATAATGCCTGCTAACGTACATAACAATAACCGTGGCATACCAATCGCCGTTAAAAAAGCAGCGCCCAAGGTAAAGATAACAGGCCCGGCATAACCCGCTTCAGCTAGCCTGGCTTTAATCTCATAACTTTGCTTAAGTACCTCTTTTAAGGGCACCGCATAAATAACATAACTACAAACAATCACCACAACTAGCAACATGAGCATTGCGATTTTCTTGGATAACTTAATTTTTGAATTAGCCACTATTCACCTGAAAAATTAATGGCGAGCTATCTTTAGCTAAAAACATGCGTTAAGTTCAAAGCAAAGATCCTCATAAAAACGGCCAATCTTAACACATAAGCGTTAGTCAACTTCATTTCAACGCACTAAAGTGATTTGTTAACACTCACTGTCATACAACCTTAAACAAACATTCATTTGTCTGTCACACAACAACTTTACTCTTTGTCCATTAAGATTTGATTAATACAGGGTAAATATGAAGATTTTTTATGGTGTACAAGGTACAGGAAACGGGCATATCACACGCGCAAGAGTCATGGCAAAGGAGCTTTATGCAGCCGGTATAGAAGTGACTTTTCAATTTACCGGACGTCCAGCTGATAAATATTTTGATATGGAAATATTTAATGGCTACCAGGTACGAACAGGTCTAACCTTTAATACCCATAAAGGTAATGTTAATTATCTTAAAACAGCGTGGGATGCTAAGCCACTGACCTTAATCAAGGATATAAAACACCTGGACTTAAGTGGCTATGATCTAGTCATTAGCGATTTTGAACCAGTAACTGCTTGGGCAGCAAGAAATCAGAAAAAAGCTGTTTTGGGTATAGGACACCAATACGCCTTTAATTATGATATCCCTAGAGCGGGATCTGATCCTATTGCAAATCAGGTTATGAAATACTTTGCACCCGCAACTAAAGGCATTGGCTTGCATTGGCATCATTTTAACCAACCAATCCTCCCACCTATTATAGAAACACCCGACAGCCCACGGCACAGCATCAGAAATAAAATCATTGTCTACCTTCCTTTTGAAGATCAGAATGCCGTTATCAAACTCCTGTCCCCTTTTAAAGAGTTTGAATTCCACCTGTATTCCCCAGAATTAGCTGTATCTTCGTTCGAGCATATTAATTGTCACCCCCTTTCACGTACCCAGTTTCAAGCGAACTTAATGGATAGCGGCGGCATTATCAGTAATGCAGGGTTTGAACTGGCTAGTGAATCCCTACAATTAGGTAAAAAAATTCTTGCCAAGCCGCTGCATTCTCAAATGGAACAAATCTCGAATGCTAAAGCCTTGCATCAACTGGGCTACGGCCAAACTATGAATGATCTGGATGCCTCCATTATTGAAAAATGGTTACATGACGAACGTGCCGTTCAAATCACTTATCCCAATATCGCTGCGGTATTAGTGAAATGGATACAAGATGGCATGCCCGAAATGAATGCTAACTTTATTGAGTCTGTTTGGAAGACTGTCGAAGTTCGACACATTAACCTTAACCTTTAATACAAACCCAATCTACCTATTAATCGCTTCTAGTCAAAGCAGATTTGTGAATTCAAAGTCTTTATGATTATGCAGTAACTCTTCAATATTTAACATAGTATCGTCAAAGGATTTAAGCCATTCGTGCAATTCTTTATCAGCAAACTCAACCTGCATAAGTTGGCTTTCAAACACAGTACAAGCTTGGTGCAAGTTCATAGCACCAAGATTGCCTGCAACACCCTTAATAGTATGTATCATGGCTTTTGCAGCATCCATTTTGCCATTATTTATCTGTTCAGCAATAATTTTAGCCTCGCCATTAAACTCTTCAAAAAACTCCTGCAACATACTCAAAAGCATTTGAGGTTCGTCTTCGAATATAGATGCAATGTCTTCCAGATCAAACTCCGGAAGCGCACGGGAAAGATCCTTCCAATTAAGTGCCTCTGCGTGATTATTCTCTTTTAAAGTCGGCTGCTCTAGGGGTGAAAGCTCTATCCTAACAGAATCTACATCGTGCCTGCTAATCCACTGACTCAGCAATTTAATCAAGTCTTCAGGGTTTACCGGCTTGGGCAAAAATGCATTCATGCCACAAGCCATGTAGCTTTCCTGTTCTTCTTGCATTACCCCTGCCGTTAAGGCAATCACGGGAAGATGGGCATATTTAGGATAGTTACGAATGTTACGAGTGGCCTCCATCCCATCCATTACCGGCATATGCACATCCATCAAGACGGCATCGAACTCCTGCTGTTCAAGCATATCCAGGGCTTCTTGACCGTTATTGGCAATAATAGCCTGAATACCGGCAAGGCGGAGGAATTCGCTGATAACTTTCTGGTTAATGCGCTGATCCTCAGCAACCAGGATTTTTGCACCATGCAAGCTATTACCTATCTCTTTTAGATTCCGCTCCAGATCGCCAACATTGCTACTTGAGCGTTTTTTTTGTATTGATGTTTGAGCAATAACACCAAGTTGGAGGCTAAATCTAAACGCAGTACCTTGACCAGGTTGACTGGACACATTGAATTCTCCACCCATGAGCTTTAACAAACTCTGGCTGATCACTAGTCCCAATCCTGTACCACCGAATTTTCGAGTGATTGAACCATCTACCTGGCTAAAGGGCTGAAACAGTTTATCGAAGTTTTTTTGATCAATGCCAATGCCGGTGTCCTCAATGGAGAAAGTGAGCAGAGCCTGTGAGTGTTCAAGCTTTTGGAGAAAAACCTTAACGGCAACTGAACCCTGCCCAGTGAATTTAATGGCATTGCCTAGCAGATTGGAAATGATCTGCTGGATACGCATTGCATCCCCGAGTAAATCACGTGGCACGCTCTCTTCCACTTCGATAATGAACTCAAGATTTTTGGACGCAGCGCTTTCTTCAAACAAATTGCGCAGGTTGTTTAAGAGCTGATCCAGATTAAAGGGTCTAGTCTCAATATTCATACGGGATGCTTCAAGCTTCGAGACATCAAGAATATCATTAAGGATACCTAGCAGACTTTGTGATGAGCTAAAAACCTTACTTAGATAGTCTTTAACCACAGGATCAGTTGGCAAGTTAAGCGCCAATTGTGTCAGTCCGATAATACCGTTCATCGGCGTCCGTATCTCGTGACTCATATTGGCCAAAAACTCACTCTTTGACTTGGCAACTTCATGAGCAAGATCTCTTGATTCTCTTAGTTCCTGATCTTGATTATGCAATTTTTTAGATGCCCGATTTAAAGCCGAAACAAGATCCTGTAATTCAGACGTCGAAGATGACAAGTTTAAGAACTGCCCGTGTATTTTAGGTAACTCATCAGCAAAATTAGCTGCGATCCTGATCTGTTTTATCGGACGACGTAAGGCAATGATAACCACCCCGATGGATAACACTACTGAAAGCAATGCAACCAGGAATGTATCTCTAAATATCAGATACTGAGTCGCAGTGATCTGACTCAGAGGCATATCAGAACGCACCCAACCGACCAAACTACCTGCATTAATAGGCATCCAGGTCACGATATGATTATCCACTATAGTAGAAAGTGGTTGATCGTCACTCGGCAGTTTCACTACTCCGCCATGAAAAAGTTCCCATGTTCCTTTTTGCTGATCTCGTTTGGCCTCAACAACAATGTTACCTCGCTTGTTAATGACGTTAAGGTGATCAAGGTTGGAAAAATTCGTCACTTGAGTAACCGTTTGGTCAATGTCTCCGTAATTTTTAACAATCAGATCCGAAGCTAACGCTGTCGCTAAACCGCTAGTTATTAAGTAGGATTCGTTGTATGCCGATTGGGTTGCCACCTTGCCTTGCTTATAGGCAACATAGGTCCCTAGGGCAAATACTGACAATAGTGAACCCAACGCACCGACGACCGCCAACCGGACAAACAGGCTTTTTGAATGAAGACTCACTGACTACCAATCACAGCGAATTTATCGAGACCAAGAACCTCTAGTGGCTTGTAGTCCCGGGAATAATCCGCCGACACCGGCTTCGGAATTTGAATACCGTCAAAAAGCGCAGCATTAGCTGGATCTTTCGCCAATTTTATAAAGCTAGCAATTACTTTAGCACGGACCGCTTTAGGAATGCGTGGATTCGCTCCCAGCGCATGAGGTGCGGACTGTGGCGTAACATATAAAATTCGTAACTGATCACGCACATCCGCTGGTTCTCTTTCAAAGGTATTGTTGACCCCCCCACCTGCCATTGCATCACCAATCAGCACGCTACGATAAACATTACTATGGGTTTTAACATAATTCGGAATAATATTGACATGATTCTTAGCCAACTGCGCCCTAATGAGGAGCGAAGCCGCGAAGGCATTAGGCGCTGGAAAAGCGACGCTTTGCTCGTTAAGTTCTCCTAAAGAATTAATAGCGCTGTCCTTACGTACTACAAGTATCCCTTCAAGCATGTTTGCCGAGTCCCTAAGCAGAGGAATATAACCTTTATGTCGTTTAGCAATAATGCAGTGGTAAGGATTCATAAAAGCAAAATCAGGGGTTCCTTCTAATAAAGTCTCCTCAAAAGCTGGAATACTGGGCTCTACAACGAGTTCAAATGTTAAACCTGTCTCAGCACCCAGCTTTTCCAGAATCGGAGCCCAATCCTTATGAATAGCAACCGGCGTAAGCTGTGGTACGACAGAAACACTATACGTCTGAGCGTCAGCAGGTGCAGTTGTGAATACCCCAAATATAAGCAGACCTAAAACCAGATAAAACCCAAAACAACAATGAATCAGTAACTTGCGCATAATGAAAGACCTGAGAAATAAACATAATTGAATATATCAACATAATAAAGGTCATTACGCAATAAGTGATAATTTAAGTTACACAGCCCTTAATTTAAGAAATTTTTTATAAGCTATTTGGAGTAAGTGACCCGTTAATTAATAAATTATCAAGCGAAATATAAGCGAATAATCCTAAACTATCCAAGAGATAAACCGCATAATAAGTTACTAGCAGCCTGTCATCGGCATCTTCTTAAATCAAATCATTGCTAAGGTATAAAATGCACACCCAATCCATTCAGCGTTTTTTTCGTCTTCTTTGCCTGCTTCTATTAGCTTGTTCGTTAACGGGTTGTATTTATTGGATAAGAGCGTATCAAACCTATTTACAGATGTCTGAATTTGATCGTTATTTCAGTACTACGTCAGCTGATGAGTTTAC
>CAIPPE010000160.1 GCA_903866825.1 uncultured Methylococcaceae bacterium
AGCTGCGGGAACAGGAACGGTGGAAGCAGAAATTGTACTAGCACCATTACAGCCATAAAAGCAGGAGTATATGATACCTGCATTGAAATACCTTGCATAATCAAGACTGTAACTAGTGCCTGAAAGAAAACTCGCATTTTTTAAAACGACGGAGTCGGAATGTTTTCAAATACGGCGATTTTTTGTACCCAGGCTATGTGTTTTTTTTCGGAACGGTTCGAATTTGGGGTTGAATAGCATTTTCAATGTTTTTTGGACGCATCTATCCTATCAACACTTAAAATCGTCGCCCAACTGCCTATTGTTTAGGCTGCTTTTTTGTATGGCCCTCGTCGCCGCTCGGCTTGTTGTTTTTCTTGTTCACGCAGTACTGCGCCTAAACGTTGGATATTACGAGCGACTACTGCAAGAGCAACATATCGTTTAAAGCCATCAATGCCATGATCGGGACATTTATCAAGTCCATGCGTTTCCAGTGCATTGATAGCCGATTCCACAGCGGAATGTTGACACCGAAGATGGACAAATTCTGGCTCTGATTCACGTGCTTTATCGGCTTCGGACAATCGACCTTTCTTCGGCAATACAACCCGCTCCAGTATCTCTTTGAGTTCGGTCTGGTTGCTTGGACTGTGAAAACCTTTGTCCATGCTAATTGCTTTTAATAATGGAAATCGTGTTTGGGTTTGCTTGACAATGGAAACCGTTATTTGATCATCCGTCGTTTTTTCCATGACTTGATGATGCAGAATGAACCGGTATTGGTCTTCGACAACACAAACCCGCATTCCTAGCTCTACCGGCACACCCGCCTTGCCTTTGCTAATCCACTCGGTATGTGGCTGGAAAATGGAAAAGACTTTTTCGTTATGAGGAATCATTTCGCCTTGAAGTACTCTGCGACGAATTTGATCGATTTGCCGTTCGGCATGGATCACATAACCCTCAAGTTCTGCCAGTAATATCGACGGCAGACTGTAATCGTTTTTCAGAAGTTCACTGGTAATACGTGCCCGCTGTACAAAGCCGTTGGCTTGGTCGATATAAATCTGGTGAGCATCCTTGATCTGATCTTGCTTAGCCTCACGTTTAACTTCATCTTTGGACGTGGAATGCTTAAGTCGTTGGATGTTGCGATAGCTTTTCTTGAATGAGCGAAGGAGATAAACGCTTTGACGCCATTCGGTTAAATCATGCGCATCGCAAAGTTGAGCGCAGGTTTTAATCGTTTTGCGGATAGCATCCCACAATAGATTAATATCGGTCGGAAAGTGGACATCAGTCTCGACAACAAAGGAGTCACAACGTGCTTTTAGGCTTTCTTCGGAATTTTTTTTTAATGTTTGATGCCCCGCACTAACCACTTCCTGATTGATTCGATCTAGAATTTCGGGCGTGAATAAGCTGATATTGTCCTTAATCGTTTGCAACTCATAGCGGTTTTCGTCCATCCACTCACTATGTCCCAGCATCTGCCGAATGGTATTGTGTTGATTAGCTAATTCTTGAATACGATCATAATCGGCATTCAGTCCTAATCGCAGTACACCAAGAACCAGAATCTTCCATTGTTCCATACCAGGTCGACCCGTCTTAGAACTCGCTTTACCTTCTGCTCCTACCCGCTCAGGCAATACTTCTTCGAGAATGGCAAAAACCCGTTCACGTAAAGAAGTTTCGGTGTAAATGTACTGAAGTCCTCGAAGTAACTGAGGGATATCATCGCGGGATTTTGGATCAAGAACAATTGAAGCGATATCGGTTTCGCCTAACTTCATTTGGGAGTGGATAATTGTGCGCATGATTTTTCGAGTGACGAAGATTTTTAAATTTGATTCATTTTCGAAGCGTTTTCATGTCCTTGATATGGCATAATCGCAAAAAATCAATGAGATTGGTGCTGTCAACTGATTCTGCATAAAGACATCTTCAAGCTACTGATAATATTATAACATATTGATTAATATATTGTTAGTTAGTTTTCTTTCAAGCACTAACTATCGACATGACCGGATAGAGTAACAACGCCATCTTTAACCTCGACGCCAATATCTGTTGTATTAACTGACGGATCCCAGTTTAATTCGGCAATGACGTCTTTTTGTAATTGAGTATCGTTTTTCATGATCATTCTTCTTTCTTGTTTAAGGTCTGCGTAGTATCCACGGAATGTCTAAGCTAATCTGTGCGGCTG
>CAIPPE010000161.1 GCA_903866825.1 uncultured Methylococcaceae bacterium
ACGTTAAGACAACGGGTATCCTATTTACAAAGGAAAACATTGGGTTATTGTAAGAAGAAAGCAAACTTTACGGATACCCTTTGGATTAATCTCTATGACTACAACTATCGGTGCCATCATAAAAGCTTAAGGTTGCCACTTACATGTCCTGGGACGTCACGATTCCAAAAAAAATGGACACATCGGACACCTGCTATGGCGATGGGATTGACTAAAGCGGCATTAACTTGGAGATACTTATTCGTCACACCCATTCCGGTAACTCGTTGATAAAAAACAACCTGCATTGATTTGTAGGGACTACCAAAGTGTCAACTACTTTTAGGCATCTATGAAGAATGCCAAAGTTTTTTATGGTTATTTTATTTATTAAAGGCAGAGATTGCAGGTGAATTAAAGTACCAAATAATCGGCAAGCATTAAAAATTGTTATACCGAATGTTATACCGAAAACAACTTAGTTCATTTTTATAAAACCCGTCATTTTGTAACCCTTTGATTCAATTGGTCGGGACGATAGGATTTGAACCTACGACCCCTTGTCCCCCAGACAAGTGCGCTACCAAGCTGCGCTACGCCCCGACATTGATCTTGATAAACTATTCATTTCTGATTGGATACTATTGTACTACAGAAACGACTGTATTACGCTTTTCTATTTAAGCAAATCTGATATATCTTCAAGATCAGCAATCATTTGGCATATCAATTGCTGACAATGACCTATACCTTCTTTTGACTCACTCGCCATGTGGGCTCTAGCACCACCAATGGTATACCCTTGCTCATACAACAACTCTCTAATCTGTCGAATCAGCAACACCTCATGTCGTTGATAATATCGACGGTTACCGCGTCTTTTTGAAGGACTCAGCTCAGAAAACTCTTGCTCCCAATAACGCAACACATGTGGCTTAACGCCACACAAGTCACTTACTTCACCGATGGTAAAGTATCGTTTATCAGGTATTACAGGCTGTTCATTATTGTTGCTCTGCTCCAACATACGCTTCCACCCGAGCCTTAAGTTTTTGTCCAGATCTAAATGTTACCACACGCCTAGCAGTTATGGGAATCTCTTCTCCGGTTTTTGGGTTACGTCCTGGACGACTAGTCTTGTCTCGAAGCTCGAATTTGCCGAAACCAGATATTTTTACCTGCTTCCCTTGCTCTAAAGATGTTTTAATTTCTTCAAAAAACACTTCCACTATTTCTTTTGCTTCTCTTTTGTTTAAGCCTAGTTCTTCAAACAATTTGTCAGCAAAATCTGCTTTTGTTAATGCCATAAATCAATCCCTCAGCTTTGCATTTTTTTCTTTAGCCAATAAAGTTAACAGTCTGCTAACGATAGCGTCAATTTCAGTTTCTGTTAGTGTTTGTGTGTCGTCTTGCATAAATAAACTTAAGGCTATGCTTTTATAACCTTCATCAATACCTTTACCACGATAGATATCAAAAATAACTACATCCTGTAATTTAGGCTCCGAACTACTCTGAATGCAATTAATTATCTCACTTGCCAAGACCTCTTCATGTACTATCAAGGCCAAATCCCGGCGTACTGATGGATATTTAGACAGTGACTTGAATACAGGAATACGTTTATTAAGTAGCAAATTCTGATCTAGCTCAAAAAGAAATACTTGGCTATCAAAACCTAATTGCTTTTCTAGCTGTGGGTGCAGCATACCCAACCAGCCAATTTTACTTCCATCTTCTGATAAGATCTCGGCAGTTTGACCAGGATGTAAAGTCGAATGAGCGTTCGCCACATACTTTACCAAGCAGCCGGTTAGTCCAAAGATCGCTTCCAAGTCAGACTTAATATCAAAGAAATCAACTTTACGTGCTTTTGCACCCCATTGTTCTGTATAGATATCACCTATAGCCAAACCCGCAAGCATTTTTTGTTGATGCGTTACTTCGTCAATTTTTAAAAAACGAAGTCCAGTTTCAAATAACCTGACTCGATGATGCTGACGATTAGTATTGTGAAGCGCTGCTTTCAGTAAACCACACCAAAGCGTTGTTCTCATTATAGACAATTCAGAAGAAATCGGATTCTTTAAGCGAATAGCCTCAATACCTGGCGCCACCGCCTGTTGAATATCCTCATCAACAAAACTATAGGTAACAGCTTCTTGATAACCACGATCAACCAATAGGTCTTTAACGCGATCTATTTCCAGCAGACCTTCTGATACAGAACTCAACTCTGAGCGCATCAAAAGACTACTGCTAGGAAGATTATTATAACCATACACGCGGGCTATTTCTTCAATCAAGTCAGCCTCTATGGCGATATCAAAACGAAAACCCGGAGGTGTAATTTTCCAACCATCATCTTGAGTTTCTACAACCATACCCAAGCGTTGAAAAATATCTAACACCTGTTCATTGGTTAAGGTAATTCCAAGCGTTTTTTCGATACGTATTGGTCTTAAAAAAACCGGATTACGTTTTGGCAATTCATCAGCTGTCGTGACTTCTGTCACGGGACCAGCAACACCTCCCGCAATATCAACAATCAACTGAGTTGCACGCTCAATAGCACGAACTTGTAGAGTTGCATCTACACCACGCTCAAAACGATGCGAAGAATCAGTATGTAAGCCAAATCGTCGCGCTTTACCCGCAATCGCTTGAGGAGCAAAAAACGCACACTCTAAAAATATAGCTTGAGTATCATCAGAAACAGCTGAAAAACTACCTCCCATCACACCAGCGAGAGCGAGAGGTTGGTGTTCATCTGCAATTACCAAGGCTTCATTATCTAATTTAATCACTTCATTATTTAACAAACTTAAAAACTCGTCTGTCTTGGCATAACGAACAGAGATGTTACCTGATAGCTTTTCAGCATCAAAAGCATGTAACGGCTGACCTAATTCCAATAAAACATAATTGGTAACGTCAACCAAAGGACCTAAACTTCTTAAGCCCGAACGACGTAGGCGCTCTTGCATCCATAACGGCGTTTCTGCAATAGCATTAACACCTTTAATTAAACGCCCCAAATAACGTGGACATGCCTCAGTTGCCTCGACAGATACTTTTAAGGTTTCAGCATGTCCAATCGCAGTCGGCTGCACGGATGTAGTTGACCAATCCAATCCATTCAATAATGCAACTTCACGCGCCAAACCTTCTACGCTTAAACAGTCCGCTCTATTAGGTGTTAAATCAACTTCAATAATCGAATCATTCAGTGATAAATAATCACGAATATCAACACCCACCGGAGCATCATCAGCCAATTCCATCAAACCATGAGCATCGGCGGCTAAACCCAGTTCCTTTTCAGAGCACAACATACCAAAGGATTCTTGACCACGTAATTTAGATTTTTTTATTTTAAAATCACCTGGCAAAACAGCACCACAAAGTGCCGCAGGAATCTTTAATCCCACGCGTACGTTGCTTGCACCACAGACGATTTGTAAAGGCTCTGCTACTCCAACATTAACCTGACAAACACGCAGGCGATCTGCATCCGGATGTTGCTGCATTGCCAATACTTCGCCAACCACAACACCACTAAATTGTGCCGCAGCAGGCTCAACAGAACCCACTTCCAAACCTGCCATCGTTAATTGCTCAACCAGTTTTTCTGTGCTGATGTCTGGGTTTACATACGACCTTAACCAGGCCTCACTAATTTGCATGATTCAAGTATTCCTGTGTTACGACAACTTAGTTAAATTGCTCTAAAAATTTAAGATCATTTTCGAAAAACAATCTTAAATCATTAATTCCATAGCGCAGCATAGCAAGACGCTCTACGCCCATACCAAACGCAAAACCACTGTATTGCTCACTATCGATATTAACTGCTTTAAAAACCTCGGGATGAATCATTCCGCAACCCATCACCTCTAACCATCCAGTTTGGCTACAAACCCGACAGCCGTGGCCATCACACATCACGCACTCGATATCAACTTCAGCAGAGGGTTCAGTAAAAGGAAAGTAAGAGGGTCTAAAGCGTACTTGTATATCTTTCTCGAAAAATGCGCGCAAGAATTCATAAACCACACCTTTTAAGTCAGCAAAGCTTACATCCGTATCGACTAAAAAGCCTTCGACCTGATGAAACATTGGGGTATGGGTAATATCTGAATCACAACGATAAACACGGCCCGGAGCAATCACTTTTAAAGGTGGCTTTTCGGATTCCATAACTCTGATTTGAACCGGTGAAGTATGCGTTCTTAAAACCGTATGTGCATCAAAGTAAAAGGTATCATGCATCGCTCGCGCTGGATGATGCGCAGGGATATTAAGTGCTTCGAAATTGTGATAATCATCTTCAATTTCAGGACCTTCAACGACTTTGAAACCGACACTCGCAAAGATCTTGGAAATTCGTCGCAGTGTGGTTGTCACTGGGTGTAATCGACCCACTACCTGACCACGGCCTGACAAAGTAACATCGATACTTTCAGAAGCTAATCTTGATGCAAGAGCAGCAGCCTCCAAGTTATCTTTGCTAATTTCTAGCTGATGCTGAAACTGGTCTTTAGCTTGATTAATGATTTGGCCAACTGATCGCCGTTGCTCGGGATCTAAGTTACCCAGTTCTTTCATCTGTAAGGTAAATAATCCTTTTTTACCCAGATAATGAACACGCACCTTATCTAGTTCAATAAGGTCTTTAACTGCTGCAAGCTCTTGTAATGCCTGCGCGAGAATCTCTTCAAGGATAGCCGACACTGCACTGCTCGCTTATGTTAGGGATGGGTGAATTTGAAAACTGACTACAGGAAACCCTGAACAACCCATCTCCGAAGAGATGGGTTGAGGTATTACTTAAGAAACAGGACTTTGATTGGCTTTAGCTATTTCAGCAATTTTTCCAAACGATTCAATGTCTCTAACAGCGATATCAGCCAAGACCTTACGATCGATTTTGACATTCGCTTTAGTTAAGCCATTAATCAAACGACTGTATGAAATTCCATACAAACGAGCAGCCGCATTAATACGAACAATCCACAAAGCACGGAATTGACGTTTTTTCTGCTTACGGTCGCGGTAAGCATATTGACCTGCTTTAATAACTGCTTGTTTAGCAACGCGATAAACTCGACTACGGGCACCGTAGTAGCCTTTCGCTTGCTTTAAAACTTTTTTATGTCTTGCTCTGGCTGTTACACCACGTTTAACTCTAGGCATTCTTAATCTCCTATCAACTGTATGGCATCATACGTATAGCCATACGTACATCTGATGGATGAATAGTTGCGGGTGAGCGTAACTGTCTTTTTCTCTTAGTAGACTTCTTGGTCAAAATATGACGGCGATGTGATTGTCCACATTTAAAACCGCCGTTGCCAGTGCGTCTAAAACGCTTGGCAGCACCA
>CAIPPE010000162.1 GCA_903866825.1 uncultured Methylococcaceae bacterium
AACAAACCTTACCCTTCACTACCAACCTAGATCAAATCCAAACTACACACTCTAGCTCAACTCTCCTTACCCAACATCCCCCTCTCAACAATAAACCCCACAATCTCCTCCAACCCCAACCCTGTTTTAAGATTCGAAAACACAAACGGACGCTCACCTCGCATCTTTTTTGCATCCCTATCCATTACTTCCAAAGATGCACCTACATACGGGGCTAAATCTATTTTATTAATCACCAGTAAATCAGAACGGGTAATACCCGGCCCACCTTTACGGGGAATCTTATCCCCTGCCGAGACATCAATCACATAAATAGTCAGATCAGCCAGTTCTGGGCTAAACGTGGCACTTAAATTATCACCGCCACTTTCAACCATAATAAAATCAAGATCTTTCCAGCGCTCACATAACTCATCAACCGCCGCCAGATTCATAGAGGCATCTTCCCTGATTGCTGTATGCGGACACCCCCCTGTTTCTACTCCCAAAATCCGATCTTCTGGTAATGCCTGACTACGAATCAAAAACTGCTGATCTTCACGGGTATAAATATCATTGGTGACGACGGCAATATCAAACTCATCACGCATCCGTTTACACAAGGCATCCACTAGCGCTGTTTTACCCGACCCCACTGGCCCACCGATACCGACTCGAAGTACTTGTTTATCACTCATTATCTACTCACTTTATGATCGAAATAATCTGGAATACTGCATCTCATGACGAGAGCTGAATAACGCTAAACCAAAGGCACTGCCGCCGATTTCCTTATCGGTTAGCGATAATGCCCGGTTAACCTGTTCCGGTAAAAGGTCAGCCAGTTTGATTAAAAGCCGTTGCCCGGCCACCTGCCCTAAAGGCACTAATTTAACCGCGCATAACACTTGATTCTCTAGCCAGCTCCATAAATAACCGGTCACCACTTCCTGTTTAGGAATATCCCACCGCACCGCAGCCAGCGCATATAAAGTCGCCAATGTGGCATCATTCCGTCTTAACCAGAAAGCCGCATCCTCAAAGTCTAGCTCGATTAACAAACGGGCCAAGGCTTGCCCTGCCTGCCTGTCTTCTGCACGCAATTCAAACGTCTCACGATAGGCCATTAAGGTGGCACTCCAGTGCATGACCTTCGTGATATCGTCCAAAGACCATGCATCATACAAGCGTGCCAAAATAGGTAAATCTATCTGCGTCATACCTTGCTCTAATATGCCTTCGATCCAGTCAAAAACCTGATCGGGGGTGGTCACTAATCTATCTTCAACCGCTCGCTCCAAACCTTGCGAATAGCTGTACATGCCGATGGGTAGGCCTGGACTGACTAACTGAAACAAGCGCAATAAAGCAATATCCTTAATCATGACTATGATAAGCACCCGCTTCTGGTTCAAAAGGTAACAATTCATGAGTCACATCTAAACCCAAACCCTGTACCATGTGATCCAATACATGATCGCTTAAATAGCGTAGCTCACCCGGTAGTATTTGCAATGCAACATGGCGATTCCCCAAATGATAACAAGTTCGGGCGAATTGCAAGGCATCGTCACTGCGTACCACCGATACCTGCTCTGAAGCCGCTTTGATCAGTACTTTATAATGATCAGCGCCTGTCAATATAACGCCAGAATGTAAACGCTGTCCTCTGGGTAAAAAGAAGCCTACTTTTACACCGCCATCGGTTTGTGCTGGCAACCTGCTCTTTTGACGGTGTTCATAAGACAAGGTCAACTCATCGTCTGCCTGGGCTTCCGGGACCGCCACTTCGGTCAATTTCAACATTTCAGTCATCGTTGTTTATATAACACTGGATTAAAACAAAAAATACCGCTGTGCAAACGGCAAGACGACAGCCGGTTCACACGTAAGTAATTGACCATCAGCACGCACCTGATAGTTTTGCGGATCAACTTCAATAGTGGGTTGATAGTGATTATGGATTAAATCCTTTTTACCTATAGTGCGGGTATTTTTAACCGTACC
>CAIPPE010000163.1 GCA_903866825.1 uncultured Methylococcaceae bacterium
TGGTTCCAGCGATTCATATCCGATCCGAATGGTGTGATATTTCTTGAAGTTGATCCTGAAACACAAAAAGCCGAGTTTGCCTACAAATCAATAATGAGTATCCGGGACTATGATGTCTCTGGCATAAAAATAAACTGGATTGTTTTTGAACCGCAGGTAAGCATAACAGAGATTATTGACGAGAAGCCTGTCTCAATTGAATATTTCTGGGCTGTCGACGAGCGATTTTACTACTACGTTCGCAATGACGGGAAAGATATCAGTATTAAAGAAGTAATTATTAACACATTTGGCCGGGTTCCTGCGATTGTCAATTCGCCGATTTTTTCAACGGATAAAGCCTTCAAAGTATCAATACTTGAAAAACAAATTCCGCTGCTTAATTCCTATCTGACAAAGAACTCGATAAAAGAGATTTACCAGTTCAAACATAATTACGCCATATTCTGGGCTTATCAATGGGTTTGCCCTACATGCAATGGTAAACGTGTGCTTCCGAACGATGTAACCGACTCGGGCCGTACAGGTTCTTCATCGGTTGTTTGTTATGCTTGCAATGGCTCTGGCTTTTCAGCTCGCAAAGATGCCTCGGATGTTTTACTGCTTCCAAAACCTGAAGCCGACATACCGACAACCATTCCACCTGCCGGCTATGTTCAGCCTGATGTTAAGACGTGTGAAGAAAACCGAATGGAGTTAGACTGGATATTCGATAAGATGTTCCATTCACTCTGGGGGACTACAACCTCTCACATGATGAATGATAAAGGACGAAACGAAACAGCTACGGGGCGATTCATTGATACGATGCCTGTTTACAATAAGCTCAATCATATTGCCGATATCATCCAGGTCATTCAAAGAGAACTAACACTAATCTTTGGCAAATTCTGGTATCCGGAAACCCTCACGGATGTCAAGATAAGCTATTCACGCAGGTATATTATTGAACCTCCCGACGCTATCTGGTTGCAGTATCAGAATGCACGTGTAGCCGGTGCGCCGGAGATGGCACTCAATTACATGCTTGAACAATATTATTACTCGGAGTTTGCATCGAATAAAGTGATGGGAGATTATTTCGTCAAACTAATGTACGTTGAACCGTTTGTTCACATGGCTATCGAAGAGGTTATGAACCTTGAGATCGAAGACGAAGTGAAACTGGCGAAACTCTATTATCCGATGTGGCAGGGAGAACAAACTCCGATGCAGGTCGAGGGAAAAACAATCGAAGCATTACGCGAGGAATTAAAAACTTATTCAGCAAAATTTAAACTCGTTAAACCTTCAGCACCTGCACCTCCGGTTAATGCGACAATTTCACCGGCTGACAACCTTGTAAGTCCTTTTAAACAAAATAATATGACTAAAATAATCAATTAATGGCAAAGAAAAAAGAAACAATTGAAAGCATATCGAAACGGATCAGTGATCTTGGCGAATGCGAGCAGACTCCTGAGACAGTCAAGGAGATTGATGAACTGAAAGTAAAACTTGAAGGCATGAAAAAAACTGACATTTACCCATTTACAAGGTTTGAGAAATGGCGCATGGAAAAAGTTCTTATTCCTATCATGGACGGGAAAACTCAGCGTACGGATGCCATAGGGAATAAACTTTTCGATGTTGAGTTTAAACGTGAAAAGTTAATAAAAACATGCGTCATGCTTCAGGAACATGCTAATACGCTCAATGAACAAACAATAAATACTCTGTTTGAGTATGTAAAAAAGGAGGAATAAAAAATGTACAGCAAAGAAACACTCAAGAAAATAGCAGACGTTCTGAAACTTGATGCTTCTGTCTTTGAAACTAATTTGAAAAGTGAAAAAGAAGAAACACTGGAGGTTCCCGTGCTATTAACCGAAGAGGAAAAAAACAACTTCGGGACAAACCGTTTTAACGAAGGCAAACGTGCCGCAACCGAGATACTTGTGAAAGACTTGAAAGCAAAGCACGCCTTGGAGTTCGAAGGCAAATCTGTCGATACGCTTATTGAAAAATTAGCTGAAAAAGCTATTGCAGATGCAAAGATCGAACCATCGGAGAAAGTGAAAAAATTTGAGAATGAAAATAAAGAACTCAAAATAAAACTCCAGGATGCCCTGAGTAAAGAACAAACATTAACAAAAGAATTTCAGGATCGTATGTTTCACGTTGAAATACGCAACCAGGTTCTTACACAAATTCCACAAAATACAGTCATACCTGCTGAAGATTTGGTTGAACTATTTATGAACCGTCACCGTGTGGCGAAAGAGGATAGCGGTACTATCATTTATAAAGGTGATACAAAGTTGGTTGACAAAGTTTTAAATCCCATACCTCTGAAAGATGCAGTGCTTCAGTTCGCTGAAGGGTACATCAAACGGAATGGCATGGGTGGCGGGGATTCCGGCGGCGGTGCTGTTGGCAAATTCAAGTCCTTATCCGAGTTTGAAGCATATTGTTTAAAAAACAATATTGACAGGCTTGGGAAAGAAGGTCAAGATTTGCTGAAAAAAAATAAAGAGGCAAATTTTGACTATGATAAATAGTTTAAAAATGTCTAATTAAAATTTAAAAAATGGCAAATTTCGTTCCGTCGGCACTCGTTGCCGGTCAGGCTCTGTTCAATGAGAAATTTCAATCCGGTGAATGGAGGCTCCCTGATAGTGTGGCTCTCAATGCTGCACAAAAATCACTTATCGCAAACCCGTCCCTCGGCGAGTTAAGAACCCGGGAAGACAGGAGTGTTTATGCTTATTTCCTCATACGTCAGGCCGCTACTAACGGCTCTTCACGTTCTTATAATCATACCGGCGCGCGTGGGGATTCTCTTTCAAAGACAATAACATGGACAACGTTCTCGGAACCGTTCACGATGTCTTTGAAGTTGGCTGACAATAACGTTCTTTCGTTTGCTCAGATGTATGCTGCTGCGCAGAATAACGCTTTTTACAACCTCATGGCACGTCTTGATACTGCTTTTGTTGCCGATCTCGTAGCTGACGAAACACAGTACAACGCCGGAGGAGGGAAAGGTAATTTTAACACTGGAACTTATATTTATGAAGTTCCGCTGAATGAGCAAAACTTCTTTTTCCAGAATGCCCGCCAGATGATGCATTATAACCTTTACCGCAACCAGCTGATAGGTATCGTTGACGATACTGCATTCTCGCTCTCACAACGTTTACAGGCTCAGGGATCGGCCAATGCTTATAATTATGGGTTCCAGTTTGCAGGCATTGACGTCATGGGAACAACCCGTACGGTGCTTGGCACTACTTACGGAGGTTCCGGCATCTTCTTTGAAAACGGGTTGGTAGCTATCGAACCGTGGATTCCAAAACAGAACCGGAAAGCCCTTGACCCGGATAAAGCTGCTCAATATACCGGCGATTATGGCCAGATTGAAATACCGCAGTTCCCCGGAGTGAATTTCGCTATTCATGCTTACTCTCAAAGAGCTGACAACTCATCCGTCGGAGGTTACACACAAGACGTTACGCTTGAAGTTGAAATATCTGTTGATATGGCTTATGTATCAGCTCCTATCTCAACATTGCGTGGATCGGGTGACAGTGCAGTTTATTCAGTGGGTCAATTACCAGCATAAGGAGGTGTGATATGAAAAAATTACTTTCAATTATCGTATTTCTGACTTTTGCAATTGTAGCAACCGCTCAGACGCCCGTCACAGGAGGACTTGCAGGGATAAACAACTCGCTTACTGTCGCTTCGCTTGCTGCAACCGGGAGAATAATCGCAGCTACCAGCTATGTTTTTGAACTTAAATCTCCGTCGCCGTTCTTTTACGAATGGTCTGTCAGGCTGATGCAGAAACATGCCTCGAATAACACCGGGACAATAATTTTTTACGGTGCTTTGGAGAACGCCACGAACGCTTATAAGCAGATTGGCTCGACTATCACATGGACTGGTACAACTACAGATACGTGTGCCGTTGTCTCATCTACCGGGGCAACTGTAGCTAATGCGCTTAACTGGAGGTTTATAAAAGTAACCATAACACCAAGTGACACTAATTGGGTTGATCACGTGTTGTTTAATTACTTGCCTTCGGTGCAGGCCGCTCCGAATAACACAGCAGGAAAATGATACAGCAGGACATCATCAATGGCATAGCTCTTGGAGTGGTAGGCTGGCGACAGCCTACACGCTCCGGGAGTCCTGTTATCGACAGTACAAACACCCCGTCGTCAAGTGGTCTGTATTTCCAGGACGGTCATTCACTTTGTACAATCGATAATATCAAATCTGTCGTTGATGATGATTCTATTACTGACGCTAATCTTAACACACTCCTCAACAACCTTTCACAAAGTGCGTTGACGGATGTTTGTAATACTATATTTACGAAAGAGGATCATATCGACACGGGACTTTTATATAAGTTTGAGAACCGTGTAGCTCAGACCCTCGCTGGTGATGTTGATTTTGTTGGATTCCAGATCGACTTATCGAAAAGAAATGACCTTGCGCTAATCATTAACTCGCTGATACTTGAGTTTAATGGTGCCGGTTCGGTTAAAGTCCTTCTGTTTAATTCAACACAGCAAACACCGATCAAAACGCAGGTAATAACAACTATTGCAAACACTTCTGTCATCACACCGGTTGACTGGCGATTGACTGATCTTCAGTACGGGGGGATGTGGTATATTGGTTATTTACGAGGTTCTTTGAGTATATCGGCACTGGATCGCAATTACCGACAGGCAATACTTCCGTATATGTTCCCCGACGTGGGGATACGGTCAATACGTATTGCAGGTTGGAACCAGGAGACGATGTTTGATCCACTTCAAAACCAGTGGACTTATCATCCGTGGGGATTGAATTTTAACATGTCATTATTCAATGACTTCACCCAGATTGTCAAGACGAATATTAACCGTTTTGCAAAAGCTCTGCAATTGCAGGTCTGTGTGACTGTCCTGAAAATGATCTCAAATTCAACACGCTCTAACAAATCTGAGAGGCTGAGTAAAGCTTATGCGATGCTCGAACTTGATGGCAATAGGAATAATCCTAATATGCCTTACACGGTTGGTCTGAACACTGAACTAAAAAACGAACTCAAAAGACTTCATGATACATACAACCCACGTGGAATTGTGAGGGCTACATTATGAAAGGAATCGACACTATCATTGAAGCGCAACGACTGATGTTCGCGCAGTATCTCTGGCCGACAAATAACTGCCAGTGGTACGGTAGATGCCAGATAAACGCTCGGGCAATGAAAGGCAATATTTCGTCTGTCATCCCGGAAGTTTTGAATGCTGGTACAAAAGAATATACTAATGTTTTGCTTAATGATTCGTATGATTCTATTTCGTTTTTTGACGTACAGTCAGAACGTACCATAGAGACTGCGACGGTTGACATATATTTCGCTGTTCGTCTTGACAGGCTTTATCCTACGGTTCAGGAAAGAGCAACGGAATACGTTCTTTCTGATGTTGCACTCGCGCTTAAACGGGGAGGGTTTTTCGTTGATGTTGTCAAGATAACCGACGGTTACGACGGTTGGAAACAATGGACAATCGTCAGGAAAGAAGATAACATGCAACCTTTCTATTTATTTAAATTTAGAACTAACACACAATACTCATTAACTTGTTAAAAGATGAATAATTGCATACCATTCCTGCCTAATGGAATCAACAATTCCTGCCTCCAGGATTTAAAAGAGATACGTAACGTCATTCCTACATCGTTCAGCACTCAGTTCACTTCACCGCTGAATGCTGCCTCGCTGAGCGCATGGAAGACGAATGTTCAAACCAACCTGAGTGTTTACGCTCCGCTTGGTGTGAATGATTTTGACCCTTCGACGGACAAACCGACAATTGCAAAAATGCAGTCAACACGCAAAACAATTACGGATCGTCCGATACCTTCAGCATTATTTTACCTTGCTTCCAATTTCTGCGACTATAAAGATGTGCTTGCAGCTTTCCAGGGAGGTAACTTCCGCTTATTTTTCGTTGACATAAACGGGAACTTCTTTGGAACGAAAGTAAACACAGGCACAAACATTGGAGCAGTACAGGGTTTTGCTGTACAGCTTACAGCCGTAACATCGGGCATCCCGACAAAAGATACCGCTCAGAGCTTCCCTGTATATGCAAATTTCCTTGTTTACGAGGAGTTTGAGCAGGCTGTAATGATTACACCTAATTTCAATATCACCCAGGAATTGACACTTGCCATGCCGGTGGGACTTACACTTTATCCGACCTCGAATATCACAGCCGGATCGTTGACAGTTAAAGTTCTTTCACGCTGTGGTGCAGGATTCACTGGACTCTTGGCTGCTGATTTTGAAGTTGTGGACTCTTCGGAGCTTACCACTCCGACGGTTGCAACGGTGACAGCTATATCGAACGGCGATTACACGCTTACCATAACAAAGGGAACAAGCACTCCGATTGCTGCTGGCGATATGGTCGTTATTCGTGTAAACCGCAAATCGAGTTCGATAACAACTTATTTAAGCAACAGGCAAACAATAAACGCCCTGTCATGACAACTGTAAGTAAACACTTCGCCTCGCTCTCGTTTGAAGAGTTCAAGGCATATATAGAAAAGTATCCGCATATTACGAAGGATGTTGAGAAATTGTATGAGGAGTGTGGAGGTGTACTGCCAAAGAAAAAAGTTAAGAAACCAAAAGAAGAGGAGACATAAAACCTCTCCTCTTTATAAAATTTACGGAAATGGCAAAGAAACCAAAACTTGGAAGTGGCAAACGGTTTGCTGCACTTAAAACAAAATTAGCCAGACGAGGGGTCAACAATCCGGGTGCCGTAGCAGCTTCAATCGGACGTGCTAAATATGGCGCAAAGAAGATGACTAAGATGGCCGTTTCCGGGAAGAAACGTGCCGAACGTGCAAGGAAGAAAAAATGATCTTTCATTCACGTCATACTATCACTATCGGTCAACTTGCTATCCTGATGGATAGTCATGATTATAACCTCATTCGACGTATCAGGATTCCTATACCTAAAAAGTTATTAAAACGGGCATTCTGGCGATTGATGAAAGAAGTTCATGAAACACTTAATCACTCAGAGCTTGAAAAAGAGATCGAATCAGGGATATTAAAAACAAGACTTTTTAACCGTGCTTTTAATCTTTATCCTGCGATTGTTGATATTGTTTCAATTACATGGGATAAGGAACATTTGAACATGATAGAGGAACTGACCGGTTGCAGGCTTACCACGCTTGCGGATCGAGAAATGCTGATAGTTGAAATGAAACGATTGCAGGATAAATACAGCGAACTTATGAGTGTGCCTGTAAATGAAAAAGAAGGGGTATCATTTTCAAAAGTCATTGTTTCAACTGAAATAGTTCTGAATATAGCTATACCGAGGACTATCAAATTGTTTGAGTTCCAGTATTATATGGAACAGGCATCGGATAAGATAAGACAATTACAGAAAAGAGCATGATATGGCTGATATAGATGACTTATTTTCTGCGGAGGCTTTAAACAGCATCTCAAAAGTGCAGGTTGCTTTTGCCAGCATCATTACGCAATTAGATCAATTCGTTTCTAAGGTGCAGGGATTGGATCAGCTTATTGCAGCACTTAATAAAAGTACTATGTCACAAGATGCGCTCAATAAAATGGTTCAGCAGGAGATAGACCTTAATAATAAGTTAAAAGATACAGAAGATAAGATTATCGATACCCATATTAAATTACAAAAAGAAAATAAGGAATTGTTAAATGATAAGAAAAATGATGCTATTCTTAATGATTCCGAAGCGGGAACGCTTGAAAAACTTACTGCTGCAAACTCAAAACTCAGACAGGAAAAGAAAGCTCTGAATCTTGAAACAGCCGAAGGGACAAAACGGCTAAAAGAGATCAATGCGGAGCTCGACAAAAATAATGCTTTTATAAAAGAGAATGCTGATGGTCTTACTAAACTTAAATTGGGGATTGGTGGTTATGCCAATGGGATAAAAGATGCAATGCTTCAGATGGTATCTTTCGGAGGGGCCGGGGCAATAGTTATGAAAGTTTTCGACGGTCTGAAAGATGCCGTTATGTCAACTACCGGCGCAATTAACTTCTTCAACATTCAGGGTGCGCTTTGGAAACAATTGATGTATGACATTGTCACCACCGGAAGTTCAAGCCAGGCAGCGATGGAAAAAGTTGCAGAAGCGACTGATAAGTTGAATAAGGTCAGAGTTGAGAGTGCCATGAACTCCGGCAAGATAGCAAAACTTGACCGTGAAGAGGCTGAACTTCGTGAGGATGCTGCTGACAAAACAAAAACACATTCAGATCGCCTAGATATTCTTAATAAAGTAAAAGATATTGCACA
>CAIPPE010000164.1 GCA_903866825.1 uncultured Methylococcaceae bacterium
AATCTGTTTATAATGAACAGTAAAAATGCGTTAATATAGTCACATCCTGATAAATTTCAGGCAAAAAAAACCCTGAGAATCAATACTACCGGCCAAAGTTTAATTGATTATCAGGGGCATTTTATTTTTTAGCACCCCATGAGGGTGTTACAGCAACCGAAAGAACCGTAAGCATATACTTAGGTTTTTTTATTATCGCTATATGGTATAAAAAGCCGTATTAAACGGCAATAAACCGCCATAAGCGATAATAATCTTACCGCATTTATTACCAAAAGGTAAAGCTATTGCTAAACTTTTTGTTTAGATAGCTTTACAAAATAAGTTTATGGAACTGAACGAAACGTAGCTGTAACCATCCTCAACGGTGCAATATATGGAGCATATACATGACTCATAATGTTGTAATCAGGCTTTACCAAGCACCAGAAAAATTGAACCTTTCAGCGTCAACAATCCGTAGACTAATTAAGGAAGGTAAACTTTCAACCATAAAGCTATCCAGCAGGGCTACCGGCATATTGCAATCTGAAATCGACCGTTACCTGGCCGAAATCTCAGCGCAATAAAAAACCCCGAAACCTTTGCAGGTCGGGGCTTTAAGTGTATGTGATGCAATCCAATGACAAAGTAATTGTAGCATAGAGACAGCAAGCATCGGCCAAGGATAGATCGATGAAAAACAAATTATCAAACAAATCAGAACATCAACGGGCAAGACTTCTTGCCTATTTGTACGCCAATAATTCAATCTCAACGATTGAGGCAAGATCGATTTTAGACATCTTGGCACCAGCACCAAGAATTAAAGAACTTAGAGAAGTTGGCCATAAAATTGTAACCCACTGGTCTATTGAGAACACGCCACTAGGTACGCACAAAGTGGCGCGTTACGTTCTCTTAGTTGGGGTGAACTAATGACCCAAAGCATAATAAAGCTTTCCAGATGCAATACAAACCCATTCGACACCAACCTGGAAGCATGGGAAACAACATGGCAAAGTTTGGTTGAAACATTCAGCCAGCCAAGCATTGGTAATAAATCTGGATCATATTTTTTACGATGCCCTGGCACAAAGCGTAATAACAACGATACCGACAACATAGCCAATATTTTAATTATTGACGGTGATAGCCGGATAATCGACGGCGGCGAAATAGTCAGCGGTGCACCTGATCCAGAAGATGTACATCATGTTTTAACCAGTCTTAAAATTACCCATCTAATTTACAGCAGTCACAGCAATGGAGCCAGCCAAGCAGAGATCGAGGCCAAGAACATAAATACCGGTGGCTTATATGATGCTGATTTTCATAAATACCGCGTTTTAATTCCATGTAGCTATACACCCGAACAACTACCGGCATTATTAGCCTATGTAATCGGCAATTTAGAAAAGTCTGGTGTTATGTTGGCTAATGTGAAGGAAAACAGCACATGGTCACAGCCTTGGTTTTTTCCGCGTGTACCGGATCAGGAACGCTATAAGCTATTCAAATTTTATCAGCATGATACCGGCAATCTGGATGTAGACAGAATAAACAAAGCCTGGTTAAAAAAACACCCACCACAACCAGAACCGCCAGCGTTTACATATACAGCTAAGAACAGTTCAAGCCAAGGAAATATCAAGTCTATAGCATCATTTAACCAGTCTTATCGGGCTACCGAAATATTGGCTAATAACGGCTATATCCAATGCGGTAAAAAATGGTTACGCCCTGGATCAACAAGCAAAATACCATCTGTTCAAGTTTGCCATAACTGTATCGACGGGATAGAGCGCGTTTATTCTCACGGTGGCGACGTTTTAAACGACGGCCATTCACATGATGCCTTCGATTGTTATCGGCTTTTAGAGTGCGACGGCGATTGGAAAAAAGCTTATCAATGGGATAAAAGCGCAAACAAACAGCGGCAAAGGGAATATATGGAGCAACAGGCACAGAACCGGCCAGAACCACCACCTACCGCCAACAAACCGGCAAGTAACACCAAAGCCAAAACAGAACCGGTACCATCTACCACCCATAATTCCATACTTGATAATGAGCAGAAATATTGCAAAGTCGATTTATTAAGACATATCGATGATAAGCACTTGTTAAAGCGTCTAAGCCTATACGTAGCAGCGCAAACGCATTTACCACCAAATACCGTAATGCTAATCGGAATGACCGCCTACAGCTCAATGGCGGCGCGTAAATACGGTGTTCTTTATCAGAATGGCAAACGCCTACCTATCGGCCTTTATGGGGTAGCAGAGCAGCCTAGTGGAACCGGTAAGTCATGGTGCATAAATACATTTATTGAACCGTTCCGTGAAATCCAAAAAGCAGCACTTGATAAAGTTAATCAGGAAATTAAGCGAATTGAAAATAAAGCAGAAAAACTCGCAGAGAACGCCGAACACATGGAAGAATCAGAACGAGATGAATTAAAAGACTTGAAAGAAAAGGCAAAGCGGCTTAATACCGG
>CAIPPE010000165.1 GCA_903866825.1 uncultured Methylococcaceae bacterium
CCATTTTTTGTAAGGCTACAAACGTACCAGCCATTCTCGATATTAGTTTTAGTAATAAAAGCTTTCATGATTAGATAAAGACTTCTTTTGTTTTAGAAGTAAAATATTTTTTAATAATATCACTATTTATTTTTGTTAGATTATTAGTATTTTTTGCTACCATATTATTTAAATCTTTTTTATTTTTAAGATAATAAATAGAATCTCTAATAGGAGTTAAAACAGCTACAGCTAAGATATCAAATTTTTCACCATCTAGCTTAACTGTTGTTTGTCCTCTTAAACTTTTTACTTCAACTCTATATTTATCATTTACTAATAAATCATATCCCATTCTTAACGTTGATACGTCTTTTACCCTATAATTCTTGCTCCATAAACTTTTTTGAACAAGTAATTCAGCCCTTCTTCCTACATCATACGATGTTTCCATTTATTTAATAATTAATTACTAATAATTCGACTATTACTATAATAGCAATTATTGCTATAATAGCAATAGGTAAAAATATTCAGATACATTTCATCGCAAGGTGTCAAATCACCGCAAGTTATCCCCATGTTAAATTTGCGCGGTAGACGTACGAGAGTATAATGACTTACATGCATGAATTAAGTACAGTTAAATTTATCAATTTCAAAAACGGCATCCTGCGAATTTGTAGTAATACCTATTCATGCATCAGGGTGTCGTTTTTTAAGTTTGTAATTTTATGAATCCTTTAATCAAGCAATTTAAGGACGAGAAGCGATGGTGTAATTGGAAATTTAAAACTATTGGAGATAAGAAAACAAAAGTTCCTTATGCTATTACTGGTAAGCCAGCATCTTCTACCGATTCATTCACCTGGTCAACTTACGAAGAAGCTTTAAACGCTAGTAAGAATGTTGGAATAATTTTTACCCCAGATCAAACCTTGCTTGGAATTGACCTTGATAAATGTCTAAATGATAAAGGGCAAATCCAGCATGAGAATGGCGAGCAGATTGCGGAATTATTAATCGAGGCTGATACCTACACAGAAACTAGCGTTTCAAAAACAGGGCTGCATTTATTCTTAAAACTTTCTGCTCCACTTCATCTTATTGCAAATCGAAACCATAACTTCGAGATGTATACTAGCGGCAGATACTTTGTGTTTACCGGGAATTCTTACCAGGAAGAAAAAGAAGTCAGAACTGTTACTCCTGAAGAAGCCACGAAATTATTAAATATCCTAGGTTATCCATTTAATAAGAAAGAAGAAGCTGATCATGTTGCGCCGAAGAACAATATGATTGCCCTGGACGACAACACTGTGCTTGAGAGAATGTTTAAGTCCAAGAACGGAGACAAGATTAAAAGTCTCTATGACGGAGACATTACTGCCCACGATAAAGATGGTTCAAAAGCAGACATGGCAATCTGTTCCCACCTGGCTTTCTGGTGCGGTAAAAATGCAACACAGATGGAGCGAATCTGGTCTGCTTCGCCTTTAGGGTCACGCAAGAAAACTCAAACTCGCCCTGATTATCGAGATCGTACTATTAAGGCTGCGATAGATAATTGCCAAGAAGTCTATGAGACACCCTCAATGAAGATCGAAAAAGATAATCCAACTTTAGACCTTCTATATTTTGTAAATAAAGAAAAAGAAAAGGTCTTTATTCAAAATACTGAAAACATGTGTCGAATCTTACGTTGTCACCCGGATTTTCAGAACCGCTTACGCTATGATATCTTCAAAAACTGTATTGAGATATTACCAACTGATAATAAATGGCGAACAATTGAAGACAACGACGCTGTGAACTTACAAACTGCTATCTCAATTTTGTTTCCTTGTTTCAGCAAAGTCGGTAAAGATATGGTCTATGACGCCCTGATTAAAGTAGCCAAAGAGAATTTTATGGATAGCGCGAGTGATTACGTTAAATCTTTAAAATGGGACGGTACCAAACGCCTTGATACTTGGCTTAGTACAGTCTATGGTGCCCCAGACGACGTTTACCATCGCGCGGTAGCCTCAAACTGGCTTAAAGGACTTGTGAAGCGTATAACAGAGCCTGGTTGCAAATTCGACTATGTATTAGTGCTAGAAGGTCCTCAAGGAGCACGTAAGTCTACTTCCTTAGCGATTCTAGGCGGTAACTGGCACGTTGAGACTGCTATGAGTACCGATACTAAGGACTTCTTTATGCAGTTTCAGGGTAAGGCCATTATTGAGTTCTCGGAAGGAGAAACCCTCTCGCGCACAGAGGTAAAGCGTATGAAGGCTATTATCACCATGCAATCTGATAAGTATCGCCCACCTTATGAGCGAACCAGTCAGGAGTTTCCACGCCGCTGTGTCTTTGCTATGACCACAAACCAGACGGAATACCTCAAAGATGAAACCGGGAACCGCCGCTGGCTTCCTGTGGCTCTTAAAGTAGAATTTGCTAACACAGACTGGCTATTGGCAAATCGAGATCAATTATTTGCGGAAGCATATTATCGAATAGCAAACCTTAAAGAAACAGTTTATGAGTTTCCCCAGGCTGAAACACTGGCAGCTCAGGCAGCAAGAAGAATCCATGATCAAAATGCTGACTTGGTAGCAGACTGGTACTATGAATCGTTAAATGATGAAAATAGAGAACAAGGCATTACGATCCACCAGGTTTATAAACAAGCGATGAACGGAGGTTTTTCCACCAAGATAATGAGTAAGTATGATGAGATGAACATCGCTGATATCCTTAAATCCCATTTGAAACTTATTAATAGGCAGACGATGAGGAATGGGGTTAGGGCAAGCCGATGGTATATGGAAGGTCAAAAGGTCGAGGTGGAAGAAAAAAAGTTAGTATTGAGCGAGATAGATACAAATTGGTAATAATTAATTAATTTAAAAAAATGATAATACAAACAAAAAATGTTTTGCTGGATTTGAAAGGAAAGCCATTTAAAAGCGACGGAGCCGATTTAACTGTGGGTGAGGCGATTTCAAATATCTTGTCTTATGATAAGACTGCTGGGAAGTTCAAAGTTTATGCTTTAGCTAAAAAGTTTATGGACCAGGACACTGTTGATCTTGATAAGGCTGATATTAGTCTTATTAAAACTGCTATTGAAAAGACTGAAACTTATATCCATAACGCTATTACTGGCGGTTTGATTGAGTTTTTGACTGAAACTAAAGACTAATGAAAACAACTTTAAAGGTTCCTATTAAAGTTTCGAGTAAACCAAAATTTGATCCAAAGCGTCGTCAGTCCTGGTCGCAGTTATCTTGCTTCAGTAATCCTGATTATCCTAAATATAGTAATCCTGAGAAATGGTATCAATCATATATTCTTGGTAAATGGGAAGATCCAACACCTCAACTTTTATTTGGTGGCATAACTGATAAACGAATTCAGAATGATCCCGACTTCTTACCCGAATTAGAACGATTCCCAGAAGCACAGCATGAGTTAGACATAATCTACAGCGGTATCGAATTATATGGTCTAGCCGACGGCTACGATTCTGCGAACCTTAGACTTAAAGATGATAAGACTGGTGTATCACCTTGGACACAGGGACGGGCAGATAAAACTGGTCAGCTAACGATGTACTGTTTGATTCTATATTTGCGTGATGGTATTAAGCCGGAGAAAGTAAAGTGTCAGATTGACTGGCTTCCTACTGTGCAAAATGCTGATCTATCAATAGATTTTGTTAAGCCAATTAAGATCCATACTTTTTACACAAAAAGAACAATGGTTGATCTCCTAAAATTCATCACCTACATTAAAAAAACAGTTAAGGCGATGGAGAAGTACGCAAACAATCATAAATAAAAGTTATCCCCAGATATTAGTCTTGCGATGATTGACCGCAAGTAGTAAGATATGAATATCCTTCATTGATCCGGTGCACAAACAATATTAATTCGACACATCGGATCATTTAAGGAAAAGTTCATTGAAAGTAGTATTAATAAATTTAAGAATTGGCGTTCAGGGATTTATTATTACTACTTTCAGTGCATTTTAAATAGGTCGAAAATCACTGTAAATAATTAATCACGATTAATAGTAATTATAATCACGAAATAAACAAATGACATTTCTACCTAAAGATACTACGATCCCTAGCGGATCAAATGGTTATGTAAAGTTTGAGGAAGGAGAGACACGCTTGAGAATTCTATCCGCAGCGCGTGTAGGTTGGGAAGGTTGGAAAGACAATAAGCCTTTCCGACGTGAGGGTAACGAGAAGAATATTGATGATGATGAAGTTGATATTGATGAGCGATTTACTAAGAAGCCTAAAGTTCGCCCATTTTGGGGAATGATCGTTTACGATTATGGCGACGCTCAAGTTAAGTTCTTAACCCTTACTCAGAAGAAGATAATGAAAACCCTAATGGACCTTGCTGAAAGTAAGGACTGGGGTGATCCTATGGGTTATGACTTGGTGATTACCAAAGAGGACACAAAGCCTGTGTCTTACACAGTTAAACCTATCCCACCAAAGAAAATATCAGCTGAAGTTCGAGATGCTTTTGATGCTTCTGAACTTGATCTTGATAATCTTTTTGAATCCGATAATGATTCAAAGGATACTAGAGATTTTAACTCAGTCGGTAAGAAGAAGTCTAAGGGCTTCTAATTTTCTTCAGTGCCGGTATACCCGGCATTGGGATAAGATTAAAAAAAATGAAACCAATACTAAACAAATGGCAAATAGGATTAATGATTAAGAGAGACCTTATGACATGTGATAGAGGCTGGAAAACTTTTGACTTTTGGCTTTTTAAACTTATTTCTTTACCGGGACAAGGAACGATGCTGCAAAAGAAAAATTATAAAGGAATTAAATTTGGTTTTTATTTTTGGTTGCCAATAGAATCAAAATGAACCATAACATTAAAAAGAAAGTCTTAGGGTTATGTGGCCACGTCTTTATCAGAAAACATAATAACCAAAAGCGATGTCTTAAATGTCAAAAGTTTTATCATTTAGAATTACGACGCCTTAATTACTTAAAACACAAAAGAATAATATGAAAAACTTACTTACATTTATAGACAAGATACTTAATCCAATTCAAGGTAAATACGATTATCCTTTTATGACAACTTCTGATCTTGATTTAAAACTTAAAATTCCAGAAATGCCTTATAAATATATAGTAGTGAAAAGATGTATTGAAGAAACAGAGAAAGGATTAAAGTATCAAATTATTTACACACTAAGGTGGTTTAAATTTTAATTATGAAAACTTTAATTATTATTTGTTGCTTCCTAGTTGTAGGATTAAATCTATACATGAGTTACATATTTTATTTTGCTTCCTGTAAAGATATTCAACAATCTAGGTTTGTTAGTATTTTACAAACACCAGCTAGGTGTATCAACTTCCAAAAATGAAACCATTAAAAGCCTACGCTATTGTTAATAAGAAAAATCCTAAATTAAAGTTTTTAGATATTTTCCCCACTAAAGATGTAAATATTGCTAAAGACGAGAAGATAATTGAAGTAGAAATTTATGCCAAACAAAAATAATTTTACAGATAAAAATGTTATCTTTCATAATGAGGAACAAGAACCTAAAAAAGAAGACAATAAATATGACTGTATTTTAGAATGTGCTAAATGCGGCAAAACTATTGGATATGGTCTATCAGGTGATTTTAACTGCCTTGAAATTATTTGTGAAGATTGTATTAATTTATGCTAAGACCATATCAACAAGAAGCCTTTAAAGCTATTAAAGCTGACATTGATCTACGTGGAGCATCATTAATTGTGATGCCAACAGGTTCAGGCAAGTCGCATCTTATTGCTGCTGCGGCCACCCTCAAAGCTCCTGTACTTATCCTACAGCCCTCGCGCGAGCTTCTAGCACAGAATAGGGCAAAGCTGGCTTTACTTGTCCCTGAGAGCGAAATTGGCACCTATTCAGCCTCATTTAAAGAGAAAACTATCCGTAAATTCACCTTCGCCACCATACAATCTGTGTATTTAAAGCCAGAACTTTTTAAACATATTAAATTGGTTATTATTGATGAATGTCATGGACTAGCTCCAAGGGCATTAGGCACAATGTATATGCAATTTTTAGAAGGAATTGGATCACCAAAAACGCTAGGTTTTACTGCAACTCCATACCGCCTTGAAATTGGTTATCATCGTCACGACAATGGAGATTTAGAAGCTATGACGATGTTGAAGCTCATCAATAGAATGAGGCATAAAAGTCACAAAGAGATTTTTTGGAAAAGAATAATCTATCATATTTCTTATAAGGAATTAGAGGAACAAGGGTATCTTTCTCCAATAGAATATATCCATGAACCACTTTTACCTTATACCGAGATACCAATTAATCAATCAAGAAGCGACTATAACCTTGAAGGATATACTAGGGCGATTGTTGGCAGGGAAGCAAATATTTTAAATACTATTACTGAGGCAGAAAAACGTTATAAGTCAATTCTAGTGTTTTGTTCTACAACTGATCAAGCTAGGATATTGTGGGCCGCAGTGAAGGATTCGGGGTTGGTTTTAGGTGATACCGATAATAAAGAAAGAACACAGACTATTGAAGATTTCAAAAATGGAAAGGTTAAGACGGTTTTTAACTTTGGAACCCTTACGACAGGCTTTGACCATCAGGAGCTAGACTGTGTTCTACTACTTCGCCCAACCCGTTCAATCGTTCTATATAATCAAATGCTTGGTAGAGTAACTCGAATTGCTCCGGGGAAGACTAAAGGCACTGTGATTGATTTAACTGATACTTGTCACGCTATCGGCAAGATAGAATCATTTGAAATGTACCGAAATGAAAGGGGATTATGGGATTTAAAAACTGAAAGACACGATAGCTGGCATGATCGTTGCCTTTTCTCCCGAATTATATGAGAATTAGAGAATCATCTTATTATGCTTCAATCACAAAGCATTACATAGCTAATAAACCTAAAGGATATGATTCAGTCGCCTGGGAAGCTAAAATTACACGCACAAGTTGTTTAAACTTTAAATGCCTTGCAGATCACCAGGAAGAAAAACTCCTACGCGCAGAAGTTGCTTATGGTGAAAAGATTGCTGATGTTGGTAATTTACAGAAGCCTTTTGATGGCTGGGTAGTTTATAATGCCTATTCTGTGTTGATCGCTATTTTCTATAAAGAAGGTAATACAACGGTATTTGAGATACCAATTAGAGCCTTTCTAAAAGATAAATACCAAAGCGGTAATAAGTCTCTTACACGAAAAAGAGCTGTTGAAATTTGTAGTTCAATTTTAGATATTACCCCAAATCGTTCTAGCCATTCTAAACCGCTTACTTCCAACAATGACGACTTGAATCCCAATCAGCTGTCCCAAAGTTAGCATAAACGTATTCAGCCAATTCTGTGTTATCTTCCCAATTAAAGACATCTTTATTTATATAATCTTTTCCCCAAAGCATTTTAGCGTAATGAATCCAGGTAGAATGAATAAACTGGAAACGGCCAGAAGCAGTAGAGGTAGAATTTTTAGCTAAGGCATTACCGACAGGGTGATCAACGTCACCTGATTCACAGATTGCTATCTTCACTAGCGTGTCAGGAAGTGGCGCATCAAGATTAATACTGATCGGGGCTTGAACAGCTCCAACTGCCACAGTAAATGACAGCAAGAATAGGGCCATAAGCCCCATAGTTGTTATTATTTTCATAAGAAAGCCGTTAAGGGGCTAGCTTAGTCACTCAATCCAGCACCAGCCCTAAACGCACTAGCCACCGCACTTCTCTTAACCGCCCAAGCATACAAACCCGAAAGAATACCACCGATAGTTATCTTCTCCCATGAGAAACCTGCGGATAATACAAAAGGAATGGCTACTAGAAGAACTTGAACTGCTACATGCCCTGCTTGTGTGAATATTGTTTTCATAAATTGATTATTACGTTAGTAATGAGGCCCTGCCAAGAATTGCACTTGGCGATTATGTGTCAAGGTAACACACACAATCATCTATTAAGGCCATATCAGGGTTATAAACTGGATTGTTACAGCAAGCAGTAGAACCCGAACCCTGATTCACTAGAGGCGATACCATTCGACCTCAGAAGTGTTGCTACAATTATACCATTTTCCTAGCGTTCAGAACATGGTTATGCACAGGTAGTTAAAAATCATAAAATACTGTATGTCAATGTCATAATATTAAAAGTTTAGACGTCACATATAGCGTCAATATTAGAAGGACAACTAAAAACCAGCCACAAGAATAGCCTCAGACGAGGCTATTGGGCGTGGACAAAAAGACCACCTACGCCAGAACTTTTAAACTGCTTATTCAGCAGTTGACTGGTTTCGTAGGTGGTCAAGTTACTTTCGACGGCAGATGAAGTGATACCGATAATCAAGATAGTTTTCATTGATTATCTGACAGATTGCGTCTGGGTCGTAGTTTTGGAACAATAAGTGCCACGCATTATGAAGGTTCTCAGGAAGAAACGAAATGTTCTCGCTCCTACTGTCTCCCCCTTTACTGCGAGGACGTTTATGGTGTTTTGTTTTCACATTCCACCTCCTTTCTGACAAACCCTTGTCTCTCAAAGGTTAAAATTTCGTGCCAGTAGGCATACCTGAATCCACAGGCATACCCCATGTAATAAAACAGTTTCATTTATCCTCCTTTGCTAGTTTCTTGGCGAAGTCTGCACTGCCCCCAGCCTCTATATAGTAGAGTAGGAGCTCCGAGTTATCAATCGGTAATCTTCCGTATTTCAGAAAGAAATAATACCGATTAAGGTCTGACTGGCTTTCGTTAATTTGGCTACGATTTCTTTCTGAGATAGTCATTTGGAATTTCCTCCTTTTCCACTCTGTTTGCGAGCACATCAATAACAAAATCTTCAACTTCATCACAAATGATGCCATTCCAATACCAGTTGTTGTAGGCATTGACGACGATCCTTTGTGAACATCTACGTTCTGCGTAACAAAACGCTAGGCCAAAAATACGTTCTTGACAAATGCCTAGCTTTTCAGCGGCTGACACTACAAGTAATGTATCCATATTTTCTCCTTGGTTTGGTTTTAAAAGAACAATTTAGTTTCACAGGGTAGAGGGTAGAAATCAGAGAAAAAATATTATATATTTTGGTGTTCTCGTTCGTACCCTCAACACTATGAACCTTACATACTTAATGCTACGCCTTATTTAACTAATTTCTAGTGAGTTATGCACTGTTTAAATTGAGAAAATTCTGAGTTGTCAAATCCACCTTGCCTGAAAGTGGTAATCCATTTTTTAATTGAAAATAAAGTAAGTTTATTAATGTCCATCTACCGAAATAATTTGTCGGGTTAGACAATCCTAATATAGTTTGCAACTTTCCAACATCAGGGTCAGTCATGCCGTACTTTAATAACTTAGTGAATTTAAAACTGTTTGGTATTTCACTATATGTCCAAGCACTCCAGATATAAGGTAGGTAATTCTCAGAAAGAAACTGCGTACCTTCTGCCCCAGCCTGAGAACCCCAGGAATTTTTGATTACCAAAGTCTTAACTCCATTACGCATTATTGCTCCTCGACAAATAACCCAATGACACCAACATTGTGATATCGGTACTATAGGCACAACAGGGTCGGTAGACAACCAAGTACCATTATCATAGCCAGAAATACCAAGGATAACCCCATTATTGTCTCGAACCGCTTCGGCGATACTTTCAATATCTAAATTAACATAGACAATATTCTTATTAGTCTTGATACTTAAGTTTCTATTCCAAGTAGTATCCTCAAAGGATGCTTCGGTATTAGGGATAGAAGGCACATTAGCTTCGGTGGCTATACCCGTATTAGAGATTACATTCCATAGACCTGGTTCAGATGACCCTCCGCCTGGCACAAAGCACAAGGAATAAATAGACTTAGCCGATTGAGGTATTTTATTGTTTAATTCCTCCTTGTAGGCCGTAGCATTACCCCCACAAGACGAACTTTGTCCTTGGTCTTTAACTACAGGGTCATAACACAAAGTTGTTGTTGACCAATCGTAAGGTGTTGAGGACTTACCGACAAAAGGCACTCCTTCGACTTTTGGTGAAGGTATAGCCCCTGTTGGGAATTTCCTGCCGTCTGTGTGAGTATACATATTATCTAAAAATTACCATTAATATTGTTTGAACTACCGCAAAAGCGGCGATTATGGCCGCTGACCATACTTGTATAGTATTCTTTATGGTAGCTATCTGAGTGTCATGTAGGTCTGATTTGCCTTCACATTCTCTTATTCTTCTTTCGTGGTCATCATCTTTTTTAAGATGTGTTTCCCATTCTTTTGCTGTAGGGGAAGATTCTTCGAGGGTTTTAACTCTTGTATTCAATCCGTCCTTGAGTTCCTTTATATCCTGCACAGCTCTATCAAGAGTAGTTTGAAGAACAATCTGCGTCTTCTGCATTTCAACCAGAATTTGTCTATCATTAGCACAAAAGGTAAACTCTTTCATCTTACGCATTAATTACTTGTATCAAAGCGATAGCCGCATTAAGCTGAGCTACTACTGGTGCTACCTGAGCTAATTGACCTTGTAAAGTTGCAAGAGAATAAGCTGTTGGCTTTTCGGTAACAACTCCTGTTGTTGGGTTAGTTATCTTGGTTATTGCTACGACACAGTCTGTACCTGGTACTAGAGTTAAAGTAGCTTTTGGGTCTATTAATGTTTGCACTTGTGGTTGCTGATTAGGCATGATTTTTTAATGAATTATTAATAATTTGTCCTTTTGGTGAGGTAGACTAACCATATTTTTAAAGAATTATATAATTTAATGTGCTTGTATCGGTCGTCACTGTTACACCTAATACGGATACTGCGGTAATAGTTAATGTGTTTGTGGTACATACCGCTTTATACATCGCTCCAAGTGTTCCTGAAGGAGTTACAAGCTGTACAAAGGCTTGATTACTTGAAGTAAGTCCTGAAATGGTTATTGCTTTTGTACCTGATACTAAGGTTGTTGTACCTTTAGTCGTGTAAAGTAAATAAGTTGAACTATCTACGCCACCATCTGCTTTAAGGAATTGAGAAGAAGTACCCCCTGATTTAACAAAAGAAGCACCTGTGATATTTCCACTTGTATCTATTGTTGTAAGTCCACCTGCAAAAGAAGCTCCATTACCTTGAAAGTTTGCTACTCCGTTGTAGATGTCTAATTGAGTGTAACCACCAATTGAATTTAATGTCCCGTAAATAGAGTCGTTACTAGATAAATTTATTTCATTGTAATTCGGAGCATAAGCACCATTACCAAGAGCTGTGGCGTAGTCTGCTGTTGCAGTAGCACCATAACCAATAGCTGTGGCGAAGTCTGCTGTTGCAGTAGCACCATAACCAAGAGCTGTGGCGAAGTCTGCTGTTGCAGTAGCACCATAACCAAGAGCTGTGGCGGAGTTTCCTGTCGCATAGGCACTGTAGCCAAGAGCTGTGGCGGAGTTTCCTGTCGCATAGGCACTGTAGCCAAGAGCTGTGGCGAAGTCTGCTGCTGCATAAGCAGCATAACCAAGAGCTGTGGCGTAGTCTGCTGTTGCAGTAGCACCATAACCAAGAGCTGTGGCGTAGTCTGCTGCTGCAGTAGCAGCATAACCAAGAGCTGTGGCGAAGTCTGCTGTTGCAGTAGCACCATAACCAATAGCTGTGGCGTAGTCTGCTGCTGCATAAGCACCATTACCAAGAGCTGTGGCGGAGTTTCCTGTCGCATAGGCACTGTAGCCAAGAGCTGTGGCGGAGTCTGCTGCTGCATAAGCACCATAACCAAGAGCTGTGGCGAAGTCTGCTGTTGCAGTAGCACCATAACCAAATTGCTCACTTTCTACATAAGATGGATTAGGAGAGGTTATACCTCCGTTGGCTGTTATGAGACCTGCAAAACTAGCTTCACCATTGACTTGGAAAGTAGCACCTGTTCCATCATCTGAAGTTGAATTTACTAATAACTGCCTGCTAGCCAAAATATTGACAATATCGGCGTTATTAATAAAACCCATTGCTATAGCATTAGCCGAACTACCATAGTTATCATATCTAAAACCAAAATAACCTGCATTATTATTTCCTGCGTCATACCCAACGAAAGGAGAAACTAGAACCTCTCCTGATGACATATTCGAATTGTGAACAAAACTACCCCAAGTGTAATTATTAGGACTTACAACAGTAATATCTAAAACTGCGGGGCCATTTCCTGCACCTCCATCACCATTTAAATATAAAGCTGTGGGTGTGTATACAGATGAATTTCCAATTGATGCACCTCCATTACCAAATGGATTAAAAGTAGATACTATATCTTGATTAGAAAATATCGAAATAGGAATATCACTAGGTGAACCCATAATAAATTCCTTTAAAACTCCACCATTACTTTGAACATCAAGAATAGTCTTACCACCATCAGTTGATGAGCCAATGGCCGAAGGATAATAAGTATTAGGAAACTGCGAGCCATGCACCATGAACTGTACAAAGTTATTGTACCAGCCCCCATCGCCTGAGTTGGAGACAATGAAACCTGCACGTCCTGCTGGATTGCTGCTATCAAATTGACCAAGATTAGAAAACATCGCTCCTGAGTTATCGGCCACAAGTGTTAGAGTAGTCTGGATATTAGCAAAATAGGAAGCATCACCGAAAGTAGAATAAACACCTACATGAGTTTGCCCATCTATGAGTAAATCTCCTTCAATGTTCACATCACCTGTAGCACCATCTAAAGTTATAGGAGCTACTTGATAGTAATAATTGTAACTAAAGTTGTATATTACGACACCACCACCAGTAGTGTCAGTTACAATTCCTGTAGTGTAATCAATCGTGGCGATTGGGCCGTAGGATGAGTCATAAATGTTCCCTGAGCCGTCATCGTATACTGCTCCCGTACCTCCATAACTGTCGTTACCACTTATAGAACCAGGGGCAACAGGCTGGTGTGTTGTTGTGAAGTTTGAAGAATAAGGATTGTCTGTGTAGCGAGCAGTCTTAGTTAGGAAAGACCCCAACTTCATAAATCCATTTAAGTCCAACGTCGCGTTCTGTGAACCATTAAAGTCAGTAGGATTTGTAGGGTCGGCAAATTGAATGGCGTTGGGGCCGCCTTGGGGAGAGGAAGAAGCAAAAACTAAAGTATCACTACCATTAATTTTCTGAAAAGAAACACCTGAACCTTGGAAGTCTAATGTCTTAAACATTCCTTGTTTCTGCCCATTAACTAAAAGTTGAAGTCCTCCGGGACCACCGATCAATCTCTGTGATAAAGATGTAGACTTTCCATTACCTTTCTCTAAAATTTTTATTCGAGCATTAACATCATCAAACCCTTTGAACACAGAAAGCTCGATCTGCTCATCGTCATCTAGTGCTAGTATTTTTTCTTTAATTGTCTGTGGTGTTTCAGCTTCATATTCAGGAAATTCTACTTGCATCAAAACTTCATTAACAATAGCTGGATAGTCTATAGTAGGAGTTTTGCCATCTTCAGGCTGATGAATTTGAGCTAACACAGAAGAAATAATGCGAGGATAATCAACTTCAGGTGTATCACCATCTTCAGGCTGTCTTATCTTCTCCATTATAGAATCAATAATCTTTTGTTCATCTACAGGATCAGCATCTTTACCTTTCAATGAAGCTAAAAACTCAGGTGAAAAATTATCAAAAGCTTTTTGTATAGTTTTTGATAATTCATCTATTTTTATTAAAGCTTGAAATAAAGCAAGTTCAGGATCATCTGACATAATGCCAAGTTTGTGCAATATTTCTAACCTCTGTTCGTCTGTTATATTATCTATTGACATTTTATTTGCTTGCGGTATAATATCTAATTATGTTTGAATCAATTATCGTTTATCTAATTCTTGGCTTTATTATTGGTTTCCCCCAAGCAACTATCGTTTTTGGTGTTCTATTTGCTTGGTTTTTCATATCTATTTACATAAATCGTAATAAAACTATTTAGTCTTAGCTTTATTTTCTAACTGTCTCAAAACCTTACCTTCTGGGTTAGAAAATCTATCTTGTATAAACTTCAACCAAGTACCAGGCTTTGTGATATCTAACGCGCCAACACTTTTTGCGTTCTTCAATGTTTGATCTAACAATGAAGCGACACGCGGATCATGCGCTACTTCCATAGCAAATTTTGCCATATTTAGATGATCAAATATTGGAACACCTGTTGCATTTTGTACTCGCTCCAATAGATTTCGAGTAGATGATACCGGAGAGAAAGCCTGTTTTGCCACAGAGGCTGCATTTTTATAATTATCTCCAACTTTATTATTTAACTCATCATACATTTCTTTAAGTGGCCCATAAGTTGCTTTAGCTTTAGCAAATGCCTCACCACCAGTAGTTTTAGCTGCATCATTTAATTGATGAACGAACTGAGATACCACACTCTGTGTGGGAGTGCTTATTGGTTTTGGTCCGATTCCTTTAGCGGCTTCAAGTTTATTTTGAAGGTTACTAATTTCATCTTGAACTTCACTAAGAGAGTTTTTACCGTCTTTAATTCTATTTAATGTGTTGTAAGCTGCATCTACTAGATTTCTATCAGTAGCAGTTTGAATTCTTGAAGTTCTACCAGGAGCATCATAGATATTACCTGATACAGGTTCCTCATTAGTTGCGCTAATACCCTTTGTATTTTGATCAAGACCTTTTATAAAGTCCATTGATTCTTTTAGTGAACTAAATTTAGAAGGAGAAAGACTATCACCATGGATAGAACCAAGCCTTTCTTGCATTAAATTATTTAAGGTAGATTCAGCGGCAGTATGGTCCACAGATAATGCGCCGTTCTTGGCTAGTTCGTCATTCATCGCTTTACCAGCAACATCAAGAAGCCCGGGTGTACCTGTAGGATTTTTTAAAGCAGTAAGAGCCGCTTTAATCTGTGTAATTCCAGCAGTTTCATAAGGAGTAGCAGAATTAGTTTTAGTCGCTGTTCTTGCTTGATCTAAATAAGTTTTAAGGGTATTAGCTAAATTTTTTGCTTCAGCTGGTGTTGCAGTTTCAATCATATTCTGAATACGAGCGTCTAGTGGAGTAGCCATATCTGAAAGCTTATTAACAACAGGCGCAGCAACATCAACGGCTTTATCAACAATAGCTCCGGGCACAGCCTTTACTGTGTTTACGGCACTTTTAGCAGCGCCAACAGTAGTATCTACAGCTCCCTTAGCAGCATCAGTTATTTCTGGTGCTTCTTTACCACCAGCTAAGGTCGCGCCAATAGTCAAAAGGTTTGGTAGGTCCTCTGTAATACCTGGATATTTCATAACCATTTGCTGAATCAATGGGTGACTAGCAATAGAGTTAGCAATAGGATCAATAATAGTTTTGTTTAAAAAATCTCCAACATTTCCACCAGTTCCAGCCACAGGTGAATCGGCTAAGTATTTTTGTCCAGCTGAAAGGGGAGCCAATATAGTATTTATGCCACCAGCGGCTTCTTGTCCGGCTCCACTAATTAAATTATATGCTCCTGAACTCAGACTTTTGCTATTTGCTCCGTTCTGAGTTTGAGTAAAACCAGACTTAATCTGGTTAATACCATTCATAAAAGAATTTTTTAAATTATCCCAATATGATGGAGTTGCAGGAGCCGCAGTTGTATCAGGCGCAGTAAAAGTATCTAGCGATGGTTGCGCTGGTGTATTAGTTGGTGGAACCAATGTTGGAGCTTGGCTTGAAACAAAAGATGATAGAGGTGGTAATGTTGCCATATTAATTACTATTTAGCCAAGCTTGTATCTTGGCATCTGAATATCCAGCTTTTTTAGCAGCGTTATAATCGAAAGCTTTTCCACTTTTCGTTGTGTTCATATTTGAGGCATTTGCGACTGAAGCAGCATAATTCGTAACATAATCATCTGCACTCGTTACCCCTCTATTTTTCAAAGTCGTCACTGTAGCATTACGCACAGAATTGTAATTAGTTAGTTGAGAATTATACATTTGAGAAGCAAGTTTTTTAATAGAAGTGACAGCGTCAGGAGATAATGTGCCTGTTGCAGCAAATGTCTTTTCAAATCCTACTAATTTATTGTAAATCCCACTTTGTAGAGAGGTTGGATCAACAGCATTCAAAGCACCTCGAAGTGATGAAGAATTAGGACTAATCATGTGAGCAATCGAGGTCAACAACATTGTCTGTTGAGTTGGATCAGTTGTGCCATTTGGAATACTAGCAATATTTTGATATTCACTTGCTGTTTCTTGAAATCCTTGAACTTGTTTATTTGAAGCAAGTTGAGAGTTTGCATCATTAACAATCGTGTTTTGTTGAGGTGTAAGCTGACCAGCTGTCAAAGCCATGTCTTGTCTAGTCTTAGCAGCACTGGCATTAGCTTCAGCAATTTGAGCTTGCTTAAGCTGAACGTCAAGAGGATTTTGTTTTATGTTAGCAGCAGCAGCAGATAGACTTGCATCGTCTGTTGAAGTTGCAATCGCAGAAGCAGTTTTAAAGTCACCTTGAGCAATAGCTGCTTGAGCATAAGTTTGTTTTGATTGCTGAAAATCAGCATCTTTCTTAGCAGCAGCAGCAATTTCATCTTGCTTATCTTGTAGAGCTTGAGTTTGATCAGCATTAGCAAATTGCATAGCCTGATTAATTTGATCAGTCTGATATTTATAAGTTGCTGCATTATCATCAGCAGTAAGTTTCATTAATGTATTGATGTTGTCTGTAGCAGTTGTAAGATTTCCTTGTGCGGCATTTAATTGAGCAGTTAAAGGCAAAGTTTTAATTGCTGCCTCTCGATCAAGTTCGGCCTGTTGACCACCAATAATAGCTAAAGGCACACCAGTTTGATTTCCATTAAGTGAAAGTTTAGCTGCATCAGTTTGAGCTTTGATAGTATTTATCGAAGCCGTAAGATCATTAACAGCTTTTTGTTTTCCAGCAATATCATTCTGAGTTTGTAAATTATTATATGTAGTAACTTCACTTGTTGGAGCAGTTGGAGTAGTAATACCTAGACCAGAAAGATAACCTTGGAATCTCTGGCTTAAAGTTTGAGCTGGTGGAGTTGTGGGTGTTGGAGTTATAACTGTGCCGTTAGAACCAGTACCAGTAGAACCAGTCCCGGTATTTGTACCTGTACCAGTTGGAGTAACAGTATTTGTTCCAGTAGGTGTTGTCGCCCCTGTGATGGCACCAGTTGTAGCGGCACTATAATTAGGTGCTGTTGGTGGTGTCGGTAAAATAATGGCTGGTGTTGGTTTTAGACTTGAAGAATTAATCGAACCTGTAGCAGACGGTACCGCGACGATCTGACTTGCATTAGTAACTTTTCCTAAGTCTACAGAATCGCCTTGACTTAAGGCATTATTAGTTGCGGTAGCGATTGCCTGACTGTTTGCGTTTGCTGTAGCTTGATCCATGTTGTTTTATTGTTGTTATTATACCATTAATTCTAAAAATACGGAATGTACTTAGTCACACCATTTATGACAATTGCGATTCTTCCAGTTGATGCGCCTGACGCAATTGAAGTGTTATCAGTAGGGTACATATTTGGTCGTCGAAACATCACTGGAACGTTAAAAACTTCTCGATTTGAGAAACTATTTTTTGTAATAAGGTTCTTTAAAGCTTGGACCTCATCTCGAAGCTGTTGAATTTCGTTTTTATCCTCCATATACGTCGGTTGTTACTTCTGCCTTGCCCTTATAGCCCAATAATACGGCACCTCCGGCAGAAACTATCCTAAATGTTATCTCATTTAAGTCAGGGAAATTACTGCCATCAGGTTCATTAATTCTGGCAATATGTGAACACTCACCAATATTAGAGTGAACATACATAGTGGTCCAGGCTGTTTGCCCCTGGATTCGGTAATACACAGAGATTGATTGACCCGCTAAAAGTGGTTCGCAGTAAGTAGCAAAGGCTATAAGCTTTTTGGACACAGAAATGTCGCCACCATTGTAAGTAATGGTTTCAATTTTTGCTGTTGAGTAAGCAGTCGGCAAGCTTGTGAAAACAGAAGTATGAGTTGAATCAGTATAAGAGGAATAAATAACGTATTTCCCGACATATAAACAGCCCCAGATTTCGCCAGTCTCATTTCCATTGATCGCATCAACTGTGAACGAAAGAGGTGACGAAGAATCTCGTCTACCAAATTTTACAATTCCATACTTATAGGCATGATTGCTTCCTGTATCAAAAGTAAACTGACAAGGAAAGTAAGCAATATTGTTTTGAACTCTTATATTTAGATTATAAGTTTGTGAGCTTGTTTGGAAAATTGCACCTATACTATCCTGGCCTTTTATTGTAACTAATGGGCGGATTGATCCAGTATAGTGTTGAAAGATTAATGACTTACTTGCAAAACTTGTAGCTGTTGGAAGATCAACACTTTCAGAAACAACCAAAATGCCACCTTCAAGATTTGCTACGCCTTTTACTTTTCCCACCCCACAGTCTATCTGGTCTGTGATATCCACAGATGAGTAGTCCCAAAGAAATGAAACACTATTCTTATTTATATCATTTGAGTAACAGCCAAGTGTTAAATAGTTTGCATACTGACAAAGGGAAGAAAGGGTGTATTGAATTGGAACCAAGCCCATAGCTTGTAAGCTTCCAGCTGTAGTTAATTTCATCAATTGAGGTGTGCCGCTATTATCTATAATTCCAAAATAGATATTGGCATCTTTGCCCATTGTTAAAGGAGCCGTAATCGCCTGAGCAGTATTTTGTCCGCTTGCAGCATTTGGGAAAGTTGCAAAGGTAAGAGTAAAGCTTCCCGTTCCACCACCAGTGTTATGAAATTTAGCTACTTTATTATTATTATAAATCCAGTAAACATCATTACCCACAGTTAAGACGCCAGCTTCAGTATTAGCATTTGAGAAGTTTCCAGGAAAAACAGAAGCAGACCAAGTTTGAGAAGTGCTAAATGGAGTAGCCAGATACATCAACTGTGTAGCTCCAAGTCCCCAAATTGCTGAATCATAATTATCATAAGCAAAAGCACTTAAGTTATATGAGTTGGCATAATTACCTCCATCTTTTACGATAGAGTAGTTTGGAGCAAGCCTATTCATGTCAGAACGATTATCAAAATTCTCCATATAGGCAAAGATATTTTGGTTCTTCAAACTTCTCCTTATATCAGGCGTCATACCTCCGTCAAATTGTAGTGAAAAGAATTTTTCCATAATATTTTTATATTCCTACTCCTAATAATGTTCTGTACGCTGGATGTGTTGCTGGCACTAATGGATAAGCTAATCCTGCTCCACCATTGTAAAGTTGTGAAACTTCCGTTGCTGTTAAAGCCCTAGTCCATACAGCACATTCATCAATTAATCCTGAGTACCAACTTGCCCCAGCATTTGCTCCGAAATACCATTGAGTTCCACAGGTTAGTGCGTTAATCGTGCCTGTGTATGCAACATTGTTTACATATAAAGCAGAAGATGCGCCGTTAAATACGGCGACGATGTGGTACCAGTTACTTGCAGAAACGGTAGTCGAAGACGTGATGCTGTCACCACCAGAACCATTGTAAGTGCCAACTTGAACATGGCTACCTACGTCAAGGTTTATATCGTAGTTTTGGTTATTACCAGCATTACGAAATGCCATAATGTAAGTTCCCCCTATAGGTTTAATCCAGGCTTGTAATGAAAATGGTTGACTTAATGAACTTCCACCAGTTCCAGAGAATTGAGCAGATGTACCATTAAATGATGCACCATTATTTATTTTTCCAGCAACATAAGTAACATTAGAGTTTGTTAAAGTCACACCACCAATAAGGTCGCTAGCATTGCCAGAACTTTCATCAAACTTCCAATAGTTTATTAAGTTAGTAGTTAAAGACATATTTATGCACCTGTAAATCCACTCGCTGACACAATCACATTTGCACCCGTTGTAACATCAGCGCAGTAAAGTGCGGTGGCAAGTGTTGGTTGTTTTAGTGGGATTGGGAAACTAATTGAAAAACCGCCTCCAAGTGGAGCTGCGTAACCTTCATAAATTGTCGTACCTCCATTTCCATCTTGAATAGAAACAAATGTTCCGACAGTGGCATGAGAGTTTGTTACAAGCAATTGAGTAATGTAATTTCGTAGACCTGTTGTCGGTGCGGCAAGAAGTGAAGTCGAGGTTGTGCCTGTCATAGCAGCAGTCACACCTGAAACGTAACTTGCTGGTGCAGCAAATGGAGTAACACCTGCAAATCCTATTGGGCCAGCTGATCGGGGGCGATCATAACTTGTGCCATTATACAAACGATTAACTACAGACAAGATACCGGCAACAACCCCATCACCCCAAGCCGTATCGTCCTTGATGTTGTTTTTTGTTCCTGAGCCAGTTGATCCAGCCACAGAAACGCTGTCAGTTGTTCCTGGTGTATCTTGACTAATAATTGACTTATCAACCATCGGATTCGCTACTGTGCCTTTTTCAACACCAGCAGAATCAGAAGGAACGGCACGTTGAAGTTCTACAAGATTTCCACTTTCTGTAATCTCATATGTTCCTATATTTTTCCCTAATCCTTCCGTTGTTGATATTTTTGATGTTGTTCCTGTCATGTTATTCTTTAATTAAATTAGTTACGTTTGATAAATTTTTAGGACCACTACTGTAAACTATTTGCGGTCCACTTGAGAGTATCTCACCACCTGAATAGTTTGAAGTTCCAAATCCCATATACTGTCCTGCTACTGCTAAAACATTTTTTACAGTCTTTTGTAAATTAGTCACAGTTGAGATAATCTTTGGAGAATTAGTAGGCTGTTCATGTTTAAATCCTGAAGCAGTTGCAAATCGTCCAGCGCCATTTGTGACATTCTCAGTAATGGTGGCAGTAAATAATTTCCCGGCAGTAATAGTTCGTCCAGCACCCCTTGTTACGTAATCTGAGATTGTTCTACCATAACTCATTAATCTCGCTACAGTTTCAAAGCGAGATGCCCCGTTCTTTACATTGTCAGTAATTGTGGCTGTAAAAGTTTGAAGGTTTGCAGAAAGAACAAAAGCGTCCATCGTCCAATATGCTGTGTAGCCAGTCCAACTTGGAGCTTCTATTCCAGGTGTTACAAATTCTTGATACATAACTCCACCAACATTTGTTGCGTGAGCTAATGTATATCCTGATCCTGGTGTTGATCCAATACCCATGTTAGAAGAAATAACAATATCGTAAGGACTAAGAGTTGTGATTGAGGCTGAAGGATTCGTTGTTGGTACATTATAAGCTCCGTTATAGCCGAGGTTCCCGGTATAACCAAGCATACTATTCCAAGTCATAGCTACAATGTTTGCGCTTGATGGTCCTCCAAAACCTGCTGGATCATAGTAAGTTATTTGGAATTGGTTTGTGCCACTTGGAGGATTTGGCATACAAAACCATGAGATACATTCAGGTGCAGAATTACCACCTCGAAGGTTATCAATATTGGTTAGTGGAATTCCATTATAAGTTGCACCTTGAAGTTGTGGAGCGGAACTTAAGGCTGAAATAGTTGATACTCCAAAAATAGCATAACCATTTGTCAAAGAAGATAGGGTAAAATTACAATTAACATAGTAATGATAATTTACGCCTGTCCCACCTCCACCAGGAGAAGTATTTATTAAATTATCTACTAATGTTGCTCTACCCATTTTTTTAAAGATTAATTGTCCAAGTCAATGCAAATGTGTCTCCGGTATTCATAACTGGGGGTGCCCCTACATTTGATTCGTACTGAAGATTGCCCCCAGAAATAGCATCAAATAGTCCTACAGAGTTTACTGTGACTGGACCAGAACCAGTTAAAACAAAACTATAAGTAATTGAATATGAAGCAACACCATCTAAAGTAGTAGGAGCTGTATACGAACCCACTGTTCCTAGAACGCGAGCTAGTCCAGCCACAGATGTTTCGCCAGTTAATGTTGTATCGGTCTTAGCTGGTGTCAGAGTAGTTGTTGAAAGTGCGAGATAAAGAGGTGGTAGTGGAGATGTAATACCACTTTGAGATGCTCCTGTCATTAACGAAGCAAGGGCAGCAGCACCTTTGTCTGTTCTTGCATTATAGACAGTGGATTTTTGTCCTGAAGTTTCGCCAGCCTTAATATGCTCAACAGTAACCTGATTGAACCCTGATAATCCTAACCCCATTCCTACTCGCGCTCCAACCGTTGTGTGTAATAATTTTTTAATCATATTTTTTAATAAAATGCTACTTGTCTACCTTGTAATTGAGGTCGTTCATCTTTTGCGCGTCCACCATAATAAGCATCAATCTGTGCTTCCATTGTTGTTACCTCATACAGTAATCCTGTAAAAGCACCATTTCGTAGACGTCCCCCGGCTTGAGGTAAGCCTTTTGAAGCGGCATAAGTGTAGGCCGCTTTGATCACAAGATAGCGATGAAAAAGACCGACAAATCCCGGCATTTTAGTTGTGTCTGTAACAGTAAAGTATTGAGATTCTCGATTGATGAAAATCTTAATACCTTTTGGCATATCATAATTTGGAATCAAGTCTAAAAAGATACTATTTCCAGTTTTATCATAACAAACTGGAATACCCGCAACATTTCTTTCATCAATTAAACTTGTTGGTCCATCTGATTGTTGATCAACTGGATCAAGTTCATGGTAAATATTATCAGGCCATTTTGCCATTACTTTGTAAAAGTCCAAAATAACATTTCCAGTACCATCTTTGATGAATGAATACTGTCTTTGACCATTCACAATGTCTAGATAGATTACTGGCTCGTCTGTCTGGTTATTATCGTCATACTGCCAATTCCCAGAAGCTTTAAGAGCAATAGCGGTAACATCATCAATCGCGCTATTTATATCAGCAACTTTATCAGCTATTGGATAAGTTGAAGCGTTCGTTCCAAGTCGCTTGTCAATAAGTTCGACAATCCCAGCCCTTGAAGTTGATCCTGTTGAAAATTGTAATGACATTTTTTGTTTTCTTATCCCAGCCTCCCTTTAAGGAGAGAGACTGAAGAAGCAAACAAACCAAATCTAGGCAACTGTTACGTTGAAAAGAATAGGCTTTACGTTATGCCAAACCTTACCCTTGAAGTCTACACGACTGATAACACCAATACCGGAAACGTTAAGAGGATCTTGTGTAACGACAATCTGACCATAGGTAGATTTTACGATACCAAGGTGATAACAGTTCTTAACACCAGCGATTAAGTGACCAGCTGTAAGCTTATTAGATGAGAAGTGCTGTACATTCATGTAATTGAATCCCTGAGATGTACCGTCCTTCAAAGCTCCATCAGCAGTAGAGAAACCGTTTGCCTGAACAAATGCTTCCAAAAGCTCAAAGTCAGCAGGTCTCCATACAATGAAGTAACCCTCGCGTTCTGCAACTGATTCTCCATTTGCGATACGAACTTCACGCTTGATACCACGAATGATATCGTCAACGTTTGCAGCAGAAACAGTGATGTTTCCAGCAGCTCCACCAATCTTTGTATTGTCAAAGGTCGTCATAGAAGCGTAATCAGCAAAAACCGCTGTTTCGATAGCTTCATTCAAAAGAACACCCTGTGATCCAGCTTTTTGCATCTGGGAAACATAGGTGGTCTGAGCCAAATCAGCTCGGTCAATGATCTGAGGCAAGATTTTGAAAGTGTTAATAGCGATGTTTTCATCGGTAGTAACGATATCTTGCATTGTGTAAGCGGTACCACGTGTACCGGACTGAACAGTAGCGTCAGTTTCATATGGATTGTGAAGCACAGCCATGTCTGTGTACTCTACGCGGCAAATAATTTTCCACTTATTTGGTTCCGCAAGACGCTCCTGGATTTTAACAGCCCAGTCTTCAGCGTATACGATTGTATTACTCATTAATTATAAGATTAACTTGATAAATCAAGTCAAAATTATAGATTATTTAACTACGTTTTGAGATGTAAAGACATTCGTAGAAGATTCTTTTTTGATTCGAGCATTAACAACTTTAGTTCTTAATTCTCGTTCACTAGCGGGTGGCAATTCGCCTTTTGCGAGCCAATATTCCACAGAATCTTTCGCGGACTGAGCTGAACGCTTTGTGCTTCCTGGAATTGCTTCCGAAGTAGCTCGAGCGTCTCTAAGTTCTTTAAGTTCAGCCTGGAAATATTTACTTTCCAAAACATCGTCTAAAGACTTGCCAGTATTTTTCATTATATCCTCAACAAGTGCAGTTTCATCGGACCCTTTGACGCCATTGGCAATCAAGAAAGCCTTTTGACCATAATCTAGTTCCTTTGACTTGTTTGAGCGCGCTTCAGGCTTTGGCTTTTCTTCCGCAACAGGAAATTTCTTGTTGTGTTGTTCAAGCTGTCGCATTAAGCGAGCACGTTTTGCTTCAGGAGTTTCGACGACTTTTTCGTCTTTACCTTTAGCACCTTCACCCTCACCTTCTCCTTCACCTTCACCTTCACCAGGCTTAGGGACGATTACTTCTTCTGATCCGTTGTCATTTGACATAAAATGATAATTGTTTAGTCACTTTGAAAGTGTGATAACTTATCCTGAATAATTCACTTTTGTTAGGTGCGATAACCATTAACACTAACCTCTTGCGACGTAGTATTGAAATACTCCTTCAATCGCTCCGGCAGTAACAGTAGCAGTTGCGATAGTAACTGTGATTGATCCTTGAGCTGAAAGCTTAACTGGTGTTGCGAAAACTGGTACAGCGTTTATCAAAGCGTTTGATGAAAACGATGTGTAAGCAGTTGCAGCAAGTAAAGCAGTAGCTGAAGAACCAGCATCAGTACCAACAGCGACAGTAGCAGAACCTCCTGAAGTAAGAGCAGTAATTGAATTCAAAGTACCAGCCACAATGACTGCGTTCTTTGGAAGCATAACTGTTTTCTTGGGTGTGATTGTCGAAATTGCTCCACCATCAACTGAAAAGTCGTAATAGAAACGAGCTGTAAAAAGTTCACCCAAACCATGTGATGTTCTTTTTGACAAACCTTTCTGGCTTAACGTAATTCTTGATGATCCCATATATTTAAGAAATTATTTTTAATTAATATTAATTTTACGACCTAATTATACCACAGAATCTAATCGTAGAACACTGTGCAATCCACAGTTCCTCCGACAGTGACATAACAACCAGTGGTAAAATCCACGCCTCCGATATTTCCGGCACTTGCGCCAAAGAAATATGTTTGACCCGCAACTGGTGTAAATGTATTTATCATAACCGTACCCGACGCAGTAAGACTATCCCAGACTTTAAGAGTTGGACTTCCTGAAGCTGAAGCGATGAACAATCCAAACATCTGACCTGGACGTGACTTTATCTGACCCGACGCTGTTAATTCCATGTATTTTGCCATACGAATTTTTTATTATTATATAGCTGGATTCTCCTGTTGAATTGGAGAAATCACAGCTGGTTTGTAATCTTTTAATTTTTTCAACCCATTTTCGAGAAACATTATACCTTCCGATGTTGCTCTTAAATCTTGACCCAAAATCTCATTACTAATTCCAGGATTTGAAGCTAGTGAAAGAGCATAATTTTGTAATGGATCAGAATTTACTCCTGGCTTTAGGACACCATTGTAATATATCCCAGCCAAAAGAACTTTCTTAACTGCTTCAAACATAACCGTATCTTCAACAAAAAGACCTACCTTAACTTTTTCCTGATCATTTAATATTTTATCTATCATATTATTTATTTTGATTAATATTATCTCCACCTCCGGCTCCCATCATCTTATTCATCATGTCGTTCATTGGTGATGGAACTGCACCAGGCATAGGAGCTGAAGAAGTTGGTGCGCCAGCATTAGTTAAACCAGAGAAATCTAATGGATCAAGACCAGCTGATTCAAGTATCTGATTAAATAGTTTTGCGATAGGGGGATTTGCAAGTATCTGAGGATTTGCAATAACAGTTCGGAAGATGTTTGTAAGCTTATCGCTCATACCTGATAGATTTTTCTGCTTACCAGCGATATTCATTTCTACCTCAACTGGAATTTCTGAGAATTCCTCTTTCATTATCTCCATGAATCTCTTACTGTCTCCTTTCAGTAATGAAGCTTTTAAGTTTGTCTTAATAGTTTCAAACTGAGCTGGATCAACAACCTCTCCCGGCTTCATTGTGGATAACTTGTTGATAATCAACTCATTAACGTAATTGGTTACAGTCTGTTCAGCAACCTGTTGCATCTCATCTAAACTTAATGTTTCAGAAAAAGTTTTTCCACCATTCATATCAGCCACAAGAAAGCCCAGAATCCAGTCTCGATAAACCTCTCCCCAAAATGTAGCTAACTTACCTCGTAGATCATCATGGCGTCCCATTCCTTCCTGGACGTTAAGTGCCTCAAGTTGAAATGGTGTACCAGAAGTTGCTGGTTTTCCTAATAGAGCATCATCAGCTGATCCAGTTGTCCTCGCGTGCTGTTCCCATTGTTCAACTGCGCTATTAAATGCCTGTATATTTTGTGGAGTTAAATTAACTTGGCCCAATGTCTTACCTTCAGCTACAGTTAATATCTCACCTGTTACCAAATTCTTTGTCTTATTGCGAGTAGCAAATGATTCGTCGTTTGTCTGTAATAGCATCAAAGCAGCTGCATCAAGCATGTCCTTTATCTTAATCTCAGAGTAGTTAGTCCAAATCTGAGACTGGAACAATTCCTCAATACCAGAAAACCCGCATGCGCGTCCGTAAACTTCATCGCGGACAATTGCTTTAAAGATTGATTTCTTTTCCTTCCCCTTAAACAAAGTAATACCTTGTTTCTCTCCCTGCTCATTTTCATAAAAAGTTACATAATGAGCTTGTCCAATATAATTCGATTCCTCCATGTACTGATCATCTTCATTGTCAGAATTCAACCAAGTCTCCGGGAAAATTCCATGAACTTCGTAAACCTCAATATACTTTCCGGGTGTTTTGCTTCTTTCTTTATCTTGAGTATTTGATGCCTTGGTTGCTTGAGACATAACAATGGCTTCATCAACTTTATCTTTGAACCATTTCTGCTCAAGTAACTGATCAATTGAAAAAGCATGTTTAATCGCAATTGGACCAGAAAGGATATCGGTCTGATCACAGAAAGCTAGCGACGGCAACTTAATTACTTCAGGTCGGGTATTATTTACCTTCTTCAACAAAGTTAATCCGTAATCAACATAACTTTCAACCGATTCATCAATACAGGTATCAAGGTTGTTCTTTCTAGCCCATTGAGGATTATATTTTCGTACTAAAAACGATTTGTAGTATTCATCAGGATTATCAACATAAGGTTCGATGTCTTTTACATTAAAGCCTTCTGAACGATAAGCGACATTAAGAATCGGACGCATTATGTTCTTGTAAGGACGAGAATTATCATCAGGTCCTTTAGTAAACTTTGAATTCTTCGCCATCAAGCACTTTTGAATATGCTCGTACATATTCCATTCCCAATTATCAGCAATAGGAACTCTAGCGGTCTTAAAGTTTGCTTCTTCCTCTAAGATGTATTTAAAGATTGAGTTATACGCCATGTATTAAGATTTTTATATTCTTTACTAAAAAGTTGATTGAAGTCTCGCTGCTTAACAACTGTTTGATCTTTGGAATCATGTAAACCTTCTCTGTCTTAGCACCAGTTTCAAGATCAGTTACACGCAAAATAGCCTTTGTCTTGTAGACAGGGCGTTTGAAACTTTTAAAGACAGCAACAAGATCATTAGTCTTAGCGACTAAGACTTCATTGTTTACATGAATTTCGACTTCATACTTATATGATTCAACGACAGGCTTAACTGCCTTAACTTTTACTTTAGGAGTGACGACTTTCTTTTGCTTAACAGGAGTTTTTTTGGTTGCCATTTTTTATTAACATAATTATACCATGAAACCTACAATCCGCACAATAGTTAAACTGCTGGATTTGTGGATTCTTTTCTTTGCCAAATTGTCGGCTGTTCAGTCGGCTTTACTGCCTTCGCAGTTGCTCGGTCTTTCATCTGCCAAGCGATTGCACAGGCGATAAGAAGGTCAAAGTGCCGAGTAGCCAAGCGTGCGTCAGGTTCACTATCTATCAAATCGTTTCTTGTGTAACTTTTAGCTTCATTAATAAGGTCAAGGTCATTTAATTCAATCAAACCGTCCTCAATAGCTAACTTTAAAGACGAAAGCATTTGTCCTTTAGTCAAAGAGTTTGTATTCCAGCCATAAATCGTAGGCGGTGGTGCATTGACCTTAATCTCTCGGCCTTTTGTCTTATACAAATTAGCACCGAGTTGCTTGGCCTTTAGAATTGCTGCATCATACTTATTATTTTCCACGGCTTGTAAACATCCGCCAAAACGATTGCCCTGCGTATAAATCTCATCGCCAAATGATTCAGGTTGAATCATATTATTTTTAAACGTTCCGACAACTTGGGCTGGGATAGTATCAAAATCAATAAAAGCCGAAGTTGAACTATCTAGTCCGACACCTCCGGCAACGTCATGACCAGAGGCAATTCGATGTCCAGCTTTATACTCCCGGAATATCTTAAATTCACCAAGCGTTTTGATTGGCTGTAGAATTGGCATCGCCTCTAGCTTTTGACGATCAAAGTAAATATCTTTTGAAGCATTAGGCTTACACAAACGTTCACCCTCAAAGTCATCGTCGTCCTCTCGCATCTTTGCAATGTCAGATTTTGAATAACGTTCCCATGTTGGATTACCTTCAGCATCCTCAATAGGCCAAATATCTACCACCTTTGATGATGATGATTTTGTAACAAGCGTGTGGACGTTACCCGATTCAGAGAAATAGTTGCAAGTATAAATTGATGAACCACCAAGAGCCAATCCAGTACGTGCTTCTTCCATGTTGTCCCAAATCTTACGAGTTAAAAGTGCCGAACGAATTGTAGTCTTAGTCTCAAAGTCGTCGTACCAATCAAAATCAGACTTAGCATCATCCATAATTTTACCTCGCTGTTCAACTCCGATTTGTTTTGCAAGCACCTTGATACCTGTTGAAGTCGTGAACGATCCCATACGTTCCTCGCGCTTAATCTCTGTCTTCTCAAACGTTTCAGGATAAAGAGCACGAATCTTAGGCTGGATAAGCATATTGTAAATATCAGTCACAGACTGTTGCGAGTTATCTCCGTCAGAAGATAAGCAGCGAATAAACCGACGTGTCTTGTCTCGGTCATTTAAAATAGCAAATGATATAAAAAGTTTTGTACGAGCAGTTTTAGCCGCACCTCTAAATGCCACATCAACATATTGTGCTATCTCGCCTCGATACGCTTGGAGATTGTGCAAATCCATATCTGCGTGCTTTGGTGCATCAGGACTTTTAAAGTATTGAGGAAAAAACTTACGTGACCACAAATTGAACTTTAGAGCGATAATCTCGTCTGAATCAGTTTTTTTAAAACCAAATAAAGATCGTAATTCTTTAGGATTATCGTTTTTTAGGATTTCTTGTAATTTCATTTATAAAAGTGAGTAAGGCGTCTTGAGCAATTTTATCTGTAGATGAATCTGGTACTAAATCTTTACCTCCTTTTCCATATATTTCGCTAGGCTGAACAGACTTACCAAAAGCCCGGTCAAGTAATTCTTTTGTAGCCATAACATCACCTGTTACAGCTTTATTTACCAATGCTTCAAAAATAGCTGGCATATAATCGCCAATTCTATTAGCAATATATTCGCGAGCTTTTTCAGCTTCTAATGTAGAAACGCCTTTCTTGCGTCCACCCTTCATTCCATTTTTTCTTGCTTGTTCAGGAGTACATGCCATATTGGTATAAACCAAAAAACCTATTAGTTTTTTATTAGTTGTAATGCTTGGCTGTATTCTACCATATTTCCGTACATTTCGGAAGCCATACCTTTTGCAATTACATGGAGATATCTGAAACGTAGATTTCGATCAGTATGAAGTTCACAGAATCTTTTGTACTGATTCTGGTAAGCTGGGATTTCTTGATCCAATCGAAACTCTTTATCAGTTAAATATTTCTTCCACCACTTAACAGGACCACCAATGTTTTCTTGTTGAATCGAGTGAGTTGCTTCATGGTGCATTAAAGCGCTATCTACAATTCCATAAGGAGCGTAAATAACTTTTCCGTAACAGAACATTGGTTTCTCACCTTCGAGATTAAATACCTTTCGTATCTCTTTTATATTTGGCGGCCAAGTCTTAATTATGTCCATGTTTTGATAACTTAGCTTTAAACATTTTCACAGAGTGAAGTTTGCGTTGCTCCTTTGTCATTTTCTCATTCTTCAACTTCGCCAAATTTCTCATTGTCTCAATCCTGGTAGCAACTGGAATTTTAGCCCACATTCTTTTGCTGGCTGCGGAACGTTTAGTGATCATTACCACAAATAATAACACGTGCGATGATCGGTCGCAAAGAAGTTATCCCCATAAATTACTAGTCCTCCGCAACAATTAACACGTGGTATAGAAAAGGGACTAGCACCACTTTCTATCAACCAGTTAAGCCCTCTTTCTATATTACTATACCTACTATATAAATATATATAAAAGAGTAGAGAGGATAACAGCAGACAGTCAACACAGTGGCATATACACCAGGGACTATATATAGGCGTTTTGGGTAGTAGGTCTAGTAATTTCTAAAAATACGTTCGTGTTAAGCCATATTTCACTACTATACGGGGGTATTTTTCACTTAGTAGGAGTATACCAAAAGTATACCACATGTTGATAAATAAGGGTTTTTTGGTTGACACGTAGTCTACTTTTGGTATACTAAAGGTACCTTTAAGGTACTTTACAAAATGGCAAATATATTACATTCTATGCGAATTGAGGGTGAAACACGTCGAAAATTTGAGTATATTAGGAAATTTTTAGAGACACATTATGGACGGCAGACAATGGCCTCAACTTTTAGACTTTTGATTGAAAATAACTATGAAAAGATGTTAAAAGTTACTCAAGATGAAGCTTTAAAAAAACAACCAAGTAACGAAATAGAATAACAGAAAAGCCCTAGCATTTACGCCGGGGCTTTTCTTTACCCTTTATGAGCTGTACGCAGATCGTGGTCATCACTTTCTTCAATCTCAGGATCAAACATCTGTTCATACTCAATCATCGCCTCTTTCGGATTAAATTCTAAATCTTTATTAGCGCCAGCGACTATCTTTCTAGCCTGATCAAACGTATATATTCCCGCATCTACTCTAAAATTTGTATATCCTTCTTCTTCACCACTCCACCACATTTCATGTTCAATGGACCAGATCAACCATTTATTGTGATTTTTCATATCTTATTTCTACCCACCTAATATTTTGTTAATATAATCTTCTAAGACATAGTGGACATTTTCGCATCCTGTTATTTTGTGTAATTGATTTTCCTTTTCTTTTTGTACCACTTTCGCCAACTCCCTTATAGCACTCTCAAACCTATCGAGCCGTTGGTCGGTGGGGGAAGGACTAAACTGAATTCCACAAGTGCAGTAATGACCACAAGCAGGGCAACCACTTCCTTGTGGCGATTTTTCGGGATGACAAACTGGGCAAACTAATCTATATTGGTCTATTTCACTTCCACATTTTTTGCAATTATTCATACTCATTTATCTGTTAGGTTGTTAAGGGGATAGTTAAGGGAATTAAAAGTTGATAAGGCGTGTTCTTTGAAGTGTGCCTGCCCTCGAATGAAAGCAACATTTTCCTCGTCTGTTTCATTTTTAGTAATTCCATCGTCTTTACATATTGGTAATACTTCTATTTCCTCCCTCACCTCCTCCCGTCCCTTCGTGATGCCGAGGGTATAAATGTCTGAAAATGTATAGCCAACTAAGCGACAAAACGCTTCTTTGAATAATCGAAAATCTCGGTAGTCAGCAATAGCATCTTCTAAAGGACTGAAGATAATTGAAAAATCTCTATTAAAAGCCTCCAACAATTTCTCTAAGGGGTCATTTTTCATAGTAGGTGCATTAGTAATAATTCCGTCTGTGGGTTCGCTTAGGCTAAATGGATTGTTTCTCATATTTATTTATTAAAATAAGAACTAGTAAGTAGCAACATTATAAAGCCAAAAGTGTATATGACTACAAATCCTATTGTTATTATTTTGTTGTCCATATTTTCATTTTGTTTTGCCCTTGGTAGGGAGATTATAGGTAATGGTTATTTCAACAAACTCACTATGTTCTACCATTCTTTCTCCTATAGTTGGCTCATCTCGTCTTACCACCCAAAACTGATTATCTTTAAAATGCTCAAACATATACTTTGTAGCCCACGCCTTCACCTTCCTCTCATTTTTGGTTTTCATATAAGGATTATAAAATAAACTACTAATAAAATTACAATCGGGACACATAGAAAAATTAGTTCTAAATAATCACCTTCTTGTTCTGCAACATTATTGTAAGCTTTTCTTAAATATTCGTATTCTTTATTCATTTTTTTGTTTGGTTATAAAATTCTCTCCTCTCTTTATACCCTTTTTTAATTCCTTCACTATGTTTTTTGCGTGCTTCTGGGTCTATTAATCTATGTTTTTTACAGGTTTTGGAAGTAGGTAATATTCTAACTTTACAATATGGGCAATAATTAAAAGGAATAAATTTAACTTGGTCAGTTACTTTGGAATAATTAGGGTCAGGGCGTCCTTTAAACATAAATCCTTTAAATATCTCTTCCTTCATTTTCATTTAATTTTATTAGTAGTTTATTTTATAATCCTTATATGAAAACCAAAAATGAGAGGAAGGTGAAGGCGTGGGCTACAAAG
>CAIPPE010000166.1 GCA_903866825.1 uncultured Methylococcaceae bacterium
CGACGTTCTAACTGGCATCGTCATCTCCAACTGGCGGGCTTTTTTACCCTGCTTGCACCTGCGACGGCGCGGGCATTGCGGTTTGTTTTTGAGTCAGGCTCCGGCATTACCTTTGGGTCTTTGCTAATATCGCTAGCACTCTATATAGGCGCTACCCGACTGAAAGATACCCGTACGGGTAAGGTGTCCAACTTGGCATTAGCCATCGTCGGTGTTCAGGTATTCGTGGCCTTATTAGTATTTTTTAGTTTGAAAGGATCGTCTCCCTGGCTGTTCTTCTCCTCTGCCATTACGGGATACCCGCTTCCTGAATAAACTGTATGCGTAATTGGTAATACCGAATTTCTCATTATCAACAATTTTCGGATCTATCAGGTTTTAAGGCCTGATAGATCGAGTACCCCCCCTCCTCCGCTTAATCAGACGTTACCTTTGAGTCCAACTTAAAGCTGATTATTGCAAGCCTGTCCATTCAAGGTTCTAAAATTTATTGTACACAAGTAGCACTTGTTTTAACGGCGTTTTTTAGCTGTAAAGGTCGAATGTTGCTTACTGGGTGTTGCTACTATGCTCCTATCATGCTGTTTGACTAGCTCTATTTAATCACTTTAAAAACAGCGACTTAACACACAAGTAGCAGGAAGTGTTTGTTGCTAAGCAGTTGAAAGCGATTAAAGCTCTAAATCATAAAGTCTATATAGCTTGTTTGCTTATTGCAATATATTTAATCGAATTTAACTCATTGTAATATTTGATCATTTGTCTATCTACAAACGTAAACATTCAGTATCTGTGTTTTCTGGCATAGCCATTGCTTTTACCCGGATAACCCTGAGTTTTTCGGGGCAAACACTGGCAATATCAATTAGTTATCAAAATAATTGATGGCGTTAGCTTATCTAAAACGAGTTGCCCCAAGTTATGTGCAATGCGGTAACAAGGTTTTGACTATATTAAGAAGGATATCTAATGAAATACCGTTTAGCAGATACTTATTCAGGGCTTTTGGCTGACATTGGCCGACCGGAGGTGATTCCCCCATCGGTGAGTTGCAAAAGTAAGCTTTCATTCTGTGTGGCCGCCTTGGTCGCCAGCGTTTCGATGATGTCTGTTGATGACGTCGAAGCGGAAACCAGAAAGAGTTCAAAACATAAATCGCAAAGTGAAAAAGTCGTCAATGATTTACAGGCGGAGGTTATTCGTTTGCGCGAACAAGCGGAAAGAACTGAAGCAAAACTCCAGGCCGTAGAAAAAGAACGAGACCAGCTTAAACAAGCGGTTAATGTATCTCCGAAGGAAGGTGGAGGAGCTGCTGTTGCAGAAACTACAGTGCCCGGCATATCCGGAACCGAACCTACGCCAGTTGTTGCCAAAGCTGAAGAAGTAGAAGAACCCAGCAATCTCGATGAGGTTGTCGTAAGAGGCCAACCCAAAAATCCGCTAGAGACTCTGAAAGAAACACCGAAGTCTGTTTCTATAGTTGCTGGATCGGAGCTAAAAAAACAGGATACTGTGAATTTCCGTGACATCATTACCCGAGTCGGCAATGTTGGGATGGGTTACAACAATCCGCAAGCAGCCAGCTTGATGATTCGCGGAGTAGGATGGGCAAGTGGTGTCGGCCAATTGGATCCAAGCGTCGGTACGAATGTCGATGGTGAAGGTTATGGCACAGGAGCCATAGCGGCTTCTACCAATTTTATCGATCTGGAAAGTTTCGATGTCACAAGAGGCCCACAAGGTACTCAAGGTGGAAAAAGCTCCAGTATTGGTCAAATCAACATTAAGACCAAAAGCCCGACATTTACGCCCGAGGCCTATGCGTCCCTTACCTATGGAGAACGTAATACAATTAGAAGCCAAGCCACAGTGGGAGGTCCGATCAAAGATGGATTACTTGCCTGGCGGGGAAACTTTTATCGCGAGCAGGCCGATGGACAAATACAGAATCTTAATGAACCGAAAACAACCTTCCAAAACCGCGACCGCACTTTCGGGCGCCTCCAATTCCTTTTAACGCCGACAGATACTTTCAAGGCTAAGGTTAGCCTGGAATATACACCAACGATTAGCGAATACGGTAGTTATGTTGCCTTGCCCAGACCGACTCCAAACTTTTACGATACCTTGGACGCATCTGGAAATCCAATCCCTGTAAACCAGAGCCTGGAACAGGCTGGCAGACTCAGCAGGCGTTGGTTCGCCCAGGAAAAGAGTTACAACATTGCGAGTAATTTTTTTGGTAACCAATACGATATGCTAAACCAGGTTCCAAGTAAATACAGTACTAAAGGCGGCACAATAAACTTATCCTGGGATGTTGCCAATCATACTCTTAGCTCTCTAACAGCCGCCCGTGACTACTATTTTGATAACGGTATATCGAGTAGTGGACCCAACACCCTGTTTGATATCGACCGATCTCCCACGCCTGGACACGTCCAATATCAACAGTATAGCCAGGAGTTAAAACTGAGTTCAAAAACCGGAGGCTTCGTTGACTACCAGACAGGCGTGTATTTATACAAAAACGACATGCCTGATCGAAGAACCCAAAATAGTTATGGTTCAGACGCGGGGGCTTATTACGCAAACACTGCCCAGTACAATCATCTTGACGCAGATGGAAATGGACGCTATTTGTTATCCAATGCTCTCGATCGTTTGTACGTTAAAACTAAAGACTCTCTCCATAATGAAAGCGTGGCAGGGTTCGGCAATATCAATTTCCATGTAACTGATCCGTTGACCATCAACACCGGGTTACGGTTAACGGGTGAAAATCGTCATACCGACTCACAGCGCCTGATTGAAGACCAAGGGTTCGCTGCAGAACTAAATCCCTCTTCTATCAATAATGTACAAACTGGCGGGTTTAACAGTAACGCCAGTGGCGGACTAACAACAAATAATGCGGCTCAACTGGGTTTGGCTAATTCCGTTGCGCTTAAATATTTCAATGTTGCTACTTACAACTCATTATCTGCGGCACAAAAGCAACAAGTCGCTGATGCCAAAGCAATTCGATTAGCTCGACTTGGTGGCCTGTACCAAAACACAGCAGCAGATCCTTTCCAGCAACTATTACCCACTGCAACCTTTAGCCCCATCTATAAGTTCACCGAAAATCATACTGGTTATTTTACTTATCAGCATGGTGAAAAAGCAGGTATTTCGCAAATTGTTGGAGCCACGGTTAATGGGGGCAAGTCTGCACCCGGAAAGGCTGAAATTACTAATAGCTATGAGTTGGGGCTTAAATCATATTTCCTGGATCATACCGTGTTCCTTGCTGGGGATGTCTTCTTAACTGATATCGATGACTATCTCCAGCCGATGTACTTTGAAGATAAAGCCCAAACCCTATTAAACAACGACGGCAAAATTGCCTATACCAGTGGTTTAGGCAATGTCCCCAAAGTTCAGGTCAAGGGCTTCGAGCTTGATGCAACGTATAGTGGTCTCAAATACACTACTTTGCGTTTCTCTGGGGCATACAATGATGCCCGTTATGTAGATTTTAAATTCAATGCCAAACCGCTTGAAATGGGTGGCGACACTTCTGTACCCTACTATGATGCTAGCGGAAAAACACTTCCTGGCGCTCCCAAGTTTAGCTTTAATCTTAATGCCAATTACGCGCGACCTATTTGGGACAAGCTTGATTTTCATAGTAACGTTAACTACCGATTTACTTCTAGCTATAACAATGATCCTTCGTTGTCTCGCTATGCGGTGGTTGCTCCTTATGGCATCACTGATTTAGCCATCGGTATTGGGCGACGGGACAAGCTTTTCGATGCAACCTTCCTGGTAAAAAATATCTTTAACACAAACTATGACTTATATACTAACTGGAATACATTAGCGCCAAGTCTTCCTCGCTGGATAGGTTTTATGGTGAGCACGCAGTTATAAGTCATCAAGCCGGGATAATAGATCACGTTTTTAATCTGTTTTCATATTGATCAATAGATGACGGCAAGTGTTGGCGCTTTTGTTGTAATTCAGTTTATTCGACTGAACCAAAATAAACACAAAATCAACAACTTCTGCTTGCCAGTCATCACCTAACAATCACCTAATCAACAAAAATTGCTTGACAACGAGCACCAAATAAACAAGACATCAACACGCTCTGACTATAATCCAGCAATCAACCCCATTTTCCGAACTTTATACTCCAACAATCCTATTCACGGAAAAAACAAACCACAAACTTAATCAATATAAAACAATAAGATAAGAAATAATAAATCACACCAACCAACAAATATAAAAAGATTAACCAGAATGGTACATTACTTGCTTTTACCCTATACGATCTAGTTCATTTCAGGACTCTATCTAACATTATTCAACTATTAGCATGACATTACATACACTTGGGCAGTTCACTAGCTGAAAGCACCCAGTAGCTAAAGTCACTATGGCTAATTTTATTAAGACTAGGGAAATATTTATGAAAACCAGTTTTGCAAATGATCTTTTAATTGACTTAAATCGACAGGACATTATTCCGCGAGAAGTCAGCAATAAAAAAACACTGTCCATGTGCGTCGCGTTAGCTTTAGTAACAGGCGTATCCATGATTTCTGTTGACGATGCTGAAGCAGCGGATAGCAAAAAGAAAGCCAAGCCTAAAACCTATAAAATCAATCGAGTTGATCTTTTGCAAGAAGAAAATGCTCGCCTGAGAGCACAACTGGAAAAACTGCAAGCCGCTCAAAATGGCGGAGCAACAGCGGCAGCTATCGGAACACCCACTGAGCAAGCTGCTGGAAGCGCTACTGTTCCGAATGAAGTCATTGCTGAAGCACCCGAAGTGGTTGCCAAGAAAGAAGCAGCAAAAACCGATAACCTGGGTGAAGTGGTTGTAAGGGGTAAAGTTAAACCCAAGATTGCCGCATTAAAAGAAGTACCACGCTCCTCTTCTGTGGTAGGTGGAGACGAACTTAAATCGACCCAATCAACGGATATGGACTCTATTTTAAAACGGGTCGGAAACGTCAAATGGAATACAGGTAACTCGCGAACCTTCAGCTTGACAATGCGAGGTATTGGCCAAGTACCCACCACCGACCAAATGGACAGCAGTGTCGGCTTTACGGTCGATGGCGTACCCTACTCTTACGCGCCAATGAACAGCTTTGACCAGTTTGACGTAGAACAGGTTCAGGTCGATCGTGGCCCACAAGGGACCGCCGGTGGTAAAAACTACAACATGGGTACAATCAACGTCACCAACAAACAGGCCTCATTTACTAATGAGGCCTCTGGCTCTGTGTCCTACGGACGCTACAATACCATCATTGGTGATGGCGCAGTAGGTGGTAAGGTGATTGATGGCTTACTCGCTTTCCGCGCTGCCATCCATGTTAACAAAGCAGATGGTTTTACCTCTAACCTGTATAACCCAGGTCAAACCTGGTATAACCGTGATCGTGAAGCAGGCCGTTTATCGCTGTTATTCACCCCTACCGAAAATTTAAAAGCTACACTTACTTTAGATCAACAACCCAGTTCTAGTGAGTTTTATAACGGCAACACATTTTATACGCGTACACCCAAGTTTTACGCCAATGGCGCAGTCAACCCTTTAAGTACGGATGCCTCTACTCGTCTTAACAGATCCTATTTTAAAAATCTGTTGCCCGGCTATTCCTATGAAAATACCTACCTCAATGGCGCTGGCGTTAATGCCTTTGATCAAAACAGCCAATATCCATTAGTGTCCAATGCTCGAGGCATTGCTTCCACAATAGACTGGAATTTAGGTAATTATAAGATAACTTCAACCACTGCAGCGAGAGGCTATAACTTCCAGGCTTCTAATGATGAAGGCACACCTTTTAACATCAGTCAAAATGGCGGCGGCTCAATTCACAACTTCTCGCAACTAAGCGAAGAACTCAAACTGTCATCGAGTTATGGAAAATTGGTGGATTATCAAACCGGTATTTATCTGTTAGAGCGTAAAATGAACCTGGGCAGTGCTACCGGCTTCGGCTCAGATGCAGGCGCCTGGTTTGCCTCAACAGCTCAGTACAATCTCCTTAATGCGAATGGAAACGGTCAAAAATTAATGTCAGACTCACTAAACGGTCTGGCTTACTCTAACCCTAACCTCATTGACAACAAAACCGCTTCTTACTTTGGTGAAGCCAAATGGCATATCACCGACCCATTAACATTAACAACAGGCGTAAGAATAAACGCAGAGAACCGTCAAAACGCAACCAGCAAATTTATTTTTAATCAAGGAACTGGCACCGCGCTTAATCCAGGCGTAGTTAATGGGGTTGATACCGGTGGCTTTAATTCTAATAGTACTACGGGCGCTTTAGGCACTAATAATGCTTCCCAACTTGCGCTTGCCAATTCTGTTGCGCAACAATATTTTGGCACCGCCAATTATAGTAGCTTAACAGCCGCACAACAGCTACAGATAGCTACAGCCAAAAATTTGCGTCAAACCCAACTGGGGGTGTTATGGAATCCTGTAACTGGGGATACTTTTTCAGCTATTCAACCCTCCTTTAACTTCAGCCCCAGCTATAAGTTTAATGAGCAAGTAACAGGATATACCTCGTATAAGTATGCGCAAAAAGCCGGCTTTTCTCAAACAGTTAATGGTGTTTCTTCGCAAATCAGGGCCGAGACCAGCAATAATATCGAATTGGGTTTTAAATCTTCGTTGCTGAATGATGACCTGAACTTTAATGCAGCTGCCTTTTTAAGTTTAATTAACAATTACCAACAAGGTGTTTCGATTTTAGACTCTTATACAACAAACCTGGCAAGACAATCTAACCCTTCTGCACCCGCTACCTATATAGCCGCATCGGGTAACGTACCGGGTGTACGCGTCTTTGGTGTAGAACTGGATGGCTCATTTAGAGCTATAAAATATACCTCAATCCGTTTTGCCGGTTCGTATAACAATGCAAAATACACCAACTTTAAAAACAGTGCCGTACCTTTAGAGTTGGGTAACACCGGTGCTTATCGTGATGTCAGCGGCATGACCTTACCCGGCGCTGCTCAATTTACCTTTAACGTGGGTCCAGAAGTACGATTCCCGGCAAAATTAGTCGGCCTTAATATTCCTGGCGAACAAGAGCTTCATGCTAACTTTAATACCGCTTTTACCAGTGGTTATAACTCAGATCCATTGTTGTCATCTTATGGCTGGATACATGCCAACGCAACCTTCGACGTTGCAGTGGGTATCGGCCGACGTGATAAAGGCTTTGACGTGTCATTCATAGGTAAAAATATTTTCAACAATAACATACCTGGCGCCATTCTCTGGAACTCTTACACACTGGGCAATCCCCAATGGTACGGCTTTACAGTCAGCGCAAAATTTTAACGTAAACCGGGGTGATGATTCGGAGGTCTTAGGATTAAGATCTCCGTATTTTACAGGATAAACTTGCTGTTGATTTTTAAACACCTAATCAACAAACGCTGCGTAAAAACGAACAGCTAGTCTCGTCTAAAATTTCTCTGTAAAAGCAGAGTTTAATATGAAAAAAAAAGAAATGGAGATTAAAAAATGACTAAAAAATCAATACACTACTTTAGGTTAAGTCCTTAACTGACCGTCTGAACATTTAGTTTTTATAAAAATGGCATAACCTTTGCATTTATTAAAATAAATCTGCTTACTGCAGGACAATCTCTAGCAATTATCCAATCAAATTGCGTTGGATAATCTGAAACTTTGGAAAACAGCTTATTGTGGGTTTTACGAAGTTGGCAGAGATTGATTTTTTTAATATTAAAGGTACTTTTTATGAAAACCCGTTTTGCTAATGATCTTTTAATTGACTTAAATCGACAGAATGCTATCCCACGCGAGATCAGCCATAAAAAAACACTGTCCATGTGCGTGGCTTTGGCTATGGTAGCTGGTGCTTCCGTGGTAACTTTTGAAGATGCTGAAGCAGCGGACAGCAAAAAGAAATCAAAGCCCAAAACTTATAAAATCAATCAGGTTGATCTTTTGAAAGAAGAAAATGCTCGCCTAAGAGCGCAGTTGGAAAAATTACAAGGCGCACAAAATGCTGGAGTTGGAGCAGGAACAACTATAGGTGCTCCGAGTGAGCAAACGACTGGAGCAGCGCCTGAAACTTTAGCAACTGAAACGCCTGAAACTAGCGCAAAACAGGAAGTGGCAAAAACTGATAATCTGGGTGAAGTTGTGGTTAGAGGTAAACCTAAACCAAAAATTGCCTTGTTGAAAGAAGTCACCCGCTCATCTTCTGTAGTTGGCGGTGACGAACTTAAATCAACTCAATCAACCGATATGGACTCGATTTTAAAACGGGTCGGCAACGTTAAATGGAACTCGGGTAACTCTCGAACAGCCGGTCTGACTATGCGCGGTATTGGTATGGTGCCATTAACTGACCAGATGGACAGTAGTGTTGGCTATACGGTTGATGGCGTGCCCTATTCTTACGGCCCAATGAACAGTTTTGACCAGTTTGATGTAGAACAGGTTCAGGTCGATCGCGGACCCCAAGGAACTGCAGGTGGAAAAAATTACAATATAGGTACTGTTAACGTTACCAATAAGCAGGCTTCATTCACTAATGAAGCTTCAGGCTCTTTAAGTTACGGTCGTTACAACACCATCATTGGTGACGGTGCCGTAGGCGGTAAAGTAATTGATGGCTTACTCGCATTCCGTGCAGCCATCCATGTTAACAAAGCCGATGGTTATACCTCTAACCTCTATAATCCTGGACAAACCTGGTATAACCGTGACCGTGAGGCAGGGCGGTTATCCCTATTGTTTACGCCTACCGAAAACTTAACGGCCAAATTGACTTTAGATCAACAACCTAGTTCTAGTGAGTTCTTTAACGGCAACTTATTTTATACCCGTACACCGACCCATTATGCCAACGGTGCGGTTAACCCATTAAGTACGGATGCTTCTACCCGTCTTAATAGAGCCTATTTTAAAAATTTATTGCCTGGTTATTCTTATGAGAATACCTACCTTAACGGTGCTGGCGTCAATGCGTTTGACATGAATAGCCAATATCCCTTAGTGTCTAATAGCAGAGGTATTGCATCAACAATAGACTGGAATTTAGGCAATTATAAATTAACCTCTACCACTGCAGCGAGAGGCTATAACTTCCAGGCGGAAAATGATGAAGGTACGCCCTTTAACATCAGCCAAAATGGTGGTGGCGCTATTCATAACTTCTCTCAACTCAGCGAGGAACTCAAGCTATCATCCAGTTATGGAAAATTGGTCGATTACCAAACCGGTATCTACCTGTTAGAACGTAAAATGGTTTTAGGTAACGCTGTTGGTTTTGGCTCAGACGCTGGTGCCTGGTTTGCTTCAACTGCCCAATACAACACCCTTTATGCGAACGGTAGCGGTCAAAAGCTGATGTCTGATTCATTAAATGGCTTAATAACGCAAAACCCTAACTTTATTGACAATAAAACGGCTGCTTACTTTGGTGAGGCCAAATGGCATATCACAGACCCACTTACGCTTACAACCGGCGTTCGTGTGAGCGCTGAAAACCGTCAGAATGCCACCAACAAACTTGTTTCTGTTCAAGGTGCCGGAGTTGATCTAAATCCTGGTATAGTTAATGGGGTCAATACCGGTGGTTTTAACTCAAATAGCACGACTGGCGCTTTAACAACCAATAATGCAGCTCAAATCGCACTCGCTAACGCCGTTGCCCAGCAATATTTTGGCATTACCAACTATAGCAACCTATCTGCAGCACAACAATTACAGGTTGCTACTGCCAAAAACCTGCGTCAAACCAATATGGGTGTTCTCTGGAACCAAACCACTGGAAATACTTATGCAGCGATTCAACCAACCTTTAACTTCAGCCCCAGCTATAAATTTAATGAGCAATGGACAGGTTATACCTCGTATCGATTTGCTCAAAAAGCTGGCTTCTCGCAAACTGTTAACGGTGTAGATTCGCAGGTTAAACCAGAAACCAGTAACAACTTTGAAATAGGTTTCAAATCTAACTTATTACATGATGATCTGAACTTTAATGCCGATTTCTATTTAAGTGACATTAACAATTATCAACAAGGTGTTTCAATCTTAGATTCATACACAACTAACCTGGCGAGACAATCTAACCCAGCTGCACCCGCTACTTATATCGCTGCCTCAGGAAATGCTAAAGGCGTTCGTACATTCGGTGTTGAAATAGATGGCTCATTCCGGGCTATAAAATATACCTCAATACGTTTTGCCGGTTCGTATAACAATGCAAAATACACCAGCTTTAAAAACAGTGCGGTTCCTTTAGAATTGGGTAACACCGGGGCTTATCGTGATGTTTCCGGCATGACTTTACCGGGTGCAGCACAATTTACCTTTAACGTGGGTCCAGAAGTGCGATTCCCTGCAAAATTGGTTGGTCTTAATATACCGGGAGAACAAGAATTGCATGCTAACTTTAATACCGCCTTTACCAGTGGTTACAACTCAGATCCTTTATTGTCATCTTATGGCTGGATAAAAGCCAATGCAACCTTCGACGTTGCCGTGGGTGTCGGTAGACGCGATAAAGGCTTTGACGTGTCATTTGTAGGCAAAAACATTTTCAATAATCAGACACCGGGTGCCGTTCTTTGGAACTCATATACACTGGGTCAACCACAATGGTATGGCTTTACCGTGAGCGCAAAATTTTAAGGAGCATGAGCTAACAAAGCTTAATTTTTGATCGTGGGTTCTCGGCTCGGATTCTATCCGAGCCTTTTTTTTGGAAAAAATAACTCAAACTTACATCCCTTTATTGCCTTCACAGAAATCAACAAAACCAGCTACCTGTTTATTTAAGGACAGTGACTGATGATTGACTGTTGCATATTCAGCACCAACTCGTAATCCTTCCTCTTCAAAAGGCCTTGAATAACAACCCAGCAAAGCACTAAGTATTATTTTTAGCCTATTTATCAGGCAATTAAACAATCATTAACTGTAAAAAAGCTGTCATAACTCACATTGGCATAATACATGCTTTTATTTAGTATGAATGCATCAAATTCCGCGCACTGTGGGCGCTTTTAACACTTAAACCGAAAGAGAAATAAATATGAAAAAACCTATGAACCTGTTGCTGCTGCTGATGATGTTAACCAGTTCTTTCGCCTTTGCAGCACCCGCTGCTAAAGAACCGGCTCCAGCTGCGCCAGCTGCAGACGCTTATAAACCAAAATCGACTCAACTTCACCGTGCTGATTTTGATGCATTGATCGCAAGCCCAGAAAAAATACTTGTTATCGATCTTCGCCGTCCGGATGAAGTCAGCTCAATTGGTGGCTTTCCTGTTTATTTAAGTGTTCAAGCTGACCAACTTGAAAAAAGTTTAAGTTCAATTCCTAAAGATAGAACGATTGTGACCGTTTCAAATCACGGTGGTCGTTCAGGAAAAGCAGCTGATGTATTAGCAAGCAATGGCTTTACAGTAGCAGGTTATTTAGGAGCTCAATTTTACGAACAAGAAGGTGGAAAACTAACAAAAGTGGCTATTCCTGCTCCGAAAGAACCCGCCTCTAAAGAAAAGGAAAAAGCAAAACCAGCAGCAAAACATAAACACTAATTTTAGAAGGGCGTTGTTATAGCAACTACTTTAAACGCTTTAATTTTTGGAGTTAATCGATGAAAAGAAATAAATTATATTTAGCCATTTTATGGGGTCTTGCTGGCGGTTTGGCCGGTGAGACTATTGCAGCAACTGATTTGTTTAACAACCCAGTAAGCTCAATAGGCGCAACCAGGCCAGCGGACACTTTTAACAGCCCTGTGAGTTCAATTGGTAGCCCATCAGCACCCAGTACAGCAACCACTACACCGTTAGCAGAAACTAAGCCGCTTCCAGTTGCAACCGCTACCGCTCCTGCTCCTGTTGCACAAGCAGCTCCAGCCAGCCAGCCTGAAACAACAACTGCCGCCACTACGCCTGCACCTGCAGTAACTGCAACCCCAGCCGCTACTGCTGCTGCGCCTGCTGCTGATAACAAAACCGTTGCGGCTGCTGACGCTCAACAACCCGCAAAATCAAAGCTGTGGTCTTATCAACCCGTTAAAGAACCTGTTCAACCTGACGTAAAAAACAAAGGTTGGGTACGTACTCCGATCGACGCTTTTGTTTTAGCTGCTCTGGAAGCAAAAGGCTTAAATCCTTCTGGTGATGCAGATCGTGCCGCGTTTATTCGCCGCGCTACCCTAGATGTTTGGGGTGTAATTCCAACTCCAGAAGATGTTGCTAACTTTGTTAACGATACTTCACCAGATGCGTATGAAAAATTGGCAGATCGCTTATTGTCTTCTACCAAATATGGCGAACGTCAAGCTCGTCGCTGGTTAGACTTAGCTCGTTATTCTGACAGTACTGGCTTCCAAGGCGACCAAACCCGTCCAAATTTCTGGCGCTACCGTGATTACGTTATCAGCGCTTTTAATAGCGACAAACCTTATTCACAATTTATTCAGGAACAACTTGCAGGTGACGAAATTTTACCTGATAAACAAGAAGGCCTGATTGCTACCGGTTTCCTCGCAGGTTTCCCTGACAACAGTAACTCACGTGACTTGGTTCAACGTAAATACCAAATTACTACCGACATGACCGACACTGTAGGTAAAGTGTTTTTAGGTCAAACGGTTGAATGTGCTCGTTGCCACAACCATAAGTTCGACAAAATTAGCCAAAAAGATTATTACTCTTTACAGTCATTCTTTGCTAACGTAAGCGCTGTTGATAATATACCAGCTGCTAAAGGCGACATTGAACGCAAGTATGAAAAGCAACAGGCTAAATGGGAAGAAGCAACCAAAGAAATTCGCGAAAAACAACAAGCGATTATTGAACCTTATAAAGAAGCGGCACTTAAGTATCATAACGAGCGTTATTTAACTGATAGTAGAGAATCCATTTTCAAACCTAAAGAACAATGGAACGCTCATGATCGTTGGATTAACCATCGCTTGGCTAATGTAACAGGTGACGATGATCTAGCAGGTTACTTGCGCGATGCAAGCAATAGCACTAACAATAAAGACTACTCTGCTGAAATCGCTCTAAAAGATAAAGAATACAAAGAGCTAACTGAAGAGCTTAGAAAATTTGATGATCTAAAACCTGCTTCTGGTTCATTAACTATTTCTGGTGTGAGCGAGTTGGGTCATCAAGATGCACCGCCAAGTTATGTCTTTTTCGGTGGTGACCATGAGCGTAAACTTGAAGAAGTACAACCTGCCTTCCCTGAAGCGATTACTGAAGAAAAACCGGACATTAAACCAACTGGTTTCTCATCAGGCCGCAGAACTGCCTTGGCAAAATGGATAGCCAGCGACACTAACCCATTAACTGCTCGTGTTTATGTGAACAGAATATGGGAAGAATATTTTGGTCGCGGCATTGTAGAAACAGTCAGTGATTTTGGTAAAGCAGGTCAAAAACCAACTAACCCAGAATTGTTAGACTATTTGGCAGCTAAATTCGTTAAAGAAGGCTGGAGCATTAAAAAACTACACCGTGAAATCTTATTATCAAGCGTTTATCGTCAATCTTCTGATTACCGTGAAGATATCGCTAAAGCAGATAATGAAAATAAACTGTTAGGTGTATTCCCAAGAAAACGTTTAGAAGCTGAAGAAATTCGTGACTCTTTATTGGTTGCATCAGGTAAGTTGGAAGATAAAGTAGGCGGTCCTAGTGTATTCCCACCTATTCCTGATAACTTAGGTGCAGCACCTGCTCAGTGGAAAGTATCTAAAGACAAAAAAGATCAAAATCGTCGTAGCTTGTATATCTTTACCCGTCGCAGTCTCCCCTATCCATTATTGGATACCTTTGATATGGCAACAGCACAAGAAGCACACAGCAAACGCGATGTAACCACCACTCCATTACAATCACTGGCTTTATTTAACAGTGACATCGTTTTAGGTTGGTCACAAGCTTTAGCCGGACGGGTTATTAACGAAGCCGGTACTGATGAATCTGCTCAACTAGACAGACTGTATGAAATCCTGTTTGCTCGTAAAGCCAGCGCTTCTGAAAAAGAAACGTTAGAGAAGTTCCTGAGCAGCCACGAAAAAGTTGTCAGAGAAAAAACCGCCGATGGCAAGTTTGAAATCAGCATCCCCACTGGCTTAAAAGATGGACAAAAACTGGATCCAATCCGTGCCGCCGCATTTGTTGATTTGGTGCACACGGTTGCAAACTCAAACGAGTTTATATACCGGTTTTAATAACTTATATCATCTTACTTAAATAGGAAAAATGCATCATGAACAATCAATCTCGTAGAGACTTTTTACTTAAATCTGGCTATGGACTTGGCGGCTTGGCACTGAGCGGACTGTTACCCGGCGGCGGCATAATGCAAGCAGCATTTGCTTCTGAACTGGAAGATCCCTTGGCACCTAAAGCTCCCCATTTTCCTGCAAAAGTTAAATCTGTTATTTGGCTGCACATGGATGGTGCTCCAAGTACCATCGATTTATATGACTACAAACCTGAACTGGTTAAATTAGCGGGACAAGAAGTGCCTCCATCATTCTTGAAAGGTATTAAAACCAGTACTCAAGGTGGTGTAGGTAAACTGTTTGCTTCTAACAGAACCTGGAAACAATACGGTGAAAGTGGTGCATGGTTCTCTGACCTGCTCCCTAACCTATCACAACATGCTGATAAAATTGCCTTCATTAAGTCTAGTGTGACTGTGGGTGCTACTCACGATATTTCAATTTTAAAATTGAATACTGGGGGGTTAAACCCGGGCCGTCCTTCTTTGGGTGCCTGGATTCAATATGCTTTAGGCACGGCTAACCCTGATTTACCTGCTTACGTGGTATTGTATAACGGTAAAAGAGAGCCAACCGGTGGTTCTGTAAACTGGAGTGCTGGTTTCTTGCCTGCTGTTTATCAAGGTACTGCATTCCGTCCTGGTAACTCGCCTATTTTATATTTAGACAGACCAGAAACTGAAGCAGCAACACAACAAGCTGAAAACCTGAGTCTTCTAAAATTGTTAAATGAGAAGAAAGACGCTGCTTATCCAAATGACTCTGAGTTACAAGCACGTGTAAGAGCTTATGAACTTGCAGCCCGTATGCAAACAACTGCACCAGAAGCAGTTGACTTAAGCAAAGAAAGTGAAAAAACCAAAGAGCAGTATGGCTTGAATGATGAAGTCACTAAAGGCTATGGTACTAGCCTATTAAGAGCTAGACGTCTGGTTGAACGTGGCGTACGTTTTATCCAGGTAGTTTCTGGCCCAACCGATGTGAATGGCGACACCAGAAACTGGGATGCACATACCAATCTTGAAGAAAATCATGGCAAGCATGCACGCGTAGTTGATAAACCGATTGCCGGTTTGTTGGCTGACCTAAAAGAACGTGGTTTGCTGGATTCTACACTGGTTGTATGGACGTCTGAGTTTGGTCGTACTTCTTACGGACAAAGCGGCACTGGACGTGACCATAACGCATGGGGCTATACTCAATGGTTGGCTGGTGGCGGCGTTAAAGCGGGTACAACTTACGGTGCGACAGATGAAATTGGTTTACAAGTTGCCGATAAGAGCCTAGGTGTAGATACTTATGACTTACATGCGACTGTGTTAAACCAAATGGGCTTGGATCACTTAAAACTAATCTATAAATACCAAGGTCGTTCAGAGCGCCCAACCGTTGTTTATGGAAAAGTGATTAAGGAACTGATTGCTTAATGCAAGAAAATATGTCGAGTTAATTTAATTTGACCTTAACCCAGAAGGCCTGCTTTCTGGGTTACTTTATTTAGTACATGTCATAACCTACAACACACTGCAAACGACTAATCTTGCCGATTTGTGCGGTGTACAGGTGGCTTGGAAACCACCGTCATAAGGATCAATAAAAATATGCGTAAGATGATTTACCTTTGCAGCATTATTCTCGTGCTGGCTAGCAGCTATGTGTATGCTGAAGCCGCTTTTGACTTCGAAACATTAATGGAGTCAATAGATAACAACTCTCATAATCTGCAAGGCAATATTGCTAACAAAGAAGCAGCTCCTGCTATCGCACTGGCAAAACAGATGCAAACCGATTTTAAACTAGTCGAAGATTTTTTTGCAAAACGCGGCAATGCAAATGATGCCGTCGTGGATGCAAAAAGATACGAAGATTTGTCTGCTGAAATTGTGAAGTTTATTGAAGCCAACGATTATGATTCTGCCTCTAATAAAGCGATAGAAATTTCAAACTCATGTGACGACGCCTGTCACGATACCTACAAACCACTTTAATCACCTATCTTCAAGAGTAAACACATGAAACGTCTTTTATTAGGTTGCCTTTTATCGAGTGCAATAACATTACCTGCTTTTGCCGCTTTAACAGCGGGTACGGATGCGCCTGACTTTCAAACACAGGCTTCTTTAGCCGGAAAAGCCTTTAACTATTCACTTAAAGAAGCGTTACAAAAAGGCCCCGTAGTCGTCTACTTTTATCCATCTGCCTATACCGGTGGCTGTAATATTCAAGCCCATACTTTTGCCGTCAATATTGATAAATTTGCTGCGGCAGGCGCAAGCATTGTGGGTGTATCTTTAGATTCTATCGATAGACTTAATGATTTCTCGGCTGATCCAGAATACTGCGCAGGGAAAGTGGCAGTTGCATCTGATACTGACGGCTCAATTTCTAAAGCTTACGATTTGGTTGTTAAAGCCGCTGCTGAAGGCAAGAAAGACTCTCGTGGTGTTGACATAACTCACGGTTTCGCAGAGCGTACTACTTTTATCATCACACCAGACGGTAAAATATCAACTACATTAACAGGGCTTAAACCCGCTGAAAATGTCGAAAAGTCACTTGAAGCAGTGCAGCAACTAGCCGCTAGTAAACCAGCAAATTAATGATTATGAAGGTGTCGTGTTTTGTGTCTGCGTTCTCACAAAGACGACGCCAACATTCTAAACTTAGCTGCTGGAAGAGATCTGCTTTATTAACGATTAGTACCTTTGCCCTGCTCGGTTCAGCAAAGTGTATGGCTGATGCTGAAAATATCGAAACGTCTAATCAAAAAATAGGAATTGGAAGCCCTATTCGCGGCAAAGAAAAATCTGACTCGGGGCGTTGCCAGGAATGTCATGGTGTAGATGGTATGAGTACGGATGCCAAGGTGCCTAATCATGCGGGTCAATATGCTGATTACCTCATCAAACAACTTAAAAATTTTCAGTCTGGAGAGCGTACTCACCAAGTCATGACTATTATGGCTGAAGATTTAACTAGCGAGGACATCGCTGACATTGCAGCTTATTTTGCAAGTCAAAAACCGATGCAAGGTGAAGATGTTAATCGGGCCAATCCAGTTGCCTCTAACTTGTTTAACAATGGTGATCAAGCACGAGGCATTCCAGCCTGTAACAGCTGTCATGGCATTAATGGTAAGGGAAAAATCACCGACTCTGTTATTTATCCAATGATTGGCGGGCAACGTGAAATGTATTTGCGTGGCCAACTGGTTAACTGGAAATTAAATGAGCGTCATAACAGTCCAGAGGGGGTTATGAACAAAGTAGCTCATTTACTCAATGAGGATGAGATCAATGCTTTGGCTAATTATATTTCGGGGCTTTAAGTACACTGGATTATTTTCTACTTTCTGCTAATACACTCTTTCAAATTAATTAATTTTTCCTCACTATTTCATTCTTTCAGAGGGTAACTATGAAGTCTTTGAATTGGCTCTTATATCAAGTTCATCGATGGGTAGGTCTCGTACTGGGCTTATTCATGTTTTTTTGGTTTTTTACCGGCCTGGTCATCATGTACGCAACACCGACCACTCAAAGCCGTAGTCAACAACTCGCACACGCTGAAACATTATCCCCGGAACTGAACTGGCTCAGTTTGGGTGAAGTATGGAACCGTAATGCCGAAATTCGTAAAGCAGCTATTGAAAGCCTGGCTAAACCTGGTACTGATGCCAATGCTAAACCAGAGTCTACTGCCGACGCCAAAAAGCCCGAAGTGGGTATCGCGGATGCCCGCTTAGTCCGAAGTGCGGGGGTCCCGGAATGGATAATAGAAGACACACAAGGCAAATTTGTGGCTTTATCTGCCATTGATGGCTCAGTTCGCAAGACCACAGTCGATCAAGCATTAAAGATAGCCCAAAACTGGTACGCTAGCCAAGGTCAATTTAATGTTAAGACCCGCTACCTGGAGACAGTTGAAAATCCAATTATCCTTCGCAATCAGGATGGCCTAAAGCCATTTCATCACATTGCTGTGGGTGATGAGGGTGACGAACTGTTGATTTCAACCCGTACAGGTGAAGTTTTGCATGCGTCTACTCAGCTAGATCGTGCTTTTTACTGGGCTGGTAACTGGCTACACTTACTTAAACCACTGGAAGCCATTGCCTTAGGTAAAATTCGTAATGATGTGCAACTGTATCTGGGCCTTTTCGCTACTCTTGCTACATTAACTGGCGTCATTATTGGCTGGTTGCGTTGGCGCCCAGGCTTTGGCGGTAAACCCACCTACTCTCAAGGCCGTACTCAACCTTATAGGGAATTCTGGTTTAAATGGCATTTCTGGAGTGGTCTGATTGGTGGCATTGTGGTGCTATTTTGGGCTTTCAGCGGCTTTATTGACACGAATCCAGGAAAAATATTTTCTGGAGCTAACCCTACTAAAGATGAATTAAACCGCTTTTCGGGTAAAGAGTCGCCGGCAATTATCAATAACTGGCAACCTATCCTGCCTGCGATACTCAATGTTGCTGTAGATGGTGCTGATATTGTAGAGCTAAGTTGGCGACATTTGAATAATGAAGCGTTACTGCTTGCCAGTACCCGGGATGGACAACGCTTACCCCAAGACTTAAATGGAGCGTCCATTTCCACTAGGTTTAGTGATGCTTCCCTGCTTGAAGCAATTGGCCGGGCAACTAAAAATGAGCCTATTGAAAGCCAAACTGTTCTCAATGAATATGATAGCTACTATTACCCAAGACACCATCAGAATTTGATTGAAAAGCCTTTACCGGTTCTACAGGTCAAGTTGGCTGATGATGCAGGTACTTACTTTTACCTGGACCCTCAGGATGGACGAGTGCTTGCAAAAGTTGATCGTAGTCGTCGAGTATTCCGCTGGCTATATTCCGCTTTACATCATTGGGACTTTGGCTGGGTTTATCAAAGACCTCTCTGGGATTTCTGGATGTTAACCTGGGTATTACTTGGACTCGTGCTGGGTGCTACATCTCTGGTTATTGGCTGGAAATTACTCAAGAAAACGCTTGCTCCAAAGAAAAAACGTGTTCCCCGTAAAAACTCTCGAGGTATCCATAAACTTGACCCAGAAATAAACTGTTAGGTTTTCAGATAATTCATTGTAATGCAAATTGGATAACATCCTTTCCTGGATGTTATCCACATGAACATAACCTTCATGATCCCCGTCTCCACATCAGTATATTAATTTTAGAGATATTCTAATCTAATTATACCGTTTTAAATACTTCATGTATTAGCCTAAGATAGCATGCAATATGTAAACAATTAACATCTGTTGCAGCTAATTTCGGCCATTTTTTAAAGAATTAACGAGCACATTATTATGGATACACTTTTAGGTAATACGAATGCCGAAAGCTTGGATGCGTCAACACCGACCGTACTGGCTTTCGATGAATTGCAGTCGCGTTCATTATCACTCTCTGTTAGGGCAACGGCATTGGTTTTCGAAGATCCGGTTTCACGACGATTACTGGAACAGATTGAAAGGATAGCACCCAGTGATGCTACCGTATTGGTGGTTGGGGAAACAGGAACAGGTAAAGAATTAGTTGCTAGACATATCCATGCCCTAAGCAATCGAAGCAAAAATGTATTTGGTGCATTAAACTGCGCCGCATTGAGTGAACATCTCATTGAAAGTGAATTGTTTGGTCATGAAAAAGGCTCCTTTACAGGCGCTTTAACCAGCAAAGAAGGTTGGTTTGAAACAGCTCATAAAGGCAGCCTATTCCTGGATGAAGTGGGTGACTTACCGTTTGGTATGCAGGCGAAATTGTTGCGTGTCCTACAAGAACGCGAAGTTGTTAAAGTGGGTTCAAGACAACCAATACCCGTTGATGTAAGAATTATCGCTGCAACTAATGTCAATCTGGAAGAAGCGGTTGCCGCATCCCATTTTCGTGCGGATTTATATTATCGCTTTAATGTGGCGACTATTCAGTTAAGCCCACTACGCGACAGACCGGGTGACATTCTCCCCTTGGCTAGACACTTTTTAAAAATTTATGGTGATCGTTTAGGCTATTCAGAGGTTAAACTGCTACCTTCTACAGAATTAAACCTATTAAATTATGAATGGCCGGGTAATATCCGTGAACTTGAAAATGCTGTTCATAGGGCTTTACTGGTTTGCCCCGGCAACTTTTTGCGACCAGAAGATTTTAAATTAAGTGGCGTTAGGGCTTCGGAAAATGGTCCGATAATTTCAACGAGTTCTTTAGAAAGCGCGATACAACGTTTATGCGAACAAGCGCCACCTAAGTTGTTTGACATTGTAGAAGAAACCGTTATAAGAACAGCTTATTCGTTTTGTGAAGGTAATCAAGTTCAAACGGCCAATTTACTGGATATCAGCCGTAATGTATTGAGACATAAACTAGCACTTTATGGAATGCTGCCCAATTCTCAAAAAAAATCAACGCGGATAGGTGAAGCTGCGCCAGAAGGATTTAGAATCAACGCAAGTGATTCATCAAGTTCGCAGTTAAACACTAATTAATGTTTACTCAGGTACATATATAAAAAACTGAATAATTTGCTTGGCAAAGTATTCTCTACAACAACTTACTCTTTATAAAGAGCTATCTATTGGGGTTTAAAATGGGCTTTAGTGTTACTCACTTATTAGTTGTTCTGGCTATTGTAATAGTCATTTTTGGAACAAAACGCTTACGTAATATTGGCACAGATCTCGGCGGAGCTATTAAGGGCTTTCGTGCTGCTGTCGCTGAAGGAGAAGACAAAACTAAACAAGATAAAAGCGACGTAATTGATGGCGATGCTTTTTTTAAAAACGATAAAGCGTAAGCATCATGTTTGAGGTTGGATTTTCTGAACTGTGCTTGATTGGCCTGGTCAGTTTATTGGTTATTGGCCCAGAGCAGTTGCCAAAAGTTGCACGATTTGCGGGCTACTGGATAGGTAAAAGTCGTCGAATGATTGACTCTGTAAAAGAAGAAATTCAGACGGAATTACAGGCTGATGAAATGCGCCAGTTGATTAAAGAGCATACGGACTTCAATGATGCCCAACATTTACTTGATGAAACAGCCAGTGCCTTTAGTGCAACATTACATCAACCGGTTATTGAAAGTACCGAATACCACGAGCTAAAGTCATATGAATAAAGCTGGCGAACAGTCGTTTATTAGTCATCTGATTGAAATACGGAACCGCTTGTTAAAAGTAGTTGTATTTGTGCTGGTAGTATTTTTGGCACTGGCTGCGTATGCTAATGAAATATATAGCCTGTTAGCAGGTCCGCTATTAAAACATATGCCTCAAAATAGCAGTATGATCGCTATTGATGTCGCCTCCCCTTTCTTTACTCCCTTTAAACTGGTATTGATACTTTCAGGGTTTCTGTCCATACCTGTGATTCTTTATCACTTTTGGGCATTTGTTGCACCTGGCTTGTATAAACGCGAAAGACGAATGATTTTTCCATTGTTAATCGCGAGCACTGTGCTGTTCTATCTGGGTGTTGCCTTTGCTTATTTTGTAGTATTTCCTCTGGTATTCGGATTTTTGACAGCCGCCGCACCGGAAGGTGTTGCAGTAATGACAGATATAGCCAAATATCTTGATTTTGTGTTGGGGTTATTCTTTGCTTTTGGGGTCTGTTTTGAGGTGCCGATCTTTACTATCGTATTGGTCTGGACTGGCATAGTTAACGCCAATGACCTCGCCGAGAAGCGACCTTATGTGATTGTCGGTGCTTTTATTATCGGTGCAGTATTAACTCCGCCCGATGCCATTTCTCAAACCTTGTTAGCAATTCCAATCTGGATGCTGTTTGAACTTGGCTTAGTATGCTCAAGGTTTTTTGTGCATAAACTGGATGATAATAACTACCCTATTGAAGTTGAATCTCTGGATTAAAAAAAACATCAGCTCAGGTTCTCTCTAAATAGCCCTTCTTTTACCATACTGGCTAAAAGAAGGGCTAAGAAGCTTTTTCCAGATTTTAAACGAATTGCCCGCTCTTTATACGTCTTACCGTACTCACTAATAAATCAACTTCCTGATGAGTATTATAAAACGCTAATGAAGGACGTACCGTACTTTCAAGTCCAAACCGGCGCAGGATTGGTTGAGCACAATGATGACCTGTACGAACAGCAATACCCACCCGATTAAGAGCTACACCAATATCCTGATTACTATGTCCGTCTAATACAAATGACAATACGCTGGTTTTTTCAGCCGCCGTACCAATCAAACGTAAGCCGGAGATACTTCTCAGAGCATCCATCGCATACAATAATAACTCATGCTCATAACGGGCAATATTGTCGATGCCAACTTTAGACACATATTCGAGAGCAGCACCTAAACCTACTGCATCGGCGATATTACCGGTACCGGCTTCAAAACGAGCTGGCGCGGGTTGATAGATGATTCTCTCAAATGTCACATCCTCAATCATATTACCACCACCTTGCCAAGGTGGCATTGATTCAAGTAGATCAGCTTTACCATAAAGCACGCCAATACCGGTAGGACCAAATATCTTGTGACCCGAAAACACAAACCAGTCACAATCCAGAGTTTGCACATCAGCACGTAAATGCGAAACCGATTGAGCACCATCCAATAAGACACGAGCACCGACTCGATGCGCCATATCGATCATTTCTTTAGCAGGCGTTACTGTTCCCAAGGCATTAGAAACCTGAGTAAAGGACACCAGCTTGGTCCTGGAGGTCAACAGTTTTTGATACTCGCCTAACAAAACTTGCCCATAATCATCAACCGGAGCGACACGTAACACCGCCCCTGTTAAATCACACAGTTGTTTCCAAGGCACAATATTAGCGTGATGTTCTAGCCAGGTAATGACTATTTCATCGCCTTCTTTAATATTTTGATGTCCCCAACTTTTAGCAACCAGATTAATGGCTTCAGTGGTTCCTCTTGCAAACACTATTTCAGATGATGAAGAAGCATTTAAAAACCTCGCCACGATATCACGGGCTTTCTCATATGCATCAGTCGCTCTAGCCGCCAACTCATGGGCTGCACGGTGAATATTAGAGTTCTCATGTTCATAAAAATAAGAAACTCTATCAATCACCGATTGAGGTTTTTGAGTCGTCGCCGCATTATCAAACCAGACTAATGGATGCCCGTTAACCCGTTCTTTGAGTATCGGAAAATCACGACGTATAGCTTGAACATCAAACGCAGGATGAGCAGAACTCAATCCAGGAACCTGCGCATTAAACTCACCCGTTTTTAACTCATCGAGAAAATAGAAAGTGGGTTTTGACTCTGGGCTTATTGGCACAAACCCAGGAGACGCAAACAACTTTATTATTTCCGCTTCGCCGGGTAAACCATAAGATTCAGGTGATAATCCTGCAATTAAAGCAGGATCAAAAGCACTAAAACCAGTGGGCAACGCAGTGGGTGGCGTTATATTAGACTGCTGAACTTTTTCATTTACAAATAGTTTTTGCAATTCTGCTTCAAACGGCTTTTGCAGAAGATTGACCTTATCAATCTCAGTTAATGAACCAGGACCAACTGAACCCGCATCGAAAGCACCAATTCCTGAAGGGTGACTTCCAGAAGGTGCTCGCGAAACTAACAGCTGCTGTAATTGCGCCTCATCAGGCAGCCCAAAATTACTGGGTAAAACCCCTTCCAGCACTGACTTGTCAAAGCTTGATAAACTCGATGCTGTCGTCGGACTACTTAACACGGGTCCTGTATCAAGATGATCAGGTACCTGTTTTAGTGAGGGTTCACGCTGCTGGGCAAAGAAGGACTTTAACTCGGCATCCCCAGGCAAACTAAAACTCTGAATACCGGGCACAGATGACTTATTAACACCGACTAAAGGTGACGTCACTTCGTTAGGTAATGCCGAAGCAACCAACCCCAGTCTTGACCCATCACAAGGCAGTGCTGTAAATAGCTCATTAGCCAGTTTGGTTAATTGCTCAATATCTGGCAATAAAGCGTTTTGGGTTAAACTTTGCGGCGCTATACTAGAAGGCTCAAAGTTATTTGTATTCATGGTACTTGCCCACTTCGACATTCTCGAGGACTCCGAGCGCATCATCAGTCAACACGGCCAGCGAGCAATACAGTGAGATCAAGTAAGAAGCAATCGCTTTATGGTTAATACCCATAAAACGAACTGAAAGACCCATGCTTAATTCGCCAGTTAGGTTAGGTTGATACAAACCTACAACACCTTGACGGCTTTCACCGGTACGTAATAACAAAATATTACTTTTGCCGTTAACCACTTTTAATTTGTCAGTAGGAATTATGGGTAAGCCACGCCAAGTCAAGAATTGTGAACCAAATAAAGTGACCACAGCTGGTGGAACACCACGACGAGTACATTCACGACCGAAAGCAGCAATCGCTAATGGATGAGCCAGGAAAAATGCAGGCTCTTTCCAAACGCGTGAAATCAATTCATCTAAATCATCTGGCGTTGGAGCACCGGTACGAGGTTGAATTCTGAAACCGGGTGCGACATTGTTTAACAAACCGTATTCAGCGTTATTAATCAATTCACTTTCTTGACGCTCTTTAATAGTTTCAATTGTTAAGCGTAATTGTTCATGAATTTGGTTATGTGGACTGCTGTATAAGTCAGAAATACGGGTATGTACATCTAATACAGTGTTAACTGCATTTAAGCGGTATTCACGACCCCATTCTTCATAATCAACAAATGTTTGTGGAAGTTCTTTTTCGTCAAGACTGGAGCAATCTACTAAAAGACCTGCTTCATTCTTTACTTTGTTAACGCGATAAATACCCGCTTCAAGTGGTTTCCATTGCAGTAAATGAACTAACCATCTTGGCGTGATGGTTGACAACATAGGAACTGTTTTAGTGGCATTCGCCAGGGTACGCGCAGCAACATCGCCTAACGCGGTATTTGCATCATGGATATCAGACATAGTAGTTTCCTATAAAAGGTAAATGTTTATTGTGGGTTAGTTATATTAATTATTATTTTTTCCAGCCTCCAGAATGGAAAGGTTTTTGTTGGAATATCCTTCTTCCGGGGTTTGAAAGCTGGAGCTTTCTTATTTTTATTTTAGTAAAACTCGTTAATATTTAGGATCGCAGTTGATCGCCCTAACATAAGTGCAAATTGCAAAATCTTCGCCAATACCAATGCAACTAATCAGCCATCAAGACACTTAATGACTTTATTTGTATGAACACAGAGTTAATTCTAAACTAGTTTGACATAAATTTGATCGTAATTTGCAGAACAGAATGGCAGGGCTAAATTTTTTCCAAAAAAAAACCAACGAATCTAATTAACTCCGTTGGCTTCCAGATGTCCGGTCAGCTTGAAATATTTCAACTAAAATACTCCACACAATTTATTTTGTCAAAATGGTTGATTTAGTATTTCAAAGCGTAAATATAAGTGCTTGTAAATATTATAATACAATTTATCTACATTTCCTGATTAATTATTCTTAAAGAGAACCTCTCATTGAACACAATTACTAAAATACTAGCTTCAAAAACAATGAGTTTCTTTAGCGGTTTACTACTGGCCCTTCTTTGGAGTTGGTTTGCTTATAGGCACTTAAACAATTTTATTGAAACAAACTCATGGTCTTCACTTTTCTTTGCCATTATTGAAACCTTGGCCGTATGCTTTTACCTTTTAAGGAGTACGCCAAGTAGTGTTTCTATCAACCCTTTCGACTGGTTAGTGGCCTTTATAGGCACTTTTATGCCCCTATCATTAAGACCGGAACAATATGGAATGCTACCCTTTGGGGAGTATTTGATTTTTCTGGGAGCATTTTTTCAAACACTCAGCATCATTTCCCTGAATCGTAGCTTCGCTTTAGTACCTGCCAAGCGAGTCATAAAGACCAGCTATATGTATCGAATAGTTCGTCATCCTCTTTACGCGAGCTATATTTTGGGAATCACGGGTTATGTTTTACGCTATACATCGGAAGTGAATCTCACAATTTACATAATTACAATGATTTCAATCGGCATCAGAGTTATACGGGAAGAAAGTCATTTAGCTAAAGACTCTACATACATTGAATACATGCAAAAAGTCCGATATCGGCTTATTCCATTTGTCTTTTAACTCATTTAAACAAAGAATAATAACCCCTAAATCCTGCAATCCAACAACTTATATCTACCAATATACCTGAAATACAGATTAGTTAAAATCATCACCCTCCAGCACCCAACACTATAAAAAAGACTGAGTACCAGCTCAAGGAGGCTACTCCGCTTTGTAGCAGATCGCGTCAGCTATCCGCGAATATTGAGCTTACTAACGACTACTTGCTCAAGTTATTTCGTGTGCTCATTCCTAAACCCGATTCTGTGCTAAAGAAACTCTCTCTGCAGCTACAATCTGAGCTATACCTACAAGTAGGCTTGTTTTAACTATTTTTTCGTCGACAGGTACTTCTATCGAATGAAACTGTATTCGACGACTATATAGAGTTGATAATTTGTTTGCACTAGTAATTATCCTAGGATTACGTCGAGTTATCCTTTTAAAAATTGATATTATTTCTGCAATTGTAGTAGGTTGTTCAGAAGCGATTATCTTGGTGAAAACGCCAGATTTATTTTTTAAGCCTCGTAACGCATTGATAATTAATGCTGCCGCATCATTTGCAGTGATATAATCACGTATCGTATCAAACGGCACAAAAATCTGTATCGGCTGGTTACTCAATATACGTCTGGCAATTTCCACAAGCAGGCCTTGTTGTTTACCCTTTGCTTGCCCCGTACCATAAAGGGTTGATATTCGCGCAATCAGCGCTGTCACACTTATATTCGACATAGCAAATGCACTTATTAGACGCTCTTGCTTTAATTTCTCGTGTGCATAGGCAGTAGTTGGCGCAACGGGGGTATTTTCAGTGATAATATCATCGCTCGCACCCGCATAAATAGCGCCAGCAGTACTAGCGAAAGCGAAATTACCATTAATTGACACTAATCTTGGTTCAGCTTGAATAAAATCAAGTAATTTTGACAAAATGCGTGTTTCAAGTGAGAGCTTTTCTTCAGGACTACCCATAGTTCCAACCCCTGCAGCCCAATAAATTTCCCAGCAACTTTCCAAATTTACAGCTTCAGCAAATGCCTTAACCTCAGATCCCATTTGAAGAAGAAGTTCAGACTCATTATCCCAATGAAAGCGCTTTGTCTGTTCGAACAACGTGGTTTCCGTTTTTAACAAAGCCAAACGGAGTCCCGAACCTAAAAGACCATTACCTCCTATTACCCATGCAATCATCATTTATCAACCGCAGGTCGTGTAGGCTTAGTAGAGATTACGTATAATGGTTTACCCATAACGATACCCATAGTTGCGGCAAGGTACTCAGCAATGACGCCTAGCGAAGTAAGAATAGCACCAGAGAAAAAAGAAACGACAATTAAGAGTGATGTCCAACCCTGCACAGGATTATTTGAGTAAAATTTCCCATAAAGAGCATAACCTGAAATGACAAATGCCAACATCACTGAGCTAAATCCCAACAAGGTAATGAGTCTAAGTGGACGAGTACCAGTAGTAAGTATCATTCTCCAAAAATGTCCAAGTAATTTAAAATATGAGTAACCAGATGGACGGTCCATTTCATTTCTCAAGTGTACTGGACATTGACCGATTCTACAGGCCATCCATATCAGTCCTACGTCAAGATAGACGCCATTACTACAGTAAGCAGCTAAAGTGCGGGCAATCTCACCATCGACTAATCTAAAGCTATTGAATCTCACCATCTTTTTATTGCCTAAAATTTTAGATATAATATTCTTAGCGGTACGACTAAGTGTGTTTCGTAACCAGCCATGTGGCGGAGGATTCGCCGGATGTGCATAAACTAACTGAAGTGATCTAGTTACTGCACTATCTAGCATATTGCCAATATCCACGGGGTCTTGTTGCCCATCCTCATCAATCGTAGCCACCCAATCACCTGTGGCGCTTGCCATTCCGGCCATCGTAGCAGGATGTTGTCCAAAGTTTTTTGACAACCAGATTACGCGAACAAATGAATACTGTTCACTCAGCATCTCCAATATCTTATCTGACTGGTCAGGGCCACAATCATGCACAAGTATAACCTCACCCACAACATAACTTAGTCCAGCCGACGTCTTTTGTTTTGTCGTTAGAGGAGCTATTTCTTTTAATAATGAGGGTAATGTTTTCTCCCCTCGATATACGGGGATTACGAAAGAAATGCGATGCAGCAAGGAATTGGTCATTTTTTTCTCAACCTTATAGAAAAAACTACGGGGCGCAATAGATACAGTAGCAATAGTTTTGATATTTTCTTTTTTACTTTTAAAAACAACTATTTTTTGTAAAAAGTAAGAAAATAAAGTGGCTGGAAAAATCGCAATGGCACCTGATATGTATGCATCAAAACCATACGAGATACATTTTGCAATTAAAGAAATATTAAATAAATATATAACAATCCAGCAAAAAACAAATCGAACAAAAGCACCCTCTTTCGTGCTCTTAAATACAAATTTTCTTTGTGTATTAAAGCTAAATACGATGCCACATATCAAAGCACCCAAACTTGATAACTGATATTGAACGCCTAAAAACAGAAACAGTGTATACATAGCATAGCCAAAAGCTGTATTCACACCTCCAACAATCAAAAAACGAAAAAACTGCGTATCAAGTTTTAAACTCTTTATTACTGGACTTGGTTTAATTAATCCCTCTTTAAGATTCATTTTAAGAGAAATTTTAGATTTTTTTTTACGTTTTTTTCTCATTTTATGCAAAACCACTAAAATTACACATCATACTAGTTACTCAGTCATTTTTATAGTGTTGGATAAAGTTTTTCAGCTTTATCCACGCATCTTCAGTGGTAAATCGCCATTCCATAGGGTGGGCGATAACGTTTCTTTTTTCTTGCGAGGCTGAAATTTCTTTTTTAAAGTTTCGTAGGTTTTTTAAAAATTACGAACGTAAACCTCCCATTCTAGATGCTTTTCCTGCAATTGATAGTGTGCCCACTCGTTTGAGAACTCAGGATCAATGGAAAAAAAATTGATGAAATTGAAATTGGAATCTTCGACGCTCTGGTTGTTTGCGGTCCTTATAGCCACAACCTGTGGTTGCCATCTCTTAAGATCCTCGGTAGCGAAATGGGCAGAAATTGCTTGCAAGCGTTCTGCCTGTTCGGCTTCGGCCTTACCACGTTGTTTTAACTTAAGCGTCCCTGGAACTATAAACTGATGCATACTTCGCGATGCCCACTGGCCCTGCACAAGGATAGCAAGTGGAAAGGCATCGCGAATAGAGGTGCTCCAAACCACCCAAGGCTTATCCTGCGAATATTTTACTATGGCTTGGTTAAAAGGTTCTCTAAATACATCTACCAGCAAAGGCCTATCTTTACCGCTGACATAAGACACAATAAAGAAGACCGCAATTGACAGTGTGGCCCATATCCACTGGGATATATAAGAAGATATTGCTGGTTTATTAACACGAGGTTTGAACAATAAATCGGCCAAAGCCAAACTCAAACTAAGAGCAATCAATAAATTGGCAGGAAGAGTTTGATAAGCCCAACCTTTGCTTTGCAATACCGCCAACAGCAACCAAACACCAGAAGCAAAAATAAAACCAATAACCAAACGTTTATATGCATGAGTTAATGGCAGAAAAAACAGAACCGTGGATACTAAGGCAAAAATTATAATTTGGCGTTTAAAATCATGTAGCATAACCACTTTAATGTCCTGGTTGAAACCAAAATACGCTTGCCATGTAACCTGCATATTTTCAATCCAATCCTGAAAGTAAAGCCACACTAGTGCTATGTAGATCAAACTAACCAAAGCCACTGTTATTGCTTCCAAACAAAGTAGCGCCCGCCAATTACGTTGCTGACAAGCCCTCCACACAAAGAATACGGCTGGAACCATCAAAAAAAATGGCTTGATCAAAAACCCCAAAGAAGCAATGACCCAATAAATAATTACAGTCAATTTCGGTTGATGTTCAGAACCTAAAATATCGTCCACCAACCATTTACTTAATGCTGGCAAAGCCAAACAAATGCTTAAGTGCTCACGCTGCCCGCTGTGATAACCAGGTAATACGACGATGACCAACAAAATAATCTGCCAACGCAACCACCAAGGAACATTAGGTAAAACCCTAGCAACTTGATAATCTATACTGTAGCTAGCAGCCAGTGTAACAATACTGATTAAGCCCGTAAATACAGCCCATCCGGAAATCCCGGTTAGATTGGCCAACCAAACCACAGGCAGGTAAATAAAAACAGTTAAAGGCGGATTGGTTTCCAGAATGTCTCTATAAAATAGCCCCCCCTCCAATAAACGTTGCGCTTCGATAAGAAAGGGCGCTTCATCATGATTAGGAGCCCACACAAACACATGAACCCAGTAGATAAGACCAACCACCAACAATGCTACACTTGCTTTAACAAACTGCACTGGATAACAATTTTTGTTATTTAACTTAAACGTGGAAATATCTGTCATTGCCTACCCTCATTCATTCACAAAAAATGTTAATTCGCTCTGCAGGTTTGAGTCTTCAATCATTTGAAGATAGACATTGAGCGTTTGTGGACCGATTATATCCAATGATAGTAAATCGGTCTATAGCACATCCTATGCTGACATCCTCCATATTGACTTAAACATAGTTGACATATTTATAGTTAGTTCCTTTGAAGTGATCAATTTTAGACTTGATACAGCGCCTAATGAACAGTCTTCAATGATTCTTTAGCATCCCGCATGTTGTAATATGCATCTAATCGGAACGATAAATTACTTGCTCACTCAAGAGAGCTGTTCCAGCAATCTTTTTTAGTATTAGAAAATCATAATACTTTGAAAGTAAGACAGTTTATCCCTATAATAATACCTTGAAGTACTAGGGGCTGTTGCCATTTTCTAATCAACATTTGAAATCGAAGTTTAATTGCCCAATTATCCAGCTTTTTTATACCGAATGGATAATCAATGTTACGACAAATGCTTACAGACGAATATTGGGCGAAGCTTAAACCGATTATGTTGGTGCAGGGAGTTTACGCTAAGCCGCAACTCAGACAAACCATTGAAGGAATATTTTATCGGTTACGGGTGGGCTGTCCCTGGCGTGATTTACCCGAAATTTTTGGAAGTTGGAATGCCATCTACAAACGATTTAATGACTGGAGTCGAAAGGGGAAGCTGGGGGCTATTTTCAAGACACTTGTCATGGAGCCAGAA
>CAIPPE010000167.1 GCA_903866825.1 uncultured Methylococcaceae bacterium
AATGCGGTCTATACAGCTTATAAGGCTGCTAAAGTGGATGCTCAACGAAGTGGTAGCTTGGGTGTTCCTGTACACTTAAGGAATGCACCGACAAAACTCATGCAGTCTCTGGATTACGGTAAACAGTATCGTTACCCACATAATGAGCCAGAAGCTTATGCAGCGGGAGAAACCTATTTCCCCGATCAACTGGTCGGTAATCGTTATTACCAACCCGTTGATCGGGGTTTAGAAATTAAAATCAAAGAAAAATTAAAACACCTACAAGCCTTAGACAAAAACTAACTGCTAACCAATCGTATACTCATCCTCTAATAATTTTGCATGGGCCGCCGCCAGTCTGGCTATCGGTATCCGTGGTGCTGAACAGGACACGTAGTTCAACTTAATGTGATGACAAAAACGAATCGATTGAGGATGTCCGCCTTGTTCACCACAAATACCTATCGAAATATCAGGACGTGTTCGGTGACCCGAATCAGACGTCATTTTCATTAATTGCCCAACGCCCTTAGCGTCCAGCACTTCGAAGGGATTGTCTTCAAGGAGACCGGTTTCATTATAGAGCGGCAAGAATTTGTTTTCTGCATCTTCCCGAGAGAATGAAAATGTTGCTTGAGTTAAATCGTTGGTACCGAATGAGAAAAACTCGGCCACTTTTGCCAACTCAGCCGCACGTGTACACGCCCTAACAGTCTCAACCATCGTTCCAAATTTAAAGTCTAAAACAATGCCATACTGTTTTTCAACTTCTTCCTGAATTTGATCCACGTAAACCTTAACTGCTTTTAACTCGTTTACAGTAATAACCTGAGGCACCATAATTTCAGGCAATATAGGCGTACCTTCCTTAATACATAAAGCGGCTGCTTCAAGTATGGAGCGAACCTGCATCTTATAAATCTCTGGATAAGTCATACCTAAGCGAACTCCACGATGACCTAACATGGGATTGACTTCGTATAATTCTTTAACCTTCTTTAACATCAATTCCTTTTTAGCGATGGCCTTATTAATGACATCCTCATTCAATTGATTAAACGGTACAGGAAGATTAATTTGTGAGCCTAAGGTATCCAAAACCACTTGCTGCCCTTGTATCATCACCTTATAGGACTTTAAAGCTTTTATTTCATCCTCTAACTGATGTTCACTCGGTAAAAACTCATGCATCGGTGGATCCAGCAAACGCACCGTCACAGGGAAAGGTGACATAGCCTCAAAGATTTGTTTAAAATCGTCCCGTTGAATCGGTGATAATTTATCGAGAGCGGCTTCCCTGGCTTCTTTGTTATCTGCCAAAATCATATCAATCACTAAAGGCAATCGATCAGACGCATTAAACATCCGCTCAGTTCGGCACAAACCAATACCTTTCGCACCGTAACTTAGCGCGATAAGCGCACGTTCAGGGGTATCCACATTGGCATGAACTTCTAACTCAGCAAATTCATCAGCCCACGCTAATAAAGTTTTCAACTCATCAGAAAATGACGGCTCAATGGTTGCAATCTTACCTAAATAAATAAGACCCGTACTGCCATCAATGGTAATAATATCGCCTTCTCGGATATGCAACTCACCGATAACAGCCTGACGTGATGTCACATCAATCTTAATATCTTCGGCCCCGGCGATACAAGCCTTGCCCATCCCTCTGGCAACCACTGCCGCGTGGGAGGTTTTACCACCTCGACTGGTCAATATCCCCTGAGCGGCAAAAAAACCATGAATATCTTCGGGCTTGGTTTCTTCTCTCAGCAAAATAACCTTTTCACCGGCGCGTCCCATCAATTCAGCAGTATCCGCATCAAACACGCATTTTCCAAAAGCCGCACCTGGTGAAGCAGGCAGTCCTTGGGCAACAGGAAGCGCTTTATGATGGGGGTCTAATTGGGGATGTAATAGTTGTTCTAATAGTTCTGGATTAATTCGTAATAAAGCCTGTTCTTTACTGATAAGTCCTTCAGAAACCATTTCTACGGAGGTACGAACCATCGCCACGGCATTCATTTTGCCATTACGCGTTTGCAAGCAATACAATTTACCGCATTCAATCGTATATTCGTAGTCCTGTACTTCGTGGTAATGCGCTTCAAGTTTATTGCGTAAATCAACCAATTGCTTATAAAGCTCAGGCATTTCAGCCGCTAATTCTTGCACCGGTTTTGGCGTCCGAATACCCGCCACCACATCTTCACCTTGAGCATTAACTAGGTATTCACCATACATCTCATTGGCACCAGTGCCCGGATTACGCGTAAAACCTACTCCAGTTGCACAATCATTTCCTCGATTACCAAAGACCATAGCCACTACGTTAACAGCCGTTCCATTAGCAATTTTTGGTGTGATATGAAACTCGCGGCGATAATCAACGGCACGCTTTCCAGTCCATGAGTTAAAGACCGCCTTGATAGATAAATCTAACTGTTCATAAACATCTTCAGGAAACGGTCTGCCGGTCTCTTCTAACACCACCTGAAGGAATAACTCACTAATCTGGCGTAAGTGTTCAGCATCAAGACCAATGTCCGCCTTAATCCCAGCCTGCTTTTTTATTGCATCAAAGTGTAAATCAAACTTCTCATCCGCAATTCCTAAAGCCACTTTACCAAATAGCTGAATAAATCGGCGATAGGCATCATAAGCAAATCGCGCATCACCCGTCTGTTTAATGAGACCAATTAAAGTCTGACTATTAAGTCCTAAATTTAAAATAGTATCCATCATGCCCGGCATTGAAATCGCCGAACCGGATCGAACCGAGACTAAAAGAGGATTATCGCCATCCCCAAATGACTTGCCGGTTAACGACTCAATTTCTGAAACATGGGTCTTAACATCGGACATTAAGCCATCAGGTAATTGATGACTTTCAAGATAATCAAGGCAAGTACGTGTCGTAATAACAAAACCGGGCGGTACATTAAGACCTATTTGAGTCATCTCACAC
>CAIPPE010000168.1 GCA_903866825.1 uncultured Methylococcaceae bacterium
ATTCCAAAAAAAATGGACACATCGAACACCTGCTATGGCGATGGGGTTGACTCAAGCGGCATTAACTTGGAGATACTTATTCGTCACACCCATTCCGGTAACTCGTTGATAAAAAACAACCTGCATTGATTTGTAGGGACTGCCATAATTTCTAGCATTTTATGGCGCTCAATCTCTGATATTTCGACACGCTCAGATAACACCTTTTTATTATTACTGGTTAGAAAATTCGGCATATTAACGGAATCTATTAACCATATAGCCTTGTCCCTGTATATTTTTGATCTTGGATAATTAATTTTTGGGGCGAAGTATGGCATCTCATCTATAAAAACATGTTTAAAGATTTTGGGGTCATCATCGGAAACCATTACAGTTCTAAGAAGATGCATCATATCTCTATAAACGCTTACCACTTTTTGTGGTGGTTTTATGAGTGCAGTTTTATAAGATTGAGGTTCTTCTTCACATGCAATATAGGCAAGTTCAAGAATAGAATAACTTTCTCTGTCTTTCCAAAACTTATCTAACGCCATATAAAACACTCCATTCAAGTGCAATCATTACGAAGGGATTAACCGGAAATAAGGTAATGAGTCTTACTTGTTGCCCCGTCGGGCTATCCGGTTAAATTTGATTATAGCAGGTGATTTATTTACAGCATAAAAACCCGCACTGATTGCCGCCATAAGAACTATTTAAAACATCAATAATCCAGTTGTTTAGCTGTAGCGTCTAAAGAACTAACGAAAATTACTTTTAATAATCATTAAGTTATTGGTGTATGGCTTTTCATCTACCAGTAAAACTACCAGTAAGTTTATTTTTATAGAGTCTTTTACCTATGTTTACATAGGTTAAAGCCCTCTATTTTTATTTTTAGCTTGACTTAGTTAATTTGCTATAACTGTTTTTTTTAATTCTTGCGCTTGCGTCCCGCTCTTGATCCGTCCCATTGTTTACTAGTTCCTCTTTAACCAACGGCCAAGGTACTGTTTCTTCGTCTTTACGTTCGGCAATGGCTGCCAAGTCCTTCAAGTCGTCAAGCAATTCTTGATAATCGGCCAAAGGCAAGATAACAGATATTTTCTCACCTTCGGCATTGGTTATATATTGTGATTGTGCGCTCATTAGACTTGTACTTTATATCAGGTGTGTAATTTTTAGTAGTACGCCAATAATCAAAGTAGTTTGCAAAAATCCAGCTCCAATAATCCAACGGGTTAAGTCTGCTTTGTTTTCGGCAATCATTCGCCCTGTATCAGCCCTTAATAGTTCTAAATCATGCTTTAATGTTATTTCAAGTTCTTTTAAATCGCGTTTAGTGGAAATGTCATCTAAGTGATAATCATGCCTTACTTGCTCTAGCGTAGTATCAACGGTTAATAACTGTAGCTCGGTTATTACTTGCGCTTGCTCATCCGTAAAACCAGCCGACTTTAATCTATTGGAAAAATGTAAAGTATCAAAGGTTATTATGCTCATGGCGTACTGCTTCCTTATTTGATTTATTGATATTTGTGCTTTATTAACTCTTATTATACTTCTCTGAATGAGTTACCCAATCTTTTTAAACTCGATCACTTGCGCCCCGTTCTTAAGGCTGTCTAGGTAATCGGCCCAAGTCTGCATCATCTTATGACGTTCTTTTATGTGCGCGGTGCGGTTGTAGGCTCTACCGTTAGGGTCTTTAACTGCATGCGCTAATTGATGTTCTATAAAATCAGGTCGAAAGCCCAGCACTTCATCAAGTATGGTTCTAGCCATAGCCCTAAAGCCGTGGACGGTCATTTCTGATTTTTCAAACCCCATACGCCTTAACGCGGCTAACATTGCCATATCACTCATTGCTCTAGTGCCGTTTGGGGTTCTTGCACTTGGAAACACATAACGGCCATGACTCGTAAGCGGTTTGATTGCTTGCAGGATTGAAACGGCTTGAGTTGATAAAGGTACTATATGAGGCGTTTTGGTTTTAGTGACTAAGTACCGCCATTCTTTAGACTCTAAGTCTATATGCTCCCATTCTGCTTGGCGTAATTCGCTTGGTCTTACGAATACTAATGGCGCTAACTGTAGAGCTGACTTAACAATAAATGATCCTGTATAGGAATCTATCACCCTTAGAAGTTGCCCCACGTCTTTGGGTTCTGTAAATGCTGCAAAATGCCCCGCTTTAACTTGTGTTAATGATCCTCTTAAATCTGGGGTTATATCTCTCTCTGCTCGTCCGGTTGCGATTGCATACCGGAAAACTTGCCCGCAAATTTGAACCGCTCGATGTGCGGATTCACCAACTCCTCTTTTTTCTATTCTCCTTAAAGCCTCCAATAATTCAACAGGTCTGATTTCATTAATGGGCTTGGCGCCAAGATAAGGGAAAATGTCTTTTGTAAATATCCGTATTGTGCGTTTTTGATGGTGCTCTGACTTGTCCGTTAAGTGTCGTTCATACCATTCACGGGCTACAACTTCAAAACTGTTTAGCGCACTCTCTGCTTTTGATGATTTAACAGCTTTTTTGTTTTCGTTGGGGTCGATACCATCCGCTATTAATTTTCGTGCTGTCTCTCTTTTTTCTCTCGCTTGCTTCAACGTCGTTTCAGGGTAAACACCTAAAGCTAATATTTTTTCCTTCCCTGCAAAGCGATATTTAAGACGAAAGTATTTAGCCCCGTTCGGATTGATTAATAAATACAAGCCCTTTTCATCAGATAGCTTATAAGGCTTGTCCGGTTTGGGCTTGGCTGCTTTTATGGTGGCATCTGAAATAGTCATGGGGGTATCAATTATTAAAAAGTAAATGTACCCCCGTTTTATACCCCCAAACTATTTGGGTGTCAATGAACCTTATTGCACTTCGTTGGGCATAAAAAAAACCGCTAAGCCAGATAACTTACGGGTTTTTGTGCTTCCCTGATCTTCGTTGAATCCTTATGTGGTGCCCCAAAGTGGATTCGAACCACCGACCTGTCCCTTAGGAGGGGACCGCTCTATCCTACTGAGCTATCAGGGCATTGGCACAATTCTACCATAAATTGCCTCGTTTAGCTCCCTGTAACCGCCAATTTGTCGGCTTAGCAAGCATTATGGCTTAAGGTTTAGCTATCGCTCTATCCATTCATAGAACTCGATCAGCGCAGGATCACATTTACAACAACTGGTTCCACACGCTGTCTCCTGAGAAGTCTTAAGCACATTACCTTTGCTAATCCACCGACCTAACATACCGCGCATGGCGTCAGCATCGACATTAAAATGATTAACCAAATCAGCCAGTGCAACTCTAGGGTGTTGTTTTAAATATTGTCTTAAATCAGCCAGAATCATAAAGATCCTCCTAATGAACAGTCGCTGTAATCGATTTTTTTCCGGTGAACCATAAACTCATTAATACCAGTAAGAAAGCTGTTAATAAGCCAATCACCCACGCCAAGGAATAATTCGGATGTTGACTATACGTCATCAATTGATAAAAAACAGTCGAGACCATATAAGCAATCCCTGTAGTCCAAAAAACCACAAATACGGTCCAACCAGCGTTAGTCTCTCTATAGATAGCCGCCGTTGCTGCCACGCAAGGTGCATACAGTAAAATAAATAACAAATAGGAAAAGGCTCCAGCCTTACCATCAAAGCTGTGTTGCATTGCCGTAAAGGTATTGGTTTTAACCGCCTGTTCACTGGCTGCCGAGGACAAATCTGTCACTGTGCCAATGTTTAAACCTAAAGGGTCTAATAAATTCTCTGCAATGGCATTCAAATTCTCTGGCACTGTTGCACAAGCCGCCAATAACACCTCCACCAGATTAAACTCAGGTCTAGGAGCAGCTTCTGGTGCTGAAATCTGGCTATACAAAGCATCCAATGTACCGACTACGGCTTCTTTTGCTAACACACCCGTAAATATTCCTACCGTCGCCGGCCAATTATCTCTCTCAATCCCCATTGGCTTAAAGACCGGTGTCATACTTCTGCCTATGGCACTTAATATAGATTTATTACTATTTTCCTGGCCAAAACTCCCATCAGTGCCTAGGGCATTAAGAAAGTTTAAAACCAACACCATAGGAATAATAACTTTTCCGGCATTGAGTATAAATGACTTAAGCCGATCCCATGTTCTAAAAAACACACCGTGTAAGGTGGGTAAATGGTAAGCGGGTAACTCCATGATAAACGGCGCGGACTCACCTTTAAAGAGTGTGTATCGCATAATCAGTCCGGTTGTAACGGCTACGACAATCCCTAAAAAGTAAAGACCAAAGACTAAATTCTGACCACCTACCGGAAAGAAGGCAGCCGCAAATAATGCATAGACTGGTAATCGAGCCCCACACGACATAAAAGGGTTCATCAGGTTGGTCAACATCCGATCTCGCTGATTATCAAGAGTTCGAGTCGCCATAATAGCGGGCACATTACAACCGAACCCCACAATCATAGGTACAAACGATTTACCCGGCAAACCAATCATGCGCATAAACCGGTCCATCACAAAAGCAGCTCTGGCCATATAACCCGAGTCTTCTAGTGCGGACAAGAACATAAACAGGAAACCTATGATCGGTATAAACGTGGCTACAACTTGTATACCTCCGCCAATTCCTCTGGTTATCATAACGATCAACCATTGCGGCAAATTGATTTCATTAAGAATTAAACCTAACTCATCAATTAATAGTGCACCAACGGCTTGATCAAAGAAATCAACAAAGGCCGTGCCTATGTTAATAGTAAACATAAACATGGCATACATGACTAACAGAAAGACAGGTATGCCTAGAAATCTGTTTAAGACAATCACATCTATTTTTTCTGTTGTATGACGACTCACTTCGTCAATGCGGCAGACTGCACCTTGAATCAGTGTGTTAACAAAACCATAGCGTGCATCCGCAGCAAGTATGTCAATTTCATCGTCTGTTTCAAGCTCTACCTTGCGCTGTAACTGTTCAACGGTAGGTATTAAGTCTTCACCTGCAAACGATTTGGCCAGCGTGTCATCTTCTAATAATCTAAGCGCCAGCCAACGTAAATCACATTTATGTGTTTTAGCTATACTGATTAACGAAGGTGAAATATCATCAATGGCTGCTTCTAATGCGGAAATATAAGAGATGTTAGCCTCGGGCACTGGCTTGATAATCGCCGCCTGATTAATCATAGACTTTAATGCTGTTATGCCATCTTTTGTCGAAGCAGTGATAGGAATAACAGGACAGCCAAGCTGTTCGGCTAAATAATCGACATCAATTTTTATACCTCTTTGCCGAACCGCATCCATCATATTAAGCACTAATATCATGGGCACACGCATTTCAATTAGTTGAGAGGTTAAATATAAATTACGTTCTATATTTGAAGCATCTACGATATTGATAATTAAATCAGCTTCTTTAGATGCAACATAATCTCGGGCGACTTTCTCATCAAGAGAGACCTGATCATCTGCGGCTTCTAATGAATAGGTTCCTGGTAAATCAACGAGCTCTACTAATTTATTGGCATGAAAGTACTCGCCGGTTTTTTTTTCAACCGTAACACCCGGCCAATTTCCGACATGCTGCTTAGACCCTGTGAGTACATTGAACAGCGTAGTTTTACCACAATTAGGGTTACCGACAACGCCAACTGTAAAGTCTGTTTTCATTACAACTTCTCAATGAGTAATATATCAGCTTCGTCTTTACGCAAGGTTAAAGAAAAGCCACGTAATTTAATTTCAACGGGGTCCCCCATGGGTGCAAATCGAGTCACACTAAATTCCGTTCCTGGCGTTAAACCCATTGCCAGTAAACGCTTCCGATACGCTTTGCCAGTCTGTTCAAACCCCACTATCTTTCCCAAATCACCTACCGCCAGATTTTTAAAAGTAATAGCCATCAATTTACCCGAATAGTTTAGTGGTGAAACCGTAATAGTAGCCAGGAATCAATAATCATTCTCATCATTTGACTATATCACACAATTCAAATCATGCAAACCAGTTGAATTCAAAATCTAACAATTTAACGAGAATATGGCTGTAACAATGGCTCTATAAAGCAAACCGAAGATTCATTAAGCCTTAGATAATTTATAGCAGGTTTTGTGCTTGGAAAGTGCTGAAAGAATTTCAGCTGATATGATAATTGTTGTTGAGGAAGATAGTTAATTAAACTGATTTCCTGCTTGGCTGGGTATTAAGGGCCTGCCGAACATAAAGTAAGGTAACAACAAGAACATAAAAGCAATCTTTCAATGAACTTGTTGTTACGCTGTGATGTATTAATCCGTTATTTCATACTCTTGACTAGCAGAATCAACCCTATCCCGTAACTCCTTGCCTGGCTTAAAGTGTGGCACATGCTTTTCAGCTAATGCAACAGACTCACCCGTTTTTGGATTCCGCCCCATTCGTTGAGGACGTTTATGTAACGAGAAACTGCCAAAACCCCTAATCTCAATTCTTTTGCCGGTAGATAATGCATAATTCATTTTTTCAATAATGCATTTTACTGCCAACTCCACATCTTTAAGTGCCAGATGGGATTGTCTTTTAGCAATCGCTTCAATTAATTCTGATTTTGTCACATTCTATCCTGTGAAAAAGAAAAATCCTTATTTTTCTAATTGCTTAAATAAGTCAGCCATTGTAGGTGTACCGACTGATTGCTGCGAATGATCTTTAATTGAATGTGTTTCTTCGTCTAGATCTTTGGCTTTTATTGACAACGAAATAGATTTACTTTTCTTATCGACACCAATAAATTTAGCTTCTAGTTGATCACCTTCTTTTAATAAGGTACGTGCATCTTCAACGCGATCACGTTGAATTTCAGAAGCACGCAAGTAACCTTCAACATTATCAGCCAGAGTAACAATAGCGCCTTTAGCGTCAACTTCTTTGATAGTTCCTTTTACTAAGCTACCTTTTTCATGGGTTGCCAAGAAGTTTTGGAAAGGATCCTGTTCAAGTTGCTTGATACCTAAAGAAATACGCTCACGCTCAGAATCAACAGCCAGGATAACAGTTTCTAACTCGTCACCTTTTTTGAATTCACGAACTGATGCTTCACCTTCGTCTGCCCAAGAAATATCAGACATGTGAACCAAACCATCAATACCACCATCAAGACCGATGAAGATACCAAAATCAGTGATAGATTTGATTTTACCTGAGATCTTGTCGCCTTTGTTATGAGTCGCTGCAAATTCATCCCATGGATTGGTTTTGCATTGTTTCATACCTAAAGAGATACGACGACGCTCTTCGTCAATCTCAAGAACCATTACTTCAACTTCATCACCTAATTGAACCAATTTAGAGGGGTTAACGTTTTTGTTAGTCCAGTCCATTTCAGAAACGTGAACTAAACCTTCAACGCCTTCTTCAATTTCAACGAAGCAACCGTAATCAGTCAGGTTGTTAACTTTACCAAATACACGTGTACCGGCTGGGTAACGACGGGCAATGTTTTGCCATGGATCTTCACCCATTTGCTTCATGCCTAATGAAACACGGTTTTTGTCTTTGTCGTATTTCAAAACTTTAACTTTAATTTCTTGACCTATTTCTACACACTCAGACGGATGACGAACGCGACGCCATGCCATGTCTGTAATATGTAACAGACCGTCAATACCACCTAGATCAATAAATGCGCCGTAATCGGTTAAGTTTTTAACAACACCCGTAACGATTGCACCTTCTTCCAGTGTTTTGAGTAATTCTTCTCTTTCTGCACTGTATTCTTTTTCAACAACAGCACGACGTGAAAGAACCACGTTGTTACGTTTTTGATCAATTTTGATAACTTTGAATTCGAGATCACGATTCTCAAGGAATGTAGTGTCCCTGATTGGACGAACGTCAACCAATGAACCCGGCAAGAAGGCACGTAATGCGCCAACAGAAACAGTGAAACCACCACGAACTTTACCAGTGATGCGACCGATAATAGTTGCTTCTTTTTCAAAGGCTGTTTCAAGCTCAAACCAAGCTTTGTTTTTCTTAGCTTTGTCTCTTGAAAGAAGCGTTGCGCCCAAGCCGTCTTCAAATAAATCTAAGGCAACTTCAACTTCATCGCCAATTGATACTTCTAATTCGCCATCGTTGTTTAAAAACTGCCATTTTGGAATGACGCCTTCTGACTTAGAATGTGTACTAACGATAACCATATCATTTTCGATATCGATAACTGTACCAATCAACATGGCACCAGGACTCATTTTGGTCTTGGTTAAACTTTCTTCAAGTAACTCAGCAAAGCTTTCGCTCATTATATTATTTCCCAAGTTTGTCGAAACTCGAACAAACCTTTTCTTTATCAAAGTTAAAAAAAACCACATCCAAATAATGTGGCCAGACAAAAACCCTTAACGGATTAAATTTAATACCTCTTCAACCACGGCATCGATAGTCATATCAGAAGAGTCAATGTAAAGCGCATCACTCGCCATAGCTAATGGAGCGGTTGCCCGTTCCATATCGCGGCGATCACGTGCCTCAATCTCGTAAATTATCTGTACAAGATTAGCATCAATTTCTTTTTCTATCAACTGTTTATACCGTCTTTGTGCTCTTTTTTCAGCACTAGCCGTCAGAAACACTTTATTTTCGGCGTCTGGAAAAACCACTGTACCCATATCCCTGCCGTCAGCGACCAACCCAGGTAACTGTTTAAAGTCTTGTTGTTTCTTTAATAATACTTGTCTTACCGCAGGCAATGCCGCAATTTGAGAGGCAATTCCACCGGTCTGTTCAAGACCTAATTGACTAGTGATGTCTTCACCATCAAGCTTAACGACCAACTCATCGCCACACTCAAACTCTAACACCAAGTCCTGAGCTACTTTAACAATCTCATCAACTGCTTCTAAACCAACCGATGCCTTTTGTACGGCAATAGCTAAGGAACGATAAATTGAGCCACTATCAAGATAATGCCAGCCTAATTTTTTGGCTATCAAGCGACTAACAGTACCTTTACCGGCACCACTAGGGCCATCAATCGTCAAAACAGGAATTAGCATTATGCTTCCTCGCAAACTAAATCCAAGCCCAGACGCTTAACCAAATCTTTAAACTCTGGAAATGAGGTATTTACGTTAGCGCAATCCAGTACCGTAATAGGCGCATTAGCACGTAAGCCAGCAATTGAAAATGACATAGCAATACGATGATCACCGTGTGATGTTACAACCCCGCCACCTATAGGACCACCTTGAATAACCATTCCGTCAGCAGTTGGCTGAGCATCGACACCTAATATTTGCAATCCATCCGCCATGACCTGTATACGGTCAGACTCTTTAACCCGTAATTCTTCTGCACCACTTAAACGGGTTTGTCCATCTGCGCAAGCTGCAGCCACAAACAACACAGGAAACTCATCAATCGCTAGCGGAACTAAGTGTTCAGGAATATCTATGCCTTTAAGTGGACTATAGACTACATGTAGATCGGCAACCGGCTCACCGCCCACCTCACGCTCGTTAAGCACTTCAATCTTTGCACCCATCAATCTTAAAATATCGATAACACCGGTGCGCGTAGGATTAATCCCCACATGTCTCAATGTAAGATCAGAACCCGGAGCAATTGAAGCGCCTACAAGGAAAAATGCGGCCGATGAAATATCACTAGGCACATCAATATCAGACGCGGTTAAGTCTCCATTTGCATTGATGGTAACCTTACTACCTTCTTTGGTCACTGGATAAGAAAACCCGGATAACATCCGTTCGGTATGATCACGAGTTGGTGCAGGCTCGGTAACACTAGTTTCTCCATCTGCGTACATTCCAGCAAGCAATAAGCAGGATTTAACTTGCGCGCTCGCCATTGGCATCACATAATCGATCCCTTTTAACTGGCCTGATTTACCTGTAATATAAAGCGGAGCAGTGCCTTGTTCTGTGGTTTTAATATCTGCACCCATGGCAGCCAAAGGCCCTGTAACACGCTTCATAGGTCGACCAGATAAAGATTTATCACCGGTTAGCACGGAATCAAAAGGCTGACCCGCTAACAAACCACTCAGCAAACGCATAGACGTGCCTGAGTTTCCTAAATACAACTCATTTTTAGGCGTCTTTAAGCCATGTTTGCCAACACCCTTTATCGTTAAGCTACCATTGACAGGCCCTTCAATCTCAACCCCCATATCCCGAAATGCCTGTAATGTTGCCAAGGCATCTTCTGCTTCAAGAAAACCTTTAACATGAGTAACGCCATTCGCTAATGAGCCCAGCATAATAGAACGATGCGACATGGATTTATCACCAGGAACACGTGCTTCACCCTGTAATAGGCCGCCTGGCTGAACTTGAAATGTGATTGATTTTGACATATTTCCTTCAAACTGAGTAAGAAAGCGCTGCCTCGCTGTGTTGGCATACGCAAAGATGGTTAAAAGTTGCTGGCTCTCATCATTTTCCAGCAAATGCTGTAGTGTATCCAGTTGTTCCCTTGTCTGTTGTAACAAGGGGATTATTTCGCTTTTATTGGCTGAACAGATGTCCCGCCACATAGCTGGATCGCTGGATGCAATCCGCGTGAAATCTCTGAAGCCACCCGCCGCATATTTAAAAATTTCACTTTGTTCGTCTTTATGCCCCAACATATTTACTAGCGCAAACGCTAAAATATGCGGTAAATGACTCGTAGCAGCTAATATTGAATCATGGTGCTTCACATCCATGACCGACACCACCGAACCACACCGCTCCCAAAAAGATTGCACTTTATTTAAGGCCTCTTTGGATGTATTTTCGAGGGGTGTAATTATCAACCGTCTATTTAGGAATAAGTCATAAAAAGACGCCTCCACACCACTTTGTTCTGCACCGGCAATGGGATGAGCTGGCACAAAATTATCCGGCACCTCGCCAAATACTTGTTGAGCAGCCTTTACAACACTGACTTTAGTGCTGCCTACATCCGTATAAATAGTAGTCTCAGACCAATAAGGTTTAAGCGCTGCAAAAATACTTTCTAAGGATGCCACTGGCGTTGCAATAACAACGCAATCAGCGCTTGATACTGCGGGCTCTATCTGCAAATAGTAGTCATCAATAACGCCTAACTTTTTTGCTGTTTCCAAATTGTGCTTATCTTCCGGACGACCATATCCGACTATCTGCTTGCATAACCCATAATGCCTTGCAGCTCGTGCAACAGAACCACCAATTAAGCCAACACCGATAATACAAAGCCGATCAAACATTAGCCAACGTATTGGTTAACGCTTCAAGAAACTGTTGATTTTCCGCCGCAGTCCCTATACTGATACGCAAATGATTTGGCAATTCATAATTACCTACCGGCCTAACAATAACACCCCTGCGCAATAAGGCATCATAGACAGGTTGACCCGCCTGCTTTAAATCAACCAAAACAAAGTTTCCTGCTGAAGGAATCCATTCAAGTCCCAATTGTTTAAATCCTTCTGTCAATTGCTGCATACCTTGTTCATTGACTGCAATGGTTTGTTGTAGATGCTCATCATCACCCAAAGCCGCTTCGGCAGCGACAAGTGCCAAGATATTGTTATTAAATGGCTGACGAACCCGATTAAGAATATCGGCCATCTCTGAACTTGATAAGCCATAACCAATACGTAACCCTGCCAAACCATAAGCCTTCGAGAACGTACGAGTAATTAATAAGTTTGGAAACTTTTTTAGCCAATCAATGGAGTTAACATTCTCTACACGATTAACAAATTCAAAATAAGCTTCATCAAGCACGCAGACACAGGTATCAGGCAATGCACCAATAAATGACTCCAGGCTCGACTGACTGAGTAGGGTTCCAGTTGGATTATTAGGATTTGCTATAAAAACCAGACGTGTTTTTTCGGTGACGGCTTTTAACATCGCATCCAAATCATGCCCATAATTAAGCGCTGGCACTACTACAGACTTTGCACCTACCGCTTGAGTAACAATAGGATAAACAGCAAAAGCGTGCTGAGAAAAAACAGCCTCAAACTCAGGCGTTAAGAAAGCTCTTGCCAGCAGCTCAAGTAGCTCATTGGAGCCATTACCCAAGGTAATCTGACTTTCGACAACCCCATATTTGTTAGCTAATGCTTTTTTTAAAGAAAACCCACTACCGTCTGGATACAAAGCTAGAGTCGATAGTGTTTCCTGAATTGCGGCCAATGCTTTTTTACCAGGCCCCAAAGGATTTTCATTAGATGCCAGTTTAATGATTTCTGTAAGCCCTAACTCTCGCTCAAGCTCTTCAATTGGCTTACCCGCTTTATAAGGGATTAACTGTTGGACACCCACTGCAGCAAGATTGTAAATGTTATTATTGCTATTCATACGTTTTAAATTAAGATTTGATTATTACTGCAGCAAATAGAAGTTAAAGTACTGCTTTAGGATAAGACCCTAACAATCTAAACATTTTGACACTGTCTTTGACTATATCTAATGCTTGAGATACCACCACATCATCACTATGACCCTCTATATCGATAAAGAAGAGATAATCCCATAAGCCTTGGCGTGAAGGTCTGGATTCAATATTAACCATACCAATACCTAACTTGGCAAACGGTTCAAGTATTTTATGAAGCGCCCCAGGTTGATTGCCTGTTGAAACAAGCAACGAGGTTTTATCATTACCCGTTGGCGTTGGAGATTGTTGCCCAATAATAATAAATCGGGTGGTATTATTTGGCTCATCCTCAATGCTTTTTTCAAGAATTTCTAAGTGATAGACTTCAGCAGCAACAATTCCTGCAATGGCAGCTGTTTGCTTATTGACTGACGCCAATCGAGCTGCTTCAGCATTACTACTTACTGCTGTCAGCTTGACGCCAGGCAAATGATTATCTAACCACTGACGGCACTGAGCTAATGATTGCTGGTGAGAATATACCTCTGTAATTTCAGCTAAGCTGGTTATATTACCCATCAAATTTTGATGAACTCTAATTTCAACTTCCCCGCAAATTTGCAAGAGCGACGTAGAGAAACGATCCAGCGTATGACTAATCACACCTTCTGTCGAATTTTCAACAGGAACCACACCAAACTGGCAGTTATCTGATTCTACTGCACTAAATATCTCATTAATGGTTGTGACCGGGATGGTCTTAACCGCGTGCCCAAAATGCTTAAATACCGCTTGTTGAGTGAACGTACCTTCAGGCCCTAAAAAAGCAATATCCATTGGCTTTTCTAGGGCTAAACAAGCAGACATCAACTCTCTAAAAAAACGCACTGCCGTTAAATCAGGCAATGGCCCTTGATTTAATTCCATGATTCGTCTTAATACCAGTGACTCTCTGTCTGGGCGATAAAAAGTACCTTGTTCTCCTTGAGCAATTTTGGTTTTAGCAACGTCAATTGCATAGGTAGCGCGTTGATTAATCAATTGCAAAATTTGCTCATCGATTGCATCAATTTTATCTCTGAGTTCAGAAAGTGGCGTGACTGATAACATGATTACAGCTCTGTAAAAGGTTGCTTCGTTTAATGGGTACGTTCAAATTCAGCCATAAAATCTATTAATGTCAACACACCGGCTTCTGGCATGGCATTATAGATACTTGCTCTCATACCGCCAACCAATCGATGACCTCTTAGTTCAAACAAGCCATTCGCTTCTGCAGCAATAAGAAATTGCTGATCTAAGCTTGTATCCTGTAAATTAAAGGGCACATTCATACGTGATCGATAAGGGGCTGCAACAGGATTAGAATACAAAGAAGACTGATCAATGGCTTGATATAGCTTGGCGGCTTTTGCAATATTAAGTTGCTCCATTGCTTCAACACCACCCTGTGCTTTTAACCATTTTAAGACTAAACCCACTAAATACCAATTGTAAGTAGCGGGGGTATTTAACATGGATTGACTTTTAGCTTGCTCTGCATAATCAAAGACTGCTGGAGTTGTTTTACTTGCATTTCCGATTAAATCATCTCTAACGATAACAACTGTAACGCCTGCTGGCCCCATATTCTTTTGAGTCCCCGCATAAATCAAACCATGCTGGCCCACATCAATCTTTCTCGATAAGATATTAGATGACATATCAGAGATTAATGTTAAGCCATTAGCGTCGGGTGCTTTCTGAAACTCCACACCATGTATCGTTTCATTTGAAGTATAGTGCAAATAAGCCGCGTGAGGATCTATAACCCAATCAGATTCATCAGGAATAGTCGTGTAATGACTATCTTCTGAACTTGCACTCACCAAGACATCACAGTAGTTCTTTGCATCACTGACCGCTTTTTCAGACCAAGCGCCCGTCTGAACATAGCAAGCCTTTGTTTTACCATTTAAGATATTTTGCGGTACTAATGAAAATTGCGCAGAAGCCCCACCTTGCAAAAATAAAACCTTATAGTTGTCAGGCACAGCCATTAAACTTCTTAGATCACTTTCCAGTTCCTCTGCAATGATTGAGAAATGCTTGCCACGATGACTCATCTCCATAACAGACATGCCACTGCCCTGCCAATCTAACAACTCTTCCTTTGCCTGCTCTAATACTGACTTAGGGAACACCGATGGCCCCGCACTAAAATTATAAACTTTGGACATTAGGTTCTCTTGACCAGGATTAAAGTAACGTTAAACAGTAATTATTAATAAATCTGCCCGATATCAATCATCTCAAAGAATGCTATCGGTTTATGTCGAAATTATATATCTTAAAATCTCCAGCTTACGCCTCATTATCTTCATCTTCACTAGACCCTAAATCAACGTCCTCATTTGCTTCGACAGCAGCATCAATATCATCGTCATTTTCGTCATCTACACCGGCTAAGCCCTCAATGCGATCAACGCCAATCACTTTTTCTTTTTTATCCAAACGGATAATAGTGACGCCTTGAGTATTTCTACCCACAACTGAGATACCATCCACGCGCGTGCGAACCAATGTACCACCATCAGTAATCAACATGATTTCATCATTATCATTGACCAAAACAGCGCCGACCACGGAGCCATTACGCTCAGAGGTTTGTATGGCGATTAAGCCTTGGCCGCCGCGTTTATGACAAGTAAACTCTTCCAGCTTCGTCCGCTTACCATAACCATTTTCAGTAATATTAAGTACCGTTCCTTCTGTTGCGATAATCAATGAAATGATTTTTTGGCCTACTTGTAAGCGCATGCCTCGAACCCCAGAGGCAGTTCTTCCCATTGACCGCACATCTTCTTCATTAAAGCAGACCGCTTTTCCAGTGCTACCAAATAACAATACGTTCTGTTTACCATCCGTTACCGCAACACCCACCAGGGTATCGCCTTCTTTTAAATCAATGGCAATTTTTCCGCTCGCACGTTGACGCTCAAACTCATTCAGTGGAGTCTTTTTAACAGTACCCGCCGAAGTTGCCATGAAAATAAATTTATTTTCAGTAAATTCACGAATCGGTAATAAGGCATTAATCTTCTCACCCTCTTCCAATGGTAATAAATTAACAAACGGCTTACCCCTTGCGGCACGACTTGCGACTGGCAACTGATAAACTTTTAACCAATACACTTTACCTGAAGAAGAGAAGCATAAAATAGTGTCATGCGTATTAGCAACAATCAGCTTATCAACATAATCAAGTTCTTTGGTCGCAGTTGCTGACTTACCGCGCCCGCCTCTACGCTGAGCTTTATAATCACTTAACGGTTGTGATTTAACATAGCCTTCATGAGACATGGTGACCACCATATCTTCTTCGGTAATTAAATCCTGTTCGGATAAATCAAGCTGGTTTTGAACAATCTCCGTACGACGTGGATCGGCATATTCTTCTTTAATGGCGACCAATTCTTCTCTGATAATTTCCATCAGCCGTACGTCACTACCTAAAATATATAAATACTCATCAATTTGTTCTAATAATTGCTTATATTCACTGACAATCTTATCTTGTTCTAAACCTGTTAAACGATGCAACCTTAAATCAAGAATGGCTTGCGCTTGAGTTTCAGAGAGCCGATAAAGTCCACTATGAATACCAAATTCTTCTGGAAGATCATCAGGCCTGGAACGCGTTGCATCCGCTCTTTCAAGCAAGCTTGAAACTAAGCCGGCATTCCAGTCTCTTGATAATAATCCCACTTTGGCTTCTTCACGATTCAGAGAGTTTTTAATCAACTCAATCATCACATCAATATTCGCCAAAGCAACCGCTAAACCTTCTAAGATATGAGCTCTTTCCCGAGCACGTCTTAAATTATAAATGGTTCTACGGGTAACAATTTCACGCCTATGATCAATAAAAGCCAGTAAAATATCACGAAGATTCATACAATGTGGACGACCATCCAATAAGGCCACCATATTGATACCAAATACCGTCTGGAATTGGGTTTGCTTGTACAAATTATTAAGCACAACTTCAGGCACTTCACCACGGCGCAATTCAACCACCATGCGCATACCGTCTTTATCAGACTCATCCCGTAGCCCTGAAATACCTTCTAACTTGCCGTCTTTTACTAATTCAGCAATTTTTTCTAGCAATCGTGCTTTGTTGACTTGATACGGTAATTCGGTCGTGATAATGGCTTGGCGACTACTATCACCAATGTTCTCAAAATGACAACGAGCACGTAGATAAATCTTACCGCGTCCCGTGGTATAAGCATTATAAATGCCGGCCGCACCATTAATAGAGGCAGCAGTTGGAAAGTCGGGACCAGGAATATAGGCCATCAACTCATGGATGGTCGCATCTGGATTATCAATGAGCGCTAAACAAGCACTGACAACTTCCCCCATATTATGAGGTGGAATATTGGTCGCCATGCCAACCGCAATACCGGATGAACCATTCACTAATAAATTAGGAACACGGGTTGGCAAAACTTCTGGCTGAATTTCAGATTCATCGTAGTTAGGGATAAAGTTAACCGTTTCTTTATCTAAATCTGCTAATAACTCATGTGATATCTTTGCCATACGTACTTCGGTATATCGCATAGCCGCTGGTGGATCACCATCCACTGAACCAAAGTTGCCTTGTCCATCAATCAACATATAACGCATGGAAAATGGTTGTGCCATACGCACCATTGTGTCATAAACAGCTGTGTCACCATGTGGATGGTATTTACCGATTACATCACCGACTATACGTGCTGATTTCTTATACGGCTTGTTCCAATCGTTACCCAACTCACTCATCGCGTATAACACACGACGATGAACCGGCTTTAGACCATCTCTGACATCTGGGAGGGCCCGACCCACGATCACGCTCATAGCATAATCGAGGTAAGACTGCTTCATCTCATCTTCGAGATTAACTGGAATGATTTCTTTAGCGAAGTTTGACATTGATCCCTATATACACTGTTTACCAACAACAAAGCCATTGGCATGGTTTTTTGACTAAATATAGTCGTAACGTTTCCAATTCCTTTTGTTGAGCGTTACAACATAACTATAAATAACCTGCTGATTATAGCAAATAGTCGATAGTGAGTCGAAGGTGTTAATGCTTTAAGATGGCTTAAAAATTTCAGCCAAGAAATTTTCCATTAATTTCCACGACCGTTTATCTGCATCAGGCTGATAAACAGTGCCAAAATCAGGACTGTTTGCGAGAGGATTGGTAAAGGCATGCTGAGTATTTCCGAAGGTATGTAACTGCCAGTCAGCACCCGCTTTTGTCATCTCCTGTTCAAAAGCCACCACTTGTTCAACAGGAACCATAGGATCATCGTGACCATGTAATGCGAGAATCTTAGCACTAATTGGCAAAGTATCAACATTATCAGGCGCACCCAATAATCCATGAAAACTAACCACACCCTTTAGATCGGCTCCGGCTCTCGCCAAATCCAGTGAGCACAGACCACCAAAACAAAAACCAATTGCGGCAATCTGACGATCATCCACCCAAGGCATTAATTTAACGGCGGATAAAGCCGCTTGCATGCGTTTTTTGAGTAATTGTCTATCTGCCATAAAAGGCTGCATTAGAGCTGCACATGCTTCGGCATCCGAACCTAAAATCCCTTTACCGTACATATCAACTGCAAAACCAACATAACCCAAAGCTGCTAGCTTTTTGGCTTTTTCTACAACAAACTCATCTCGACCGGCCCAGGTGTGATTGATTAAAACCGCAGGTCTTTGTCCGGATATAGCGTCATCAAAAGCAAAAAAGGCTTCCAAAAACACATCACCATCCAAATAACCCACTGTATTTGAAATTATCGCCATAACATTACCTTAAAGATTAACTTTCTAATTCTTGATACGCTCTGCTTTTTGGAGCATGTCCAAAAAACCCTGGGAAGCGAACTCTATCATATCCAACACTCGCTCAAAACCATATGGCCCGCCATAATAAGGATCTGGAACTTCTCTCACTTTCAATTGGGGGGCGTAATCAAGAAAGTAACGAATCTTGTGTTTATGCGCTTCAGGACAAGCATTAATCAACGTAACATAGTTATCATCATCCATTGCCAGCAAGTAATCAAAGTCATCAAAATCACCCATGATCACTTTCCTCGCTCTTAAATGAGCTAATTGAACATCCCGCTCTAAAGCCGCCTGCTGTGATCTTGGATCAGGGGGTTCGCCTACATGATAAGCATGAGTGCCAGCTGAATCGATTACAAAAAGATCCTCCAACGCATGTTCTTTAAGTAACTTTACAAAAACACCTTCCGCAGTCGGTGACCGGCAAATATTACCCATGCACACAAACAAGACTTTTATTTTTTCCATCACAGAACTCGCTTCAAAAACGACTTTGTTTCAGCTTGTTTAAGCAAATGGATTTTCCAGGATAATAGTTTCATCCCTATCCGGGCCCGTAGAAATAATTGTCACTTTAACACCAACCAATTCTTCAAGCCGCTTGATATAAGCTTTCGCATTATCGGGTAAATCATCATAACTTGTGATGCCTACGGTGTTTTGAGTCCAGCCAGGCATTTCTTCAATAATAGCTTCGCATTGCTCATAACGATCAGCACCCAAAGGCGCGGTTTCAGTTAAATCACCCTTAATCCGGTAAGCTGTACAAATTCCAATTTTATCAAGGCCATCCAACACATCCAGCTTGGTTAAACAGATACCACTGAGGCTATTTAGCTTTGCTGACTTACGCATTGATACAGCATCAAACCAGCCAGTACGACGCTTACGCCCCGTTGTTGCACCGAACTCATGACCTTTAGTTCCTAAATGTTCACCGTTAGCATCATGCAACTCTGACGGGAAAGGGCCATTACCTACCCTTGTAGAGTAAGCCTTGGTAATACCCAGCACATAATCAAGATCCAATGGCCCAATACCACTACCGGTTGCAGCGCCGCCAGCGGTTGTGCTGGACGAGGTCACATACGGAAAAGTACCATGATCAATATCAAGCAATGCACCTTGAGCACCTTCGAACAACAGGTTTTGCCCTTCTGCCTGGAATTTATAAAGAGCTTCACTGACATCCGTCAGCATAGGCTTAATTAATTCGCCTAAACGAAGGGCTTCATCTAAAGTCTCCTGATAATCAACAGCATCAGTATGATAATAGTTTGTGAGCATAAAATTATGATAATCAACTAGCTCTTTAAGTTTTTCAGCAAAACTCTCTGCATCCAGCAAATCACCCGCACGTAAACCTCTACGACCCACTTTATCTTCATAAGCTGGCCCGATACCTCGCCCTGTAGTACCAATCGCTTTTCCACCACGGGCCTTTTCTCGTGCCTGGTCTATAGCCACATGAACTGGCAAAATAAGTGCACAGGCCTCACTAATTAATAAACGATTTCTAACAGAAATACCGGCTTTTTCCAGGAACTCAATTTCTTCCATGAGCGCATTCGGCGATAAAACCACGCCATTACCTATCATGCACAAGACATTTTCTCTGAGTATGCCCGAAGGAATAAGATGTAATACTGTTTTCTCTCCCTGTATGACCAGGGTATGTCCAGCATTATGACCTCCCTGAAAACGCACGACTGCGCTCACTTCTTCGGTCAAAAGATCAACCAACTTACCTTTTCCTTCGTCACCCCATTGAGTGCCGATAATAACGACATTTTTTCCCATAATTATCCCGGCTTAAGCTAAAGGTCTGACGACCCAATTCTGATTATCTTGTACTAAAATAGAAGTGCAGCCTAACTCTTTTGCACCTCCGGTTTGTCCTGGTAATTGTTGCACAACCGCTTGTTTTTGAGCTCGCAAATCCCTGACTTTCTCATTTAAAGCACTATCATTACCAAACGGCGCAAAAATAAGTTCTCTTTGCTGCGCCTGACTGACTTGCTTACTTAATGAAGAAAGTAGCTTTAAATCTGAGCTAAACCCTGTTGCTGGACGAGCCCTTCCAAACACTCCACCAATATTGTCATAACGCCCACCCCTGGCAATTTCTCTGCCGATTGAGGGCACAAAAGCTGCAAACACAATCCCGGTATGGTAGTGATAACCTCTCAATTCTGCAAGATCAAAACTAATGGGTAACTGCGGTAAATAGCTCGTTAATTTTTCAGCAATGGCTTCTAAATCTAACAGTGCATTTTTAACTTCATCATTGGCTTTTGCCAAAACAGATCGGGCCTTACTTAGGGTTTCTTTACCGCCATTTAACTCAGGCAACTTTAACAGCATGGCCTTAAGATCATTATGAATGGCATAAGTCTCTAATAAAACTTGCAGCTCAGGCCTCGCTTTGCGCTGCAATACATCAAACAGCTCACTCTCTTGAATCTCTGTCAATTCAGCCTGCCGAGATAAGGCACGATATATACCCACATGCCCCAAATCCAGATGAATATGAGTGAGCCCAGTGATAGCCAACAATTCCAACATGAGGCGTATCACTTCGACATCACTTTCTTTACCGGCATGCCCATACAACTCTGCACCAATTTGCATAGGACTGCGAGTTTTTTGAAGCGGATCACCTCGAGTATGAAGAATGGTTCCAACATAACATAACCGTGTTGGCCATTCGTGTTTTAAATTATGCGCGTCTATTCTTGCAACTTGCGGCGTCATATCAGCTCTTACGCCCAGCATTTCACCGCTAATCTGATCGGTTAACTTAAACGTTTGCAAATCCAAATCATGGCCTGAGCCTGTTAATAAAGAATCTAAAAAATCAATAAATGGAGGGATAACTAAATCGTACCCCCAACAAGCAAACAAATCCAGTAACTTACTGCGCAAGCTTTCCAGATATCTAGCCTCTTCAGGCAAAATTTCATCAATCCCTTCAGGCAAAAGCCAAGAGTCTTTTTGTTGCATTTTTGTATGTCCACTCAAACAAAACGCCCCACCAAGGCGGAGCGTTTTGTTGTTTTATTAAAAGTCGAATTCAGTCAAACCGATAGTTTCAGATTAGAATATATATCAGTTAATCCTTATCCTAAGCTATTTTTGCTTATTAAAATACCGAAAAAAATCAGAATCAGGATCCAAAACCATTAAACTTGTGTTATTGAAGGCCTTCTTGTAAGCATTAAGGCTACGGTAAAACGTGAAGAACTCTGCATCCGCACCATAAGCAGTCGAATAAATTTCTGCAGACGCCGCATCACCTTCACCGCGTAACTTCTCAGCATCACGGAAAGCATTCGCTAAAGTAACCACCCTTTGCCTATCCGCATCGGCCCGAATTCTTTCAGCCGCCTCTGCACCTTGAGATCTAAATTCACGTGCAACTCTTTCCCGTTCGGCTTCCATTCTACGAAATACAGAACTACTGACTTCAGGTGGTAAATCAATACGCATAACCTGCACGTCAACAATTTCCATTCCTAATTCAGCTGCAACCGCCTTAGAATTATTAGTTAAAATTTCTCTGATAGCACTACGATCCGTAGAAATAAGTTGTTTGATATTTCGCTTACTAAATTCACTCCTGAATGCATCCTTAATAATTTGATCCAGACGTGTATTCGCCTGATCAATATCACCTGCAACCGTTGTATAGAATGTACTCACATTGCCAATACGCCATTTAACAAAAGAATCAACAATTACATTCTTTTTCTCGGCAGTTAAAAATCGTTCAGGTGGCGCATCCATTGTTTGAATACGCGCATCAAACTTTTTAATATTGTTAATGAAAGGTATCTTAAAATGCAAGCCAGGTTCATAATCGTTTTTAACAATTTCACCCAGACGAAATTTAATCGCTTTTTCAGTTTGACTCACCGAAAAGACGCTCATCACACCAAGTAATAACAACCCGGCTATACCGACTAAAATCTTATTCTGTGTCATTGTCTTCCCCTTGCATCACGGCTACGAGTAGTAATTGGACGCTCAACAACGGGCTCTTGAACGACTGTCTGTTGTACTTGAGGCTGAGATTGCGGTTGAGGCTGATCACTGGTTCCAGATTGCAAGCTTGATCCACTTGATTGAGATATGGTTTGATGCTGTACAATTTTATCAAGGGGCAAATAAAGTAAGTTATTGCCCGATTTAGTGTCTACTAAAACTTTATTTGTTTCAGTCATCACTGATTCCATTGATTCGATATACAAGCGCTTACGGGTGACATCCGGTGCCTTTGCATACTGAGTCAACAACTGGGAAAACCGGCTGGTCTCACCTTGTGCCTGAGCTATCACCTGTTCTTTATAACCTTCTGCTTCCTGAATCTTTCTCGCCGCTGCACCTCTAGCCTTTGGCACCACGTCGTTTGAATAAGCTTCCGCTTCATTGATTAAGCGTTGCTGATCTTCACGTGCTTTAATGGCATCTTCAAAGGAGCTTTGAACCTGTTCCGGCGGCTGAGCATCCTGCAAATTAACACTCGTAACCTGCACACCCGAATTATAGCTATCCATAACGTCCTGAATTTCCTTTTTAATCAAGGTCACAATTTCGCTACGGCCTTGAGTCAACACAAAATCCATGGTACTACTACCCACCACACCGCGTAACGCACTTTCAGTCACCTGCTTTAAAGTTAAAGCCGGATTCACGACATTAAATATAAACTGTTTAGCATCCTTAACCTGATATTGAATCGCTAATCGAACGTCTACATAATTTTCATCTTTCGTCAGCATTAAAGCCTCTTTAGGTACTGACCCTGATACTTTTTCGCCACCACTACTGCGATAGCCTACCTCAATAAAACGTTGTTGCTTTACATTAACAATATCAACGCGCTCAATAGGCGTTGGTAAATGCCAGTTCAAACCGGACTGCGTCGTTCCAACATACTTACCAAAACGGGTTTCAACGCCATGATTCCCTTCATCAACGATATAGAAGCCACTTAGCCCCCATATCACAAGCGCACCTCCAACAATAAAACCCGCATTCTTCTTTGAGTTGCCAGAGGAAAAGTTTCTAGATGAACCTTCGTTATCCCCATTCCCTCCACCGAAAAACTTCCCCAATTTTTCTTGTAATGAACGTATTGCTTCATCTAAATCAGGAGGTCCTTTTTGGTCACCTCGACCACTCCAGGGGTCTTTCTTATCACCACCAGGCTCATTCCACGACATACTTATGCTCCATATTGGATTACTTAATTAATTTATCCCGCAGGATGTTCTAGTTCTATTCTATCGTAAATATCTAAAAAAGTGAAAACACCCGCCTCAAGGCTTATAACAGTACTAGCTTTAAACCAAGCTTATTTACTGTGTTATGGCTTCACATTTTACATCTTTTAACAACCCTAAATACCGTACATCAATTTCGATGAGTACCTCAGTAACACCGAAGTCATCAATATGCTCGTCAATTATTTTTGCGCAAGTAAATAGTTTTGCTCTGATATTCCCTTGATCAGCCTGAATAAAACAGCGCCTTTTCACTTTAGTATTTGAAAACAACTCTGCCAGAACCTGATAAAGCAACTCAATACCGGCACCAGTTTCAGCAGATAACCAAACTCTAACCGGATTACCCGAATCATCCCGATCAATATGAGGTTGAATATTTTCTAACAAATCAATTTTATTAAAAACTTCTAACTGCCTGACTTTATCAGCTTCTATATCCTCTAGCACCTGATTAACCTGGACAATTATCTCGTCTCGATCTTCGCTATAAGCATCAATAACATGCAGCAGTAAATCTGCTTCACTGGCTTCCTGTAACGTTGATTTAAATGCTGCGACTAATTCATGGGGTAAATGCCGAATAAAACCAACCGTATCTGCAATAACTATTTCACTGCTATTAGGTAACTGACAACTGCGTAAAGTAGGGTCTAAGGTTGCAAAAAGTTGATCTGCAGTATATATCTCTGCCCCGGTTAAGGTATTAAATAAGGTTGATTTACCTGCATTGGTATAACCCACTAATGATACGGAGGGAATCTCGGCTTTTTTTCGCTTGCTTCTACCTTGATGCCTTTGCTTGTCAACCTTATCTAAACGCTGCTGGATCTGCTTAATTCGCAATCCTAAAAGCCGTCTATCGGTTTCCAATTGCGTTTCACCGGGGCCCCTTAAGCCAATACCGCCCTTTTGACGCTCCAAATGGGTCCAGCCTCGGACTAAACGGGTTGATAGATGTTTTAATTGCGCAAGCTCAACTTGTAATTTGCCTTCGAAAGACTGAGCACGCTGAGCGAATATATCCAATATCAGGCCGTTTCTATCAACAACCCGAACACCTAAAGCGCCTTCCAGATTTCTTTCCTGACTGGGTGCCAAGGGATGATTAAATAAGACCACATCAGCGCCAAATTCCTCCACAGCGGCTTTAAGCTCATCTAGCTTGCCTTTACCAACAAAATATTTTGGGTCTGGGCGTTTACGAGCCCCAGTAACAACATGCACGGGATCTGTTCCGGCCGACTTAGCCAGTTCTTTTAATTCTAAAAGATCTTCTTGACCGGAACGAAAGGTTAAATGAACAAGGATCGCTCGTTCACCAGAATCAGGACGATCAAACAATAAAATACTCCATGCATAGCTCTATAAAAACATTATGTAGCAACAAATCACTCATCGACGATCTCGTCATCACGTTGCATTTTTACCACTTTACTAGGCACTATGGTTGAAATGGCATGCTTGTATACCATTTGGCTAATCGTATTTTTTAACATGATCACATACTGATCAAATGAATCTACTTTTCCTTGCAGCTTAATACCGTTAACTAGAAAAATTGATACGGGAGTATGTTCTTTTCTCAAAGAGTTTAGAAAATTATCCTGTAAGTTTTGACCTTTCGACATCCGATTTCTCCTTATTATTTTAATAAATTGGGGCTTAAGATAACTGTAAATACAAGTCAATACAAATCTATATTATACAAAACGCAGTTGCTTATTTTCATTTTATCAGAGACAACTTGATTTTAGCCTATTTTATTACTGTGATCTTTATTTTAACAATTAAACTACGAAATTCTTCTATTGTTAACTGATCATTTAAAATAAGAAGTGTTTGCTTATTTAACAACCTGTTAGAGAGACTAGACGCATAATTAAAATGCAAAAATAACATTTGAGTGGTCATTACTGTTGATTGCAATATATTTATAGCAGTAAACTCTCTCCCATTTGCCAACTCCCACCCTGATGCATCAGAATATCTAATCTTATAATTTATATCAGTTAAACCATAGACACTCAATCGATAATACCCAGCAATAAAAATCAACAGACAGATTTTTATAAAAAGGTTCAATCCATTAGCTACTGAGGCGACCAGTGCCAGCAGATACATAATAAAAACTATTCGTCTCAACCACTTAGAGGGGTGACAGGTTAACAATAACGGTGAATTATTTTCTTTAATCATATTCAAAGTTAATCAACATCGATTAATTTCATTAACACTCGCTGCAGTAAGCCCTTTTAATGCTTGCAGCACTTAAAGACAGTTGCGATATAATCCTCTGCAAATAAACACCCATCCCTTTTATCCTATGAATCAACACTGGAAAAACTTTCTTATTAATCAAGCGGCTCATTTTGAAAGCGATACTCAAATTACTTTCCCAGCCGCATCAGACTCCTGTAGAGATAACGCCCTTTACCCTATTGCACATTTGGCAATTCTCAAGATAGGTGGCGTCGACGCAGCTAAACTATTGCAAGGACAAATTACTTGTAATATTAACGATATTACCGAAACACAAAGCAGCCTTGGTGCCCTATGTACTCCTAAAGGTCGAGCAATAACAACCTTTTTGCTCGCAAAGACAACCGATGCTTTCTTAATGATTCTTCCCAGAGAACTACTGGAAACAGTCAAAAAAAGATTACAGATGTATGTTTTAAGGTCTGCCGTCAGTTTAACTGATTATTCCGAACAATTTTGTTTATTAGGACTATTGCAAGCTAGACACACAGACAATAAACTCTTTAGCACATCCCAACAAAACAGCCTTAGCATTACCGTCTCTACTATTCCCAATCGTCAATTGCTGATCGCCGAAGTCGATGAAGCCATCACACTTTGGTCCGATTTAGTCACTCACCAAGGTTTTCTACCCACATCCTCTGAACAATGGCGATATCTGGATGTTCTGACTGGCTTACCCTGGTTAACGACGGAAACGAGTGAAGAATTTATTCCCCAAATGCTCAATCTGGATCAACTAGGAGGCATCAGCTATAATAAAGGCTGTTATACAGGTCAAGAAATTGTGGCAAGAACACATTACCTTGGAAAAGCAAAAAGAGCGCTGTGCCTTGCTGAATGCGACACGCCTTTAATTCCGCCACCTAATTCAGCGATACTCAATATTGCCGGAAGTAACACAGAACAAACCAGTACCAAGGTGCTCTTTGCGATACGCTCCCCCATTTCATCAGAAACCGAAAAGGCAAGCGTTAAAATGTTAATAGTTTTGCAACTGGCTGAGAACAATACCTATAATCTGGTACTAGCTGATGACAACCAATCCCACGTTACCTTATTAACACAGCCATTATGATAGACTCACAAGCCGTTTTAAAATTTCGCCGTATCGGTATCTTAACCATCGCCGCAGTTTACCTGGTTATTCTTATGGGCGGCATTGTTAGAGCCTCGGGCGCAGGCATGGGATGCCCTGACTGGCCAACCTGCTTTGGACAATGGATACCGCCTACAGAAGAAGCCCAATTACCGGCTAATTATCACGAAATTTATGCCGAACGCGGTTATGAGAACACGCAGTTTAACCCGGTCAAAACCTGGACTGAATATACTAATCGTTTGGTTGGCGTCACGATTGGTTTCTTGATTCTGCTGACTGCCTGGTCATCACGCATTTATATTAAAACGGATAAAACCATTTTCTACTTATCATTAACCAGCTTTTTTCTGGTTGGTTTTCAAGGCTGGCTAGGCTCCAGTGTGGTGGCCAGTAACCTTAAACCCATCATGATTACCTTGCACATGCTGTTGGCATTGGTAATTGTTGCCTTATTGATCTATACCATCGCGAGATCACAACGCGATTATCTGAGTGAGATTAAAATCCAGCTATTACCTGACACATTTAAAAAGGTACTCATTGCGGCAATGATAATGACCTTATTGCAAATAGCAATGGGTACTCAAGTGAGAGAAGCCGTGGACTTTATTTCTCAATCACACATCGACCGTCAATATTGGCGTGATGACTTCCCGATTATCTTTTATATACACCGCTCATTTTCATCCATTATTCTTTTCACCAATGCCTGGTTAATCTGGAAAATCTATCAAGCGTTTAATAAAGGCAACTTATTATTTCGGACAGGAATAACACTAATCTCCTTAGTCATCACCGCTATTCTCGCGGGCGTCAGTCTTGACAGACTGGGTGTACCTGCCATTGCACAACCTGTGCATTTATTAATGGCGAATCTTATTTTTGGAGCCCAGTTCTTTCTTTATAGCTGTCTTAACTACTCAGAAAAAAAGCAGGCATTATCAAGGTAAGACTTAAGCACTACAGACTTATTTTAAAGGCAGGGCCAATACTTCAATTATGGCCCTGCGATGACCCATTAAAAATTATTCAATGCCCTTGCCCCATTGACCTGCATAAAATACTTCATTCAATGGCAGCCTTGATCGTGCAGACGCTTCTGCCTCTTTAAAACTTTCATCCAGTAAATCAACCTCTGCCTGATACCCGACTGCTATCATCGCTATAGGATTAAAATCAGCGGGAAGATTAAAAACCTCACGGGCTTTTTCAGCACTAAAACCACCCATCTGATGCGCAATTAAACCTAAGGCCGTTGCTTGTAAGCACAAACTGACAGCTGCGGCTCCCGCATCATAACCAGCCCAACGATTAGGTTGCTCATTGTGCCGAAAGTTTTCCAAAGCGCCAACCAAAATCAATACCGGTGCATTCGTGGCCCACAATCTGTTTTTCTCTACAATCGTGGTTAAGGCATTATCCCAAGCCGCTACATCATCTGCTTTATTACTCACCACAAAACGCCAAGGTTGATCATTAAAGCAGGAAGGCGCCCAACGCGCGGCTTCTAATAATGCCAGTAAGTCCTCATGCTTGATGGCTTTATCGGCATTGAAGGCTCTAGGACTCCAACGGTTTTGTATAATCTCATGAATCTTTACACTGGTAACTGCTGATTTTTTTAACATGATTATCTCTTGAGTTTAAGGTTCTTGTTTTTTGTCGATCATATTTTATTGGGTAATGAATTTTTTGCGAGATACTTTGATACTTTAATGAGTGGCCGTATTATCAAATACAGCGATCAATGTCTCGGCAGTTAAAATAGATTCACTCCAAGTATCTAATTCTTGTTCTGCTGCATTCTCTAATTTATCGATTACCCAAGTTGATAAACTGCCGAAACATTTTTTAAGCAGTTTTTTTTAAGGGTTTGACTTCACCTGTTACTACCCCTTTTACAAGACCTATCTCCATTCCTTGCTCCATTCCTTCGGCTCTGAACTTTTCCATATACATTCTTTGAACGCTGTTGATATAACGCATCTATTCTCTCCTTCTTTTGAACAATCAATTTCGGCGTAAGCCATTGGAAAGTAAAAAGTCATTAACTCCTGAAAACAATGCTCAACTGCATCTTTCCAGGGACTATGGTAATCATCATTGGAAAACTCATCACTCACACTCTCTGGATCTTCCTGCTTAGTCATAATTATCCTTATTGGCTTTCGGAAGATTATACGTGATGATAGGGTGAGTGGTGTTTAGAAATCGATCAGGGCTGAAATTAACGGTTGTCTTAGAGAGCACACATCGTAACTTAAAATGTCACTGAACTTTATCAGGTAAATTAGTAGCGTCGGTAGCTAATTCTACACTATTCCAGCCACCACCCAGGGCAATAAATAGTGCTACCGTATCCTGTAAACGTTGCGCAGAAATTTGCAAATAAGGAATTCTAGCCTGTTGATATTGGCTGTTTACATTCAGGACTTGCAAATAATTCACTAGTCCTGCCTGGTAATTTGCGTTAATCAGTTCCAACGCTTCCTCGCTGGTATGCAATGATTCGAGTTGCGCAGCTTGAGTTTCGGCATCATGCTCCATAGCTTTGAGACAATCAGCAACTTGCTGGAAAGCGCTGATGACAGTCTGGCGATAATTAGCCTGAGAACGCTCAAAGGTTTCAATTGCAGCTTTTCGGTTAAACCAGATGGTACCGCCATGAAACAAAGGCTGCGCAAAATTGGCGGCCATCGCCCAGATGTTACCGTGACTGATAAATAGGTCTGCGAGAGACGTGTTGTTATATCCATATGAAGCGCTTAAGCTGATGGTCGGAAATAATGACGCAGTGGCCACTCCAACTTTAGCACTGTCGCTGTGTAATTGCGCTTCTGCAGACAGTATGTCCGGACGCTGATGGACCAACTCGGAAGGTAGAGTTACCGGAATATTTGCTGGTAACGTCAGTTCGTCCCATTTTACATTGGAAGGACGCCATTCGGCAGGTGTTACACCCGCCAGAATCGCCTGCAAATGTTCAGTTTGAATGAGTTTTTGCTTCAGCGGTGGCAAACTCGCTTCTATGGACGATAACTGGCTGTGTAGACTCAGTACGTTTAGATAGGGAACTGTACCTGCTTGTACCTGGGTGACCGTGATATTAATCTGTTTGTTAAGTATGTCTATAAGTTGCCGTGTAGTTTCAATTTCTGCGCGATAGGCAGCACCTGCAATTACAGTGTTAATGACGTTACCGGTCAAGGTAAGGTAAGTGGCAAGCGCTGTATAACGCTGTAATTCCTTCTGGGCCTCTAGGCTTTCTATCCCTCTACGTTCACCGCCAAATACATCCAATGTATAACTAACAGTTGAACTGATGGTGTAGAGATTAAAAATAGTAGGTGTGGAGGCCTGGCCGAACTGGGCTGGTGAAAAGCGTCTACGGCTTGGGCTAAAACTCATATCGACTTGGGGAAAAAAGATACCGTATCCGGCCTGCAGCGTCGCCTGGCTTTGGCGTAAACTAGCCTGCGCTGCCTGCAAGTTTAAATTGTTGGCGATGGCCTCTTTAACCAAGCCGTTCAAAGTTTCTGATTTAAACACCCTCCACCAGTCAAAGCTGATTTTATCACCCTTCGCAAAATGCTGAGCAACGCCATCGGCCTCAAGCGAGTAAGCGGAATCACCGCCGTAGTTATAGTCTGCAACCTTGGGTGGTTCCGGTAGCACAAAATCAGGGCCTAAGGTACATCCGGTCAATAAAGCAAGCATTTGAATATATAGAATGAAAACACGTAAAAAGTTCATTTTTCACCGATATACACATCGACCAACTGTCCTGGATAGACATTTTGCTCAGCGGTCTTATCAAATCTGAACAGGATGGTTAATACTCTTACATCAACGCGCTCAGTTTTTTGATTGGACAATTCGATTTTAGGAGAAATATAGGGTTGGATGCGGACGAATTCCAATGGTATATTTACGTTAGTGCCTCTGATAAACATTTTTCCTTGCATTTTTGAAGTCACAGGTAGTTTCGGCACTAGTATCTCATCGATAAAACATCTCACGGCCAGCTGATTTTGAGCACTCCCCATGACCAGCACCGGGTTCATATCCTGGGTATAAGAGCCATAAATACCTAGTGGCGAAATATAACTACCCACCGATGCCATCATTGTCAGTACCACGCCATCAGATTTTGCCCTGAGAATATATTTTGACAATAATGCATTTGCAGCCAGATAACTATTGTATTGAGTCTGGTACAGTTTTTCCTGATTTTTAATGTCGTAAACCCAGGCGCCCGCCTTGGTTAGTTGGTACTGCCTATTGAGCAGTTCAACATTAGCTTCAGCTACCTTGACGGCGCTGATATCATTATCCAGAGTATCTTTGCTTACGGATTGAGGACTCAAATCAAAAGACTTCATTTGCTTGTCCAACAATACCTGAGCACTGTGCAAAGTAGCTTTAGACACTGATAATTGTGCCTTGGCAACTTCAAGTACCTCTTCGCGGGGTTGATGCTTTAATTCTTCCAGCATTATCAGACTGGCATCGGCTTGCGCCTTCAACTGCGCTGTTGAAGCTTTTTGTGCCGAATCATCCAGCATCAACAGCGGTGTATCTTTTGTAATCGTTTGACCTTCAGTAACTAGTATTTGGGTGACAACTCCAGATACCTCAGGAAAAATATTAATATTTTCTCCACTAGGCAGACTGCTCTCAATTAGACCATTGGCATAAATGCCCTGAGGATACGGGTTTGGAGCTGGATTGAATACTGGCTTAACCGGAGTGGTTTCAACTCCGGAAAAATAGGCTGCTGCCAATCCGAGCACCACGCCAATTCCTGAAACGATAAAAATAATCTTGTTGTTCATTTTGCTAATCCCTTCTCAATGGCGGTGACTTTACCGTCTTCCATTTTCATAATGCAATCAGCAAATTCAAAAATTCTGTCATCGTGTGTGACCACCAAAACACAGCGCTTTTCATTGAGGATGTCGCTCTTTACGAAAGCCATAATTTTTTTTCCGCTATCACCATCCAATGAGGCGGTAGGTTCGTCAAAAATAAGAATATCAGGTTGACTTACCATGGCTCTGGCAATAGCCACTCGCTGCTGTTCGCCACCGCTCAACTTAACGGGAGGAAGAAAAGCGCGCCCCTTTAGTCCAACGATATCAAGGAACTTTAGCGCTTCTTCTATGGCCTCATCCCAATCACAGCGTTTGAGAATCAAAGGAATAGCTACATTCTCTACGGTGGTCAGGCGTGGAAACAGATGGTAATCCTGGAATACGAATCCAATTCTATTCAATCGAAAGTCTGCCAGTTCATCGTTGTTAAGGCTCCAAATGTCGGTGTTGTCGATTAAAACACTGCCAGAGTTGGGTCTTAGAATGCCTGACATCATGCTTAGCAGAGTAGTTTTACCACTGCCAGAGGGACCAACGAGAAAAAAGGATTCTCCGTATCTGATTTCAAAGCTAACCTCTTGTACCGCGTTGGTTCTGGATTCACCTTCGCCAAACCATTTAACCAGCTGTCTGGCAATGATAGCCGTATTAGCCATCTCAACCTCTAAATACGTCGAAAGGTTCAATCTTTAACACTTTCCTGACACCGATATAACTGGAAAAAATGGCGATAATAATCACCATTAAAAAGGCCATGCCTAAATCAGTGTAAGTTACTATGCTGGCATAATTGGGAAGACGCATCTTTGCTAAAAAAATCATCAGTGTACAAAGTCCGACTCCTAGCCCATACCCGGTCAAGGCCGTAAATGCTGCCTGGAAAACTATCATAATGACAAGTTCCTGACTTTTTGCGCCAATGGCTTTTAAGGCACCGAATTTATCCAGGTTCTCAAGAATGAAGGTATAAAAGGTTTGACCGGAAATAGATAGCCCGACCACAAAACTGATAATGGTCATAAACAGGATATTAGTACCTATACCGGTTTTATATTTATAGAAGTTTGAAATTTTGTTGCAAAATTCCTCATCGGTAATCGCCAGATAACCCATATTTGCCACTTCCTGTTTGATTGTAGCAATGTCGCTTTCGACTTTGGGTTCGACCAAAATATAAGATGATGTAAAACGGGCGGAGGGTATGTACTGAATGGCACGGTTGTATGTTGTATAAAGCGATGGAATACCAAACAAACCGTTATTGGTTACCTTGGCAATACCCACTATGACTCCTCGGTGGTCATTTAGCTCGAATACCGTACCTACCACAGGATTCTCCAACTTTTCAATTTCTGAATCCTTAACTACAATAAAACCATTTTCTGCGTATATATCTTCTATATTACCTTCCAGCAACTCTGGTCGTCCCAGCAATGAGGTATCATCCAATCCAAGGACAGTCACAGACTGATAGACGCCGCTTTGCAGCTTCAGCGTTGCTCCACCGGAATATAAAGGTACGGCATATTTTACGCCAGGTATGCTACGAACTGCATCCTGAACGTAATCAGGCATCGGAACACTATTGGCTACCGTCGTGACGGATGGATCCATGATCCAGATTTTGGCACCGATATTGGTTACCACCGCAGAAGCCTTTTGCAATATTCCGGCAAATATGGATGTCATCTGTACCATCAAAAATACTGCGAAGGTAATACCTATCAACAAGGCGGCAAATTTGCCTTTGTCATTCACAAGTAGTTTGAAGGCAATTTTTAGTAGCCCAATCATCGTCCGATGCTTTCTATTGATCCCATCTGGTGTTTTGACTTCAGTTTTAGGCTACTAATGGCTGACTGAGGTGATGATTGAGTCTGGCGGAGACGATTTGGAATTCTATGGTAACTAATCACTCACTTTCCTTAAAGTCATCATTATAACCAACCAGCCCCCCTTGAAATCTGTCACCTATTCTATAAGCATTTCCTGCTGTATCAACCTCCCAGTCTGTCGATATATTTTCAGTAAATGAACCAAGTTCTTCTGTGAAATCTTCATTTAGATCTTTGATTTGCTCTTTATCCATGACGGACTCCCGTTTAATTTATATAAGCGTAGTTTAATTCTGATGAATTTTTATCATCTACTACGCACAAATACTGTGCGCTAGCGTACACTGCCCCATAAGTCAGTGGTTGCGAGTCAAGGTTTTGCTAGTCGAGTCAATAGTGTCATTAGTTTTATGTGGGTTACCGTACAGATATCGTAAAGACTTGCCATTAATCTGTTCTTTTATTTACTTAAAGAAAAACTACCATGAACATGAATTTGAATTTTGGAGTCTCGGCCGAACCAATACTAGCGCTTGTGATAGGAATATTAATTTTGCTGATACCGAGGTTTCTAAATTATTTTGTGGCAGTTTATTTGATCGTCGTGGGTGTTTTGGGGTTAATGCACCATAGTCTCACATAAAATGGTCAAGGCTTCTTACCTAAGAAGTACTTTTTTGACTGAAAAATCAAGAGACAATCTGTTTTAAATTATTAGTGTGTAGTTGTTTTACGAGATTTTTATGATTATAAATAAGGAAAAATATTATGTTAAAGAAAAAAGTACTGACTGTTGTAGCATTATCAAGTTTATGGTTTTTGCAAATGGCTCAAGCTGATGAAAAAGTAGTTGATAATAGATGGTATGTCGCCCCTTTTGGTTCATTCATTCAGCCAGGTGGTGATCGTAAGTCTAATAACGGCTGGGGTGGCGGCATCGGCTTTGGCAAAATGATTGATGAGCATTTCAACGTCGAGTTGAAAGGTTTTTATCAAAACTTGAGTGGCGGCAAATATGGCGGTTCGGATATATTAGGGGGAATTGCGGAAGCACAATATTACATTTTTCGTGATAAATTTTCGCCTTATGCCGTTCTTGGTTTAGGTGGAATCAATACCAGTCATAACTTTAAAAGTGGGGCTGGCTTAATCGGTGAGGCGGGCGCTGGTTTTACCTATGAAGTTAGCGATAATTTCCTGCTACGTAGTGATGTACGCTATCGTTACAATCAAAACTTCAACGCAGATCTGCAGCCGGGTACAAACGAATTTCATGACATGATTGTTAATGTTGGGTTTGTGATCCCGTTTGGCGCAAAACCAAAACCTGTGATAGCTCAAGCAACACCTTTTTTATCTGCAATGCAAGCACCAACGCCAGTAGCTGTTACAGATTGTTCAAATCTGGATGATGACCATGACGGTGTTAATAATTGCATTGATGAATGTCCCACTTCTTTACCTAACGTTCCAGTCAGCATAAAAGGCTGCTGGATTGTTGATGTAATCTTTGATAATGATAAAGCCGTTATAAAGCCTGAATACTTTGGGAATCTTGATAATGTTGCAAAGCGCATTAAAGATCATCCAGAAATGATTGTTGAAATACAGGGTCATACCAGTAAAACGGGTGGCTTCAAGCACAATATGGAGTTATCTGAGCGCCGCGCACTGGTAGTCAAAAAATACTTGGTTGATGGAACACATTCACCTAATCTAACGACTCGTGGCTATGGCTGGACACGACCTATAGATACTAATGATACTGAAGCAGGCCGCACAAATAACCGTCGTGTGCAATTGGAAGTTAATGGTGGACCCCAACTTTAACTGGATCGGAAGCTCTTTAAGCCTCGGAAAAAGAGCTTCCAAAACGTTAAACCTAAACTATGCTGTTCATAAACTGATTTATATCAGTGTGTTTAATTTAAGCTTTCTATTCAAAAAACACACTTCTTTTATCCGTCCAGACTGGATACGCATTTTAAAAACTAAATAATATAAGGGATAACCCATGACAACGACAAATAAGTATAAGTTATTATTATATAGAGTTCTTGTAATGATCTGTTTATTCACAACTCTTGGATTGGTGGGGTGCCAACAAGAGGGGACTGCTGAAAATGCAGGTAAAAAAATCGATCTAGCAACTGAAAATGTTGAAAAAAATATTGATCAAGCATCAGAAAAAATTGGAAAAGAAATTGATGTTGCAAAGGAGTCGGTCATTGATAGGACTAAAGCAACCGGAGAATACATCGATGATTCGGTTATTACCGCTACGGTTAAAGCGGCAATTGAAAATGACTCGATGTTTCAAGCATCTCATGTTGAAGTCACTACTGTTAATGGCATAGTGAAATTGAGTGGCACAGTGGATTCAGAGCAAATTATTGGTAGAGCGATGGAAGTCGCGAGTGCTCAGAGAAATGTTAAGTCAGTACAAACTACCCTGATTGTTAATGCAGATAAAATAGTTCAATAGCGATGAGTTATTTACAATGGATAAATATTCTAAGTGTTAACTATTTCAATAGATATGTGGCTAAAATTAGAGATGATATATATAATTACTTTGGCATGATTTTAATAAAGTAAATAATTAATCAATATATTAGCAGTTTATTTCCATTTATCTGGAACTGATTTCGATTCTTCTCTGTCAACCTCGATAAACCATAAGCCGCCAGAGCTTACATTTTCATCAACTAAATGATGGCAGAGCTTAACAATAAAGCAACGGCCCTTGATGTAGTTGGATCGACACAGTAGTACTCCACTATAATAATATTATTATAGACTAATTTATTATGGATATTTTTATGGAAACCAGTGTCTTTTTGCGACACCAAATAATTAAAAATCTCATAACCCAGTCTAATGAAGACGCTGCAGATGTCGCAGTTAAATTGTGGAAAAAAATTGCGATTCAAATTATTTCAATCATTGGTGAAGGTGGTTTCAATTCACTATACGTGCGTAGCGTATTTCTTACCCAGTCAAAATTCCCATGGATCTTGGATGGATCACCGTCATCTGAGACTGATTACAGGTTCGAAGAATTAAAAAAATGCCTTGATGGGCAAGAGCCTGCAATCGCATGTGAAGCAAGTTGTCTACTTTTGATCACTTTCACCGACATTCTCGCTACTTTAATCGGCGAGCACCTAACGGCAAGCATTTTTCGTTCAGTCTGGTTCGATGAAGCTTTGGATAATTTGGTCAAGGAGTTAAATAATGCGTAAAAAGGTAGATATACGTCGCTTGAAAACAGGCGTACCTGGGCTGGACAATCTGTTGGGTGGAGGTTTACCAGAATTCTCGTTTAACCTCATTGCTGGAACGCCCGGAAGTGGAAAAACAACCCTTGCCCACCAGATCATGTTTTCACTGGCTAACCCTAACTATCGGGCGCTGTTTTTTACGGTACTCGGCGAACCCGCATTGAAGATGCTGCGTTATCAACAACAGTTTCCATTTTTTGATTTCAATAAAGTCAACGAATCGATCCGTTTTGTCAATCTATCGGCCGATCTGTTTGAAGGAGATTTTGCTCGAGTCTTATCCCGTATTGCCGAAGAAGTAAAAGCTTATACCCCCAGCCTGGTTTTTGTTGATTCGTTTCGATCAGTTGTACAGTCTGCCAAGCATGTGGAACAGGGTGCGTCTGAATTACAATGGTTCGTTCAGCAACTGGGCATACAAATGACCAGTTGGCAGGCAACCACCTTTTTAATCGGCGAATATTTGCTTCCGGAAACAGAGTCTAGCCCAGTTTTTACCGTTGCTGATGGCATTTTGTGGCTGTCGCAAAATGTACACCGTAATTCAATGGTACGCAAAATACAAGTGGTCAAAATGCGTGGTCAAGCTCAAGCTCCGGGTTTGCATACCTTCCGTATTAGTGATACAGGAATTCAGGTTTTTCCTCGCGCCATTGTTAAACCGGAAACAGTCGATATCTCGACCACCATAGGGGATGAACGAGTGCAGATGGGCATCCCTGGGCTGGATGAAATGCTAGGTGGTGGCTTACCTGTCGGTTATTCGCTCCTCGTGGTAGGTCCATCTGGTTCTGGGAAAACCATATTGGCGACTGAGTTTCTTGCCGAAGGTGCGCGAAATGGGGAGCGGGGGGTTATTGCTGCATTTGAAAAAAGTCCTAGTCAACTGATCGGCAATAGAAAGCTGTATCCTCTGGTTCAGTCTGGACACGTTGGTGTGATCGACACGCGTTCTCTGGATTTGTCAATTGATGAAACCTTGCATGATTTGATCGAGATGATTAATAGAATGCAGGCAAAACGTGTTGTCATTGATTCTTTGTCCGGATTCGAGCTGGCTCTTGCACCTGAGTTTAGCGAGGATTTTCGAGGCTCGCTTTACAGAATGATTGCCGAGCTGACGGATATGGGCGTGACCATATTGATGACCTCGGAACTGGAAGACCGCTACACGGATTTGCGTTTCAGTCCATTTGGGAGCGCCTTTCTCGCTGACGCTATTATTGTGCAGCGCTATATCGAAATTATGGGGCAATTAAAACGTGCCATCTCGGTCGTTAAAGTCCGTGGCAGTGAGCACAGTAAAGACATTCGATTTTTTGATATTACCGATGAAGGCATCATTTTTGGCGATACACTATCCGAGTATGACGGCATAATGACCGGTCATCCCAGAATTCGCCGTTGGAAAAATTAGTTAATAGAGTAAACTTATGAACAAAAATGATCCTGACATCGCATCTGATATTGATCATCTAGGTCAGGACGTATCGAGTTGCAATAATGACGGTTTGCCTGGTGCTAGCGAAAAAAACAGCACCCCTCAAAAGGTAATCGATCCTGACCTGAAAATGGACTTCCTGATCTGTGAAAGTTGTGACAAGTTGATTGCTGCACGGGAGCACTCCTTACATTTATTGGAAGTTGCAACGAGTACGCGCGAAAAGGAAATTCATATAAGTGAAAATCTACAATTATCGTCTGATAAACATATTAGTCTATTGCAGCAAGCGAATGCACATCTTGTTACTGCTACCATAAAAGCACAAGAATTAGCCGAACAACTCCAAACGACTAAAGATCAACTTGAGAGCACCAAGTGCGCGGCAGAAAAAGCAAATCAGGCTAAATCGGATTTTCTTTCCAGCATGAGTCATGAGTTGCGCACACCCCTTAATGCTATCCTTGGCTTTTCACAATTGCTAGAGGCGACTAGGTCGCCACCGCCAACTACCATACAGTTGAAAAGGATACATGAGATTACCAAGGCAGGGTGGTATCTGCTTGAACTCATTAACCAAATCCTCGATCTTGCCATGATTGAGTCAGGTAAATTGACTCTTTCGCGAGAATCGGTGTTGTTGATTGATGTGCTGCGCGAATGCCAGTCCATGACCGAATTGCAGGCGCAACAACGTGATATCCATATTAGTTTTCTTCCCTTTGACCACACCTGGCTGGTTAATGCAGATAGAATCAGGGTGAAGCAGGCACTGGTCAACCTGCTTTCTAATGCCATTAAATATAATTGCCTGCATGAAACCGTTCAGGTAACCTGTACCTTAATCTCACCAGGACGTATACGTATCAGTATAAAAGACAGTGGTGCGGGATTGCCACCGGAAAAGCTGGTGCAGCTCTTTCAGCCGTTCAATCGTCTCGGACAAGAAATTACTAATACTGAAGGAACCGGTATTGGTTTGGTGGTTACTAAGCAACTAGTTGAGCTTATGGGCGGCATCATCGGCGTTAATAGTATTGTTGGAACAGGCAGCGAATTTTGGATTGAGCTGAATCGTGACGTCACAAAGCAGCCTGAAAGCCAAGATATAATGCGTAAAGAGCTGAAGCCTCAGGGGCCTAGAAACGTGACCCCATATATCCTTCTTTATGTGGAAGATAATCCGGCGAATCTAATGATGGTCGAACATATTCTCGAAGAACGTCCACATATAGAAATGTTGAGCGCACGTAATGGCAGTATTGGCGTAGCGCTGGCTCGCGCTCATATTCCGACAGTGATTTTGATGGACATCAATTTGCCTGGCATCAATGGCTTTCAAGCACTAAAAATGCTTCGAGAAGATCTCCTTACTACGCACATTCCCGTAGTCGCTCTTAGTGCTAATGCTATGCAAAGTGATATCAAAAAAGGCCTGGAAGCAGGATTCTTCGCATATATTACAAAACCCCTGAAGATCAACGAGTTGCTAAATGTCCTAGACAATGCGTTTGGGGTTTCTGCAGAGAGATCAATTATTTCTGATAAGATTAGATAATTATTGAAGAAGCTATAAAGCTAAAATATCCGTCATACTAAATTTATCCCCCCCCTTTTTTTCAAAAAGGAGGGATATTAAACATCATATCAGGCTTTGCAATAACCTCAGTCTAGCCACTCGATATTTTTCGCTTGGGCTTAGCTAAATTTGGAAACGGTATCGGCCAGACCAACCCTAAGGTCAAGCCAGATTTTATCTGCGGTCACTTTAACTGTTTCCCATGCATCACCTGAGGCTTCTTCTAACTCTTTGATTTTATCAATGGCCGTAAGCTCTTTTGTGCGTAGAACATTAAGTTGTTCAATATATCTTTGTTTTAATTCTGCTGTAGTAGTCTCCGAATTAGTTATAAGGTGGTCAATCTTATCGCTCCACTCATTTAGTTCTGATGCGAGGCTTTCTATGTATTCTTTTTTAGTTTTCATAAGGTTATTTGATTTTATGGATTAAGTGTCACTTCGTATTTATTCAATCTGTCTAAGATCAGTAAAAACTAACGTTGAGGAAGATTACCGTTTTCGTCGGAAAGAATGATTTCCACACGTCGATTCAATTGACGACCACCGACATTGTCATTGCTGGCAACAGGAAAATCTTTGCCATAACCGTGGGTGCTTAGACGATCATTGTTGATTGACATATCCATCAAAGCCGTTTTTACTGAGTTGGAGCGTCTCGCTGAAAGCTCCTGATTATATTCATTGCCACCTTGACTATCAGTATGGCCTTCTATAGATACCTTATACTGAGGGTAATGAATAAGAAAATCGGCTAGCTTTTGCAGGTTGCGAAAGCCTCCCGCCTTTAGTTCTGCTTTGCTAGTACTAAATAATACGTCACCGAGTGTTATCATTAGGCCGCGTTCGGTTTCTTGAGCATTCAACGCTTTAAGTTGAGCAATAAGTACTTGGTCTCGCGCTACTTTGGAGTTTGCTGTATCGGCTTCAAGCGTTCTCGCATCAAGTTGGACCTGAGTACGATTGGCGTCTGATGAGTTGACTGCAGCTTCGGCTTTTTTCCGCTTGGCACTCTCTTGTGCGATGCCTACCTGTTGTGTTGCTACATAAGCCAGATGATTAACAGTTTCAACCTCCTCAGCATTGCTAAAGGCAGCATCCGCCTTGTTCAGGGTATCATCGGCATCTTTTAATTCTAGTGGCGCCAGATTATTGATATCCGGGTTGGTTCGTGCATTGTTATAGCTGTTATGAGCTTCATTTAAGGATGAGTTAGGTACCGAAGCGCATCCAGAAAAAAATGTAATAGCGAGTACTGAAAGGGGGAAATATCGATTCTTTTGCATGATTAACTCCATTAAGGATTATTGGGCTTTACGTTCGATTTCTTGACGTAGTACGCGATTGTCTTCCTGCAATGCTCCTGCAGCTTTTTGCGCTTTGACTGAACGCGCTGTTGCACCGGCTAATTGTGCATCGACTTGCGCCTGTTCTGCCAATTGCCTAGCATTTACATAATCGCCTTCTGTTATGGATTGTTCGGCAGCATCCATCTTGTCCATTGCCAATTTGAGTGCTACGGGTGCAAACTCATTTCCACCCGCACTGGTTGCAGCATTTATCGCAACCTTTGAAACGGCCATCTGTTCTGTGGGTGGAGCACTGGCGCAACCAACAATTGTGAGTGTGCCGACTGTCATTATTCGGATGCAGTGCATCATTAGATACGACTTGAAGTGGTTAAACTTTTTCATGATTTTTGTCCATTAACTTACATATCGAACATAACTGTTACAGTTACTTAGTAGTAACAATTTTCAGGGTTTCTAACAGCTTACTTTAGGAGCCATTGAATATGATTAGATGCTTTTTTGTACACATACACCGTTCGTTAACGTACATAGGATGTACATTTTGGAAAAGTGTATTCAATTTTGATTTCTGGTATTTGTCAATGTATTAATCATTGCATAAGTTATCGCATATTCAGGGTATAATATAACTATGAATAGAGCAGAGCAACGAAGCCAAAAGCGTAAAGAAGTGGTCGAAGCGGTAATACTAAGAAAAGAATCCGTTACAGTAGTTGCTCGTGTTTTTAATATTCCGATTAGAACTGTGTTTGACTGGCTGGCCTGTTATCGCCAAGGTGGCTGGCATGCATTAATTGAAAAAAATCGGGAAGGTCGCCCCAAAAAAATTACCGGTGAGGACATGAAATGGCTTTATGCTGCGATCACTATGGGAAGTCCCCTGAATTACAAGCTCCCATTTTGCCTTTGGTCGCTGAATACTATCCGCACCATGCTTCAGCAAGAACGCAGGATCCTTTTATCGAAAAGTTCCATCTGCCGACTCATGAGTCACCTGGGTTTGACTCCACAACGGCCACTCTATAAGTCTTATAAACAAGACCCCAATAAAATCAAAACCTACCTCGACAGAACCTATCCAGACGCAGTAGCGCAAGCTAAAAAATATCATGCCCGCATCTATTTCCTGGATGAAGCGGCCTTCCGCAGTGACGCGCACCGGGGGACGACCTGGGGTAAATGTGGCGAAACCCCCATGCTTAAAGATAGCGGTGGGCGATTTGGCTTTAAATTAATTAGCGCCGTCTCAGCTCGCGGCGACATGCATTTTGATGTCATTGAAGAGAGCATGAACGCTGAAAAATTTATCAATTTTTTGCAAAAGCTACGTCAAGATACAGGCTGTCCGATTTTCGTGATTGCCGATAATGCGCGTTACCATCACAGTAAAAAAGTACAGGCGTTTCTGGAAACCCAGCAGGGCGAGATCATGATGGCTTTTCTTCCCGCCTATTCACCCGAACTAAACCCGGATGAGCAAGTTTGGAATCATGCCAAGGCTGAAGTAGGCAAGCACCCCATTAAAAGCAAGCTAGAAATGGAAAAACTCATTATTTCTGCCATGCTATCTATCCAGCAAAAAATAGAATTGGTTAAAAGCTTTTTTCGGTTGCCTTATACCTTGTATGCTGAGAAGTGCGCATAGGTGCCTGCGCGGGAACTTATGCAACGATTAATA
>CAIPPE010000169.1 GCA_903866825.1 uncultured Methylococcaceae bacterium
GCCAGCTACTCTTGCAGCCTTGCAGAAGCTTTTATCAAAGGTATGCATGACGGCAGAACCACAAACAGCAAGATGTAAAGAGTCTGCAAAATCAGCACCCAAAGCATAAAAATCCAATGCTTGAGATACTGCTTCCACGTTTTCAATTTCAGTGTTATCAACTTCAATAAGCGCTCTAAAAAACGCGAGAATTTCAGGCCTTTTATGTTTATAAACCGTGCGTAAAACCCATTCGGTTTCTAATAGCACCGTTCTAGAAACAAACACAGTATGTTGACTAATCAAATTACGAACAATCGCGGCTTGAGAGGGTTCGTCCGTAACGACAAGCCGAACTAACAAATTAGTATCAAACGCTATCATTCACGCTGACGTTCAGAGTCTTCCCAATCACTATTATATTCAACAGGTTTACAAAGTTCTTCAATTGGAACAGCGGGCCCATCGTACTTAAGCATGCCCATTAAGTCTTCCAATTTACGCCCTGTTTTTTTAGGCGCCGCTTTTAACATGATACCAGAGGAGGTTGTAACTAAAGTTAGCTCAGTTCCTGCTTGCCAAGATAACTCGTCCCGTATTTCTTTAGGAATGACGATTTGTCCTTTAGTAGATAATTTAATCGTTGCTACAAGCATGGGTTTCTCGGTAAGACCATAAGTAGGATGAAATTATTGATTCATTGAGAGCAAATAGCAAGATAAGGTTTTCATTCAGATATAAAAAAAGGCAGAGCTCTCACCCCGCCCATTTCCTCAATTCCCTACACTTACCTCTAATTCACAAAAATACTCAGTAGATTACTCCAAGCGCCCAGCCCATTCCCATTAACACCTCTGATACGCAGCCAATAAGACTGTCCCGGTATCAAGCCCTGCAATACGATATTTAAGCAACTTGTAGAGGTGATCGCATGCAGCCAATTACTCTCTATCTTAGGGTCACCCAGATTGATCTGCACATCATACGCACCTGCGCCAAACAACTTGCTGACATGAACACCCAATGTGCCACTGATAGTGCCCTGAGTAACCTGAAAATTGTCAGGAGCTGGTAACGGGTCACTACCTTGATTATGAACGATGTCATTGCGTAAACCATAGCCGGTTGTAGCCAGAATAGCCGTATCACCCTGGGCCACTAATTCCAGATAGGGCGCCAGTTGTTTAAGCAGTGCAGTCAAAATGACCCTTGTTGCATCACGTAGCGCTATTTTTTGAGTATCTTTGCTTAAAGAGTTAAAGTAAGCAGTCTGATGGTCATTAAATGCGGCTTGCAATTGCTGCAAGGTGGGGGCTTGTGTTGCCCACGGTTCCTGGTAATGCGGATTCCCCGTTAAAGCGGCTAAGATAGCACTTGATTTAGCCAAATATTCGGCCTCATTCAGGTGTTCAAAACTGACTATCAATTTAGCTTGCATGGTAATACTCCAACAAATGATAAGAGTGGCGGCAAAATATAACTCACTCACAACTCTAAAAAGGCGGTTGCCCTAGAGAGAAGCATAGTCCTCTTTTTGAGTTCTGTGTAAATAAACATAAAATTTGTATTTAATAGGGCATGCAGAGCGTTAGTGCCAATGAGCGAACGAACCGAGGCTATGACCGATGCCTTCCTCGACGCACTGTCGTTATTTATTGAGCCCATTCATCTGCATTACCTTTGGCGACCACAATTACGTGACCCAGCTGACGAGATGGTACTGGAAACCGCATTAAATGGCCGTGCCGATGTGCTGGTCACCTTGAATATTGCTGATTTTGTTCCCGCCAGCCATTTTCGACTGCCGGTGTTGACCCCAGGCGCTTTTTTGCGCCAACTCCAAGAGGATAATAACTTATGACTAACTATGCGTTGCGCGTCCCCGAATCTCTGTTCACTTACGTCCGCAAAGTGGCAGAGGAAGAGCATGTATCAATGAACCAATTTTTCGTCATGGCTATTGCCGAAAAGGTTTCCGCATTGAAAACCGAGACCTATTTTCGTGAGCGGCAATCTCGCGGTGAGCTTAGTGATTTTGATACCTGGCTCAACGTCAGTCCTGATGTAGAACCAATGGCAGGTGATGAATTGACTTGACATTGGATATAACCGGTTATCCCCTTGGTTCAATTAAATATTCTCTGTACGAGTGGGATAAAAGCAAACCTCATGGCGTATTAAAGAGCGTCCAAATTTTTCCATTTGAAATTAATCTGTGAGTCAATTCAATAGAAGCTAAATTAAAGGTGCGACAAATTGTCGCATTTTTTTAGACAATCATATTTTCATGTAATGTGGGCTTTTTTATGCCTGCAGGAAAGTAACTTTATACGATCAAGTTACTATATCGACATATGCGATTAGTCGAGAATATCTCTTGATGGCACATGGTTTTCTTTGGAGGACAAACGGGGCTATCGACCCAAACCAGTCATACTGATATGGATTTAGGCTTCCCTATAGCGGTCATTGGCAAATATTAACGCTATTAATCCATTACTGCCATCGAGCCAACGCAATCAAGTTGAGGAACTTGCAAAACCCATTAAAGCGAGTTGAATTAGTAGCCAGAACAGCCAAAAAAGAAAAAATAACCTGCTCAAAATGATAAAATAGAAACTTATAAAATTCAACTTTATCAATAAGATTAGCAAGCTACGGGACACTTTATCACAAGCATGGCTTAATATACAAAGCTCATTATTTCCTTGGTTATCAGAAGAACTGGGCCCGCTGACCGAGAAACAACAGGAATTGGTGACCACCTTAGAAGTGGTGCGCATCGAAGAATTCATCTATTCCAGTCGTGGCTTCCCAGGCCGCCCGCCTCAAGACCGCACGGCTATCGCCAGGGCATTTGTGGCAAAAACGATTTATAACCTGCCGACGACCCGCGCGTTGCTGGAGCGATTGGCGACCGATAGCGCCTTAAGAAGGATTTGCGGTTGGGAGCGCAAAAACGATGTCCCCGATGAGTGGACATTCTCAAGGGCATTTGCCGAGTTCTCGAAATCACGATTACCTGAGCGGGTTCATGAAGCGCTTATTAAAAAGAGCCACGAACACGATTTAGTGGGCCATAACTCCCGTGATTCAACCGCGATAGAGGCACGAGAAAAACCGCTTAAAAAGCAACCAATCCAGAAAACAGCGGCAAAACGTGGCCGTCCTAAACAAGGCGAGGAACGCATTAAACCGTTGACCCGTATTGAGCGGCAAGCCAGTGGTATCGGTCTGGCGGACATGCTTAACGACTTGCCGACAGCTTGCGATGTAGGCACCAAGAAAAACAGTAAGGGTTATAAAGTTAGCTGGATTGGCTACAAGTTACACATTGATGTGGCGGATGGCGGCATTCCGATTTGTGCGGTATTGACCTCAGCCTCTACCCACGATAGTCAAGTGGCTATTCCATTAGCAATAATCAGTAACGAGCGCGTTACTAATCTTTATGATGTCATGGACTCCGCTTATGATGTGCCGCAGATTCATGATATGAGCAGGCAGTTGGGGCACATCCCGCTGATTGACGTGAATCCGCGCCGGGATAAAGCCTTAAAAGAAGAACTGACGGCTGAAAATAAACGTTGTCGGCTGGTCGGACATAAAATGGCCGAAGCAATGCGCTATAACGAGCGCAGCACTGTTGAGCGTGTTAATGCTCGACTGAAAGATGAGTTTGGTGGACGGGTTGTGCGGGTGCGCGGCCATGCATAGGTGATGTGTCATTTGATGTTTGGCCTTCTGGCCTTAACAGCCAATCAGATGATGATTTTAGTGACCTAAAAACCATTTCGAACGGCTATAACAAGGTGATTTTATGGATAGTAGTCTTAGCTATGCCCTGATTTTTATACAAGCGACAAAGTAACAGAGTAAATGGCCTAATAGTGAGCCTTTTGCTCAAAAAACGACTTATCTGAAAGTCATCTGCAACTTACCTCATTTTCCGGTCGGTAATTTTGCAAGTGGCTCAAGTTATTTAAAATAAAGTAGTGGTGTTGAGACAAACCTCGATTGATTACTTTATCTTATCAATGCTGTAGTAAGCGACCTAATATGTCGTATGATCTTGATATACTGATTACCGTCATCAAAAACAATTGTTTCGGAGTCAGTTATGATCAATCAAAAAATGCCCGATTTTATGCCCACCGTCAGTACTACGCGACCAACCAGAGCGAGTCGCAATCAATATATCGCCTATCAACGCTTGGCGGCAATCTATCTGTTGCGGCTAGCCTTGGGTTTACAAAAAAACATGAGACGGAGGCAACTCTGCGATTTCTTTGAAGATGATTTGGGTCGTCTTACCGGACTGGACGACTTTCACGGTACTGGCAATAGGGATGATTTTGGCGATGATGACTTGTCATTTTCACACACCGCCAGTAAAGCGGCATTGGTAAAATGTATGCGTCAGCAGTTGAGCATCTTACTGGAAGCAGGTATCGGATCGAATGAATCCTTGTTTGATAATATACGCTTGCTGAGCGATACCTTAAAACTCAATTCAGTCGAACAGGAAATATTGGTATTGCGTTTACTGATGCCTTTGTTGCAAGTGTTTCAGGAAACGGTAATCAATCAGTGTGGCACCTGTAGCATGCAGTCTACTGTAGATTATTTACGACTGATGACGACTCGTCCAGCCAGGGAAATTTTAAAAGCCCTGCAACCCAATAGCCAATTACAACAAATGGGCTGGTTAAAAATCCATTCCGGTTTGGTTGATCTGGAAGATAAGTTAATACTGGCAGAGGGTCTATTGGATATTATGCTACGCCAGCATGACAGTGCCGACGCGTTGTTTGCCAATTTTTTCCGTCCCTCCAGCCGGACAAAATTGGTTCTTGATGACTATGGCCATCTGCAAAACGATTTGAATGTGCTTCAACCTTATTTGCGGGCAGCATTGGACGAAAAACAGAGAGGTGTAAATATTTTAATCTACGGACCTCCTGGGGTTGGTAAAACCCAATTTGCAAAGTTGTTGGCGCAAACAGTGAACGCATCGTTATTTGAAGTGTTGTGCTCCGATCAGGAAGGTAACGTTTTACGGGGCAGTGCCCGTTTTGCTGCCTGCAATCTCAGCCAAAAACTGTTAAGTAAAAGTCAAGACAGTTTATTGTTGTTTGATGAAGCCGAAGATGTATTTCCCTCTCGACACAGCTTCTTTTTCGACGACGATGACGATGGGCAATCCGGCGGACAAGGCGATAAAGCCTGGATCAATCAGCAACTGGAAAATAATCCGGTGCCGGTACTCTGGATCAGTAATCGCACCCAAGGTATGGATAAAGCCTATTTACGGCGGTTTAGTTACTCCGTTGAAATTGACAAGATGCCTGCCTCCATACGTCGCCGTATTGTTAACAAGTACAGCAAAGGTTTAAAGGTAAGTGAAGGTTGGCGAGATAATATCGTTAGCCAAACCCACTTAACGCCAGCGCAAATTGAGCAGGCTTGTTCAATTGCCAAAACGACACAAAAACAGGTTCCAGCGCAAACCGAGCAAATTGCCGAACGGGTACTGGAAGCCAGTATGCGATTACTTAAACAAACCAATAGTCAGCAAAAAACACCGGCCTGGACACAATATGACCGATCATTTACTAATACGGACATTGATTTAGAGGCGTTGTTAGCTGGCCTTAAACATCATCAGCGCGGTAACTTTTGTTTTTATGGCGCTCCAGGCACGGGTAAAACAGCATTAGCAAAACACATTGCCGAGACATTGGGTTTGCAGTTGCACATTAAACGGGCGTCTGATCTGCTGGATAAATACGTGGGTGAAAGTGAAAAAAACATTGCGGCAATGTTTACTGACGCACAAAAACAGGGTGGTATTTTATTGCTGGACGAGGCTGATAGTCTGTTGAGTGATCGCAGTCATGCCGGACACCAATGGGAAATTACTCAGATCAATGAGATGCTGACTCAGATGGAAACCTACTCAGGTATTTTCATTTGCACCACCAACTTGATGGACAAATTAGACGCTGCTTCATTAAGGCGTTTTGACTTTAAAGTAAAATTTGACTACCTCAGTCCAGCGCAACGTTGGTCCTTGTTTCAGCAAGAAAGCCAACGCTTGGGCGGGATTCTGCCCGATGATATTGCAGCCTTGGCGATACTCAAACAACAGATTCATCGTCTAACTAAACTGACCCCAGGTGATTTTGCCGTGGTCAGTCGTCAAGTGGCTGTGTTGGGTAAGACTCCGACTCCAGAAAGGATCATTGCCGTGCTGGCGCAGGAATGCAAAGCTAAAGGTGAGACATTCTCACAAATTGGCTTTGTGCGTTAGAATGTTCTTCAGAACAACAAAATCAATATTTATAACATAACAGAATAATAGAATTTTCTAATGAGACACTATATAGACTTAACTGATCAAGCGTTATTACAAATCATGCTGAACAGTATTGAAGCTTATGTCCTGATTCATCATAAGCAAAAGACTTCAGGAATTGAGATGCATGGACATTTTTTTGGCAATACCGAAAAAACTTCCACTACAACAAGACACAAAATTGAATTCTTTTCGGCTGACACTTCAGCTAAAATGAAGCCAGATTTTTGTATTCCACACGAAGACTGTATAAGTCTTAAGAGTGAAATTACGAGATGTTTTAGCAATTACCATCTTTTGGGAGCATTACATACACACCCTTATTTAGAACATGAAATTAAGAGCCCTGATCAACATCTTAAATTTATGAGAACTATTGGTTGTGAGTTTTCAAACGATGATCGTAGTGCGTTTTTTGATAAATTATCACAATCAGGTGCAGATTATTTAATTGAAGGTGTTTTTGCTATCAATCATCGTCCCAGGAAAAGCTTTGAAGGTGATGGCAAGCTAGATGAAAATCTCTTTGAGTTTTCAATGGGGAATTTGAAATGCTTTATAAAAATACAAGTTTTTTCACTTGATAGTGGCGCATTAATTGATGTGCCGACTATTCTAAAATGTAAATATCTAGAAAAATTTAGCCATATTCGGTTTTCATATGATTTTGGTCGTATTAAAATCAAAGAAAATAATGAATATATTCTTGAATACAAACCTTAAAAATTTACACTATTTTGCATTGAAATTTAATGCCTGATTTTTAGATGTTATTTCTACAATAATCAATGGACACCATCCTTCGCTACTTTGAAATGCTGCGCTTTATCCCCAAGGAACCAGGTAGAATTTCCACGCCAGATTTACTAAAAAAGCTGCAAGACAAAGGCTATAAAATTGATATTAGAACAGTGCAGCGGGATTTGTATAAATTATCTGCATCTGGTTTGTTTCCCTTTACGAGTACCGAAGATACAAAACCGTTAAGCTGGTTCTGGCCAAAAGATGCCCCGCGATTACAATTGCCATTAATGACGGCGGACGAGGCTTTGACCTTTAAGTTGGTTGAGACATTTTTGGAGTCCTTGTTGCCGCCTTCCATTAAATTACACATGGCAGAGTATTTTCAACTTGCTGACAATACCTTAAAGGCATCACCTTTGGCCTACTGGATAGACAAGGTTCGTATCATTCCTAATGGACTATCGTTATTACCTGCTGAAATTGATTCTGTTGTTTTGCCCGTAATTTATGAAGCATTGCTAAAAAACTGCCGGTTTGATGCCATCTATCAAGGGCGAAACAGCACAGAAAAAACCTATGAAATGAATCCATTGGGTTTGGTCTTTCGTAATAATGTAGTCTATTTGGTTGCAACTATTGGCGCTTATCCGGACATTAAGCAATTTGCGTTACATCGTTTCAAACACGCTAACATGGGTCAAAAAGAAATTACAGTACCTGTTGGTTTCACGCTGGATGATTACATTGCACAGGGCGAATTTGATTATCCAATTATTACTAGCCATCAAGACATTGCACTAAAACTCAAAATTACCCGCTTTATGAGTACGCATCTTTTTGAAACGCCACTCAGCAAAAATCAGCGCATTACCGAATTGGAAAATGACCTGTATTTGTTGGTAGCAAATGTAAAAGATACGGATCAATTACGATGGTGGATTCGGAGCTTTTCAACCCATATTGAAGTACTGGAGCCTTTGGAATTACGGGCTCAATTTGCACAGGAAGCGCGGGCTTTAGGAAAAATGTATCGATGAATAATAATTCATATCGTATTTGGTAACAGTTTATGACGGGCTTATTTGTCATAAGTCTTTGTAATTGAACGTAACCATAAGTAGCGACAAACAAATGACTCTGGTCGCCTACATATGGCTGTTACCTGTTATTCGTCAAGCTCAAAAAGCCAATATCAATACCGGCATTCAAAGTTGTAATATTTTACAGGATCACGGTCGGAACCCGATCCAGAGTAATAAAATGATAAATAGATAGATTCATTGCGCGAAATATGATCTCAATCCAAAACAATCTCGTTCATCGCCCAATTCGTGGGCGTTCGGTGTGCTATCCTTGCGAACAATAACACATGACAGTACAGTACTGCATTTTTGATAATGCCGAAACCCGAAAAATAATGAGGAGTTGAAATGGGAGATCAGTTACATATCAGAACACATAAAAAAACAAAGTTGGTTGATTTACTGCTTAAAGCACAGGATAAAAGAAGATGCTACCATCTCTATTTAACATCTTGTTATTTCACTCCAGAAACAGCTAAGAATATTATTGGCAAATTGTGCGAGTCAATTCGCTTGACTGGTGTGACGGTTTATATTGATAGGAAAACTGCTACATTACATGGCAGTAAAGTTTTAACCAAATTCTGTAAGAACGGTAACTTGGAAATAAAACTTTTCGCCGTTGACTCTGCTATATTGTTTCATTCTAAAGCATATGCGCTCGTTTCATATAGTGAGTCAAACGAAATATATTGCGGCAGTTTGGTTGTAGGATCAGCAAATCTAACTGGTAATGGGCTAGCCGACATAGGAGGTAATGTTGAGTGCTTGCTGGATACGCAAGATGATGAAATGCTTGTGGAACTCCTGTCACAACTTAGCAGTCTCCCGTTAATTGATTTAGAGAATATTGATAAATTCAAATTAGCCGATAAAGATAAATATACTTTTAAGTATGCGTTATTACAACGTGGTGCATTTATTCATAAGTGGACAGATGATCTTGCGCAATATTTTGCAGTTAAATACATATTAAATGACAGTGGAAAGGAAAAAATCGGCGATCCTGTTTTCAAAGACAGAGGGTTTAATGTTGAAACTGCAACCATAAGCAAGAGATACTTTCATTTTGATTACGAACCACCGCACCTTGAAGATACTGAGAATTTAAGGAAAAACTATGGTATTGAAACTTTTCTTGGTCATTGGGTGCCTCGTAGTGCTTTGGCATCACTATTAGAAGATAAAGGTATAGAGATATTTAAGACTGAGCTATTTTCGGCTATTGACGCACAGTATGTAAGTATTAAGCAACAGATCGAGCAGGACATGGAGTATCTGCTATCAGCAGGTATTGTCGAAAAAGGCGATTCAAGCCCAATCGAAATATTCGACAAAAAGATACAAGATTTACGCGATAACGAATACAAAATAATGCGCATTTGCAGTAAGTATGAGGTATTTGACTTACCTTATGACTTACAAGAAAAAGATAAAATTGAAAGATTATTTGACGATATTATTGCTCTCTGTGATTCACGAAAAAAGCGTAATGCCGCAATGAGAGGATTCTTAAATGCTTATAAAAATGCAAATCTTGATAAACTAGACGACGAGTTGTATGCCTGAGTAGGTTGTCATGAAAGTATAACACTATCTGAATTAATAGCTTATTGCCCACCTTCATTTCTACATATTCATAGCCATAAAGCAGCCAGTCGCCACCGGCGGCTTATGGCACAACTTTGCCATTCATGTAAGCCAATCTTACCTCCGACTTATCTGATTAGCCAAAATATTACAACAAACCCTATAGCAAGCTTTGCAACACCACCTACCCACCCAATCACCCACAAAAAAAGGCGGAGCTCTCACCCCACCCATTTCCTAAATTCCCTACACTTACCTCTAATTCACAAAAATACTCAACAGATTACTCCAGGCGCCCAAGCCATTCCCATTAACACCTCTGATACGCAGCCAATAAGCCTGTCCCGGTATCAAGCCCTCCAATAAGATATTTAAGCAACTTGTAGAGGTGATCGCGTGCTGCCAATTACTCTCAATCTTGGGATCACC
>CAIPPE010000170.1 GCA_903866825.1 uncultured Methylococcaceae bacterium
AACATGTTAAACATATCAAGTATTGACCCGCTTTGCTGTTCAAACATAACAGCTAAAGCTTTTGGATCAATACCTGGAACAGGGATATGCGATCCAATTCTATAAACAAATAGCGCACCAAGAACAAAAAACAACCTGGCTTTCAATTCCGATAACCCACTACCTTTATTTGCCATTTGTGCAGTTGAAGTAACCACTTAAACCTCTACTTTGCCGCCAGCTGCTTCAATTGAAACCTTAGCACCTGAGGTTACTTTTATACCTTTAATAGTTACAGCTTTAGTCAATAATCCAGATTGAATTATTTTAGCCGTCTTGGTAAAGATTGGAACTATATTCGCGTTAATTAATGATTTAAGATCGATTACAGAATCAGATATTAAGCTCAACTCACTAAGCCGGACTTCAGCAGTATATTTTCCATTTATTGATGTAAACCCTATTTTTGGCAAACGTCTCTGTAGTGGCATCTGACCACCCTCAAATCCTACCTTATGAAATCCTCCACTACGAGATTTTTGGCCTTTATGACCTCTTCCACAAGTTTTACCTAAAGTACATCCTATACCGCGTCCAACTCTCTTAGACTTTTTACGAGCTCCTTCACTTGACTGGATAGTATTTAAATACATTAAATTTCCTCCACTTTTAGCATGTATGATATCTTATTTATCATACCTCTATTTTCAGCTGTATTCAGGATCTCAACCGTTTGATTGATTTTACGCAATCCCAAACCCTTTAGGCAAGCTTGATGACGCGGTAAGCGCCCAAATTTGCTTTTTGTCATTGTTACACTTAATTTAGTACCAGCCATATCGCTACTATCCAATAATCTGTTCAACTGATAGACCGCGCTTTGCAGCTATCTGGTTAGCATTATGCATTCCAGTTAATCCATTTATAGTCGCTCTCACAACATTTATTGGGTTACTGGTACCAATGCATTTCGCCAATACATTATGAACACCTACCACTTCAAATACAGCTCTCATAGCGCCACCAGCGATTATTCCAGTACCTTCTGAAGCTGGCTGCATATAAACTTTTGCAGCACCTGTAGTATTCATAATTGGGTATTGCAAAGTATCACCTTTAAGTGACACCTTACGCATATTTTTACGAGCTTGCTCTAACGATTTTTGAATTGCAATTGGCACCTCACGTGCTTTACTCACACCATAACCAACACGACCTTCACCATCTCCAACTACTGTCAATGCAGTAAAACCGAAAACTCTACCACCCTTAACAACTTTTGCAACTCGTCTTACGTTAACTAATTTTTCTTGTAAACCATCTGTACTTACTTGTGCTGGTGCTGTAGCCATTTTATTCTCCTAAAATTTTAAGCCGGCTTCACGCGCAGCATCAGCCAATGCTTTAACGCGACCATGATATTTAAATCCTGAACGATCAAAGGCAACTTCAGTTACACCAGCCGCTATTGCCTTTTCAGCAATAAACTTACCTACTAACGCAGCTGCTTCAATATTACCTGTATATTTTAAAGATTGTTTTATTTCTGCCTGGTTAGTAGACGCACTAACCAGAGTTATCTTTCCATCGCCACTAATTACCTGAGCATAAATATGCAAAGATGTTTTGTGTATTGTTAGCCTAGTCGCATTTAAACTTTTGATTTTTGAACGCAACTTTAAAGCGCGCTTCATTCGAGATTGTTTCTTTTCCATCATGCTACCTTACTTCTTCTTAGCTTCTTTTCTTATAACATTCTCGTCAGAATATCTGACACCCTTTCCTTTGTAAGGCTCTGGCGGACGGTAAGCTCTTATTTTTGCTGACACTTCACCTACCAATTGCTTATCACTTCCCCTAACAATTATTTCAGTTTGCGTTGGTGTTTCGACAGTTATCCCAACAGGAACCGAGTAGTCTACAGGATGTGAAAAGCCTAATGAAAGACTCAAAACGTTATCTTTAGATTGTGCTCTGTAACCAACTCCTATTAATGTTAGCTTTTTTTCAAAACCAGCAGAAACTCCAGCAACCATATTATTTAAAACAGCTCTTGCAGTACCTGCTTGAGCAGTTGCTTTTTTATCTTCTTTATCCCATTGAACACTTGCAATATTGTTGACAATGTCGACTGTCACAGATGAATTAAGTAAATGTGACAACTGTCCTTTGCTTCCTTTGACAATCAAGTTATTTCCATCTAATTTTATTTCTACTCCATTTGGAATAGTAACTGGGGCCTTAGCAATTCTTGACATGACGCACCTAGATTAGCAAACAGTACAAATAACTTCACCGCCGTGACCTATCGCACGAGCAGCTCTATCAGTCATTACACCATTAGATGTTGATACAATAGCAATCCCTAAGCCGCCAAGTACTTTTGGCAATTCGTCTTTAGATTTATAAATACGCAAACCAGGCCTACTAATTCTTTTTATTGCTTCAATTACAGGAACACCTTTATAGTACTTTAACTCAATAGTCATCTCTGTATGACTACCTATTGTCTCAATACTAAAATCTGTAATATAGCCTTCTTCTTTCAGTACTTTTGCAATCGATACTTTCAGTTTTGACGAAGGTTGTTTAATACTTTTTTTACCAGCAGATTGACCGTTTCTTATACGAGTCAGCATATCTGCAACTGGGTCTGTCATACTCATTTTATTTTCTCCAAACTTGATCTAACAGATCTTACCAACTTGCTTTGACAACACCAGGAACATCACCACGCATTGTAGCTTCTCTTAATTTGTTTCTACTAAGACCAAACTTGCGATAATATCCATGTGGACGCCCAGTTATATTACAACGGTTTCTAACCCTTGTGACACTTGAGTCCCTTGGTAATTTTTGGAGCTGTAAATGAGCTGCTTCTTTTTCTTCATAAGAGACACCAGGATCCCTGATGATTTCCTTTAAACTTTTACGCTTAACGTCAAATTTCTTTACCAGTCTTTTACGTTTATCTTCGCGTGCAATCATTGATTTTTTTGCCATGATAAAACTGCCTCTTAACTCTTAAATGGAAAATTAAACAACTTCAACAGAGCCAAACCTTCTTCATTGGTTCTCGCTGTAGTTGTGATAGTAATGTCCATTCCTCTCAGAGCATCGATTTTATCATAATCAATTTCAGGGAATATTATTTGCTCTTTTACGCCCATAGAATAATTTCCGCGACCATCAAAACTCTTTGAGCTTAGCCCTCTAAAGTCGCGTATTCTTGGTATTGAAATACTTATTAAACGATCTAGGAACTCAAACATCCGATCACTTCTCAGAGTCACCTTACAACCAATTGGCATATCATCACGAATCTTGAATCCTGCAATTGATTTTCTAGCTAGCGTAATAACAGGTTTTTGCCCTGAGATTTTCTCAAGATCAGATAATGCAGATTGCAGAACTTTTTTATCCGCCACAGCGCCACCAACACCCATATTTAGTGTTATTTTAGTAATTCGAGGGGCCTGCATAATAGATTTATAAGCAAATTGCTCAACTAATGCCGGAAGGATTTTTTCTTTATATACGGTTTCTAATCTAGCCATGATTCATCTGCACCTTACACATCAACAATTTCATTTGTTGATTTAAAATATCTGACTTTCTTTCCATCTTCCAGAATTTTAAAGCCAACTCTATCGGCTTTCTTTGTTTCCGGATTATACAATCCAATATTGGAAATATTTATTGGCATATCCTTGACAATTATTCCGCCAGAAACACCTGCATTAGGATTCGGTTTTTGATTTTTTTTAACTTGATTAACTCCTTCAACCAATACCTTGTCACCTTTTAAAATTTTGGTCACTCTACCACTCTTACCTTTGTCTTTACCGGTACGAACAATAACATCATCACCTTTTTTTATTTTCGCCATTTTTCAACCCTTCCTTAAAGGACTTCTGGAGCAAGAGAAATAATTTTCATGAATTTTTCTCCTCTCAACTCACGAGTTACTGGGCCAAAAATACGTGTACCAAGCGGTTGCAAGTTATTATTAAGAATAACTGCAGCATTTCCGTCAAAACGTATAACCGAACCATCTGATCTACGAACACCTTTTCGTGTTCTTACAACCAATGCATTATACACTTCGCCTTTTTTCACTCTTCCACGTGGTATTGCATCTTTTATGCTGACTTTAATGATGTCACCAATACCAGCATAACGGCGATGAGACCCTCCTAATACTTTGATACACATGACCCTTTTTGCACCGCTATTATCGGCGACGTCAAGGTTAGTTTGCATCTGAATCATGATTTATTCCTACAATTTGTATATAAATAGATGAATGCTATTCGGTAGCACTTTCTAATACTTGAACTAATTTAAAAGTTTTATTCTTAGATAACGGACGACATGGAGTTATTGCAACCACATCACCTTCGCTACAAACATTTTCTTCATCGTGAGCCATCATTCTAGAAGATCGCTTAATGTATTTTCCATAGACTGGATGCTTTACTACGCGTTCTACTAAAACAGTAATGGTTTTATCCATTTTATTACTAACAACTTTGCCAGTGATAGTACGCAATTTAGTTACATTTTCACTCATAATTATGCGCTCGCCACTTCATTTAATATGGTCTGGATACGTGCAACTTCCCGCCTTACCTTTTTTACTTGATCAGGCTTTGATAATTGACCTGTACCTTTTTGCATTTTAAGATTAAACCGTTCGCGAGATAATACGACCAGTAAATCTCCTAACTCTTCTTTATTTTTTTTACGTAATTCACTTGCTTTCATTACATTATAGTCCGTGCAGTAAACAGTGTTTTCAATGGTAGCTTAGCAGCTGCTAAGGCAAAAGCTTCACGAGCTAACTCTTCAGAAACTCCTTGTATTTCGTACAGCATTGTTCCTGGTCTAACTTGAGCAACCCAATATTCTACACTACCTTTTCCTTTTCCCATACGAACTTCTAATGGTTTTTTAGTAATTGGCTTATCTGGAAATACTCTTATCCATAATTTCCCACCACGTTTAACGTGCCGAGTAATAGTTCTACGAGCAGCCTCTATTTGTCTTGCAGTTAATCTGCCTCGACCAATTGACTTTAAACCATATTCACCAAAACTTACTGATGAACCACGTACTGCAGTACCGTTATTTCTGCCTTTATGTTGCTTACGGAATTTTGTTCTTTTAGGTTGAAGCATGACTGTATTCCTTCAACTATTTCTTAGATTCTGAGTTAATAGATGCCAAGTGTGCATCCATATCATATACTTCGCCTTTAAATATCCATACTTTAATGCCAATAATGCCGTATGTTGTATGGGCTTCAGCAGTTGCATAGTCTATATCAGCTCTTAGCGTATGTAGAGGTACTCGACCTTCTCTGTACCATTCGCTTCTCGCAATTTCTGCACCATTTAAACGTCCACCAACATTAATTTTGATCCCTTCAGCGCCCAGACGCATTGTATTTGTAACAGCACGCTTCATTGCTCGACGATACATAATTCTTTTTTCTAACTGCTGAGCAACGCCTTCAGCGACTAATTGCGCATCTAATTCCGGCTTTCTAATTTCTTCAACATTTAGCTGTACTGGAATGCCTATCATTTTTGATATTTCTTGACGTAAAGAATCTATATCTTCACCTTTCTTTCCAATTACTATACCAGGTCGTGCAGTATGAACTGTTATATGCGCGTTATTCGCTGGTCGATTAATCTGAATCCGACTTACAGAAGCATGCGCCAACTTCTTTTTTATAAATTCTCTTACTGTTATATCTTGATGTAGGAAAATTGAATAATCATGGCTGTTTGCGTACCATCTAGAATTCCAATCTTTAACAATACCAAGGCGTATACCTGTTGGATGTACCTTTTGACCCATTTTCTTCCCCTACTCGAATTCTGCAACTTTGACTGTAATATGGCAGGTTCTTTTAAGGATATGATTTGCATTCCCTTTAGCTCTTGCCCTAAATCTTTTCAGAGTGGCCCCTTCATTTACATAAACGGTAGACACTCTTAATTCATCTATATCAGCGCCTTCATTATGTTCTGCATTGGCGATTGCTGATTCAAGAATTTTTGTGAATATTCCAGCTGCATTTTTTGAACTGAATTTCAAAATATTCAATGCTTTTTCAACTGTCAAACCACGAATTTGATCACCGACTAATCTAGCTTTTTGAGCTGATAACGGAGCGTTATTCAATTTAGCTGTTGTTTCCATTACTACTACCTAGACTTTTTGTCAGCCACGTGGCCTTTATATGTTCGAGTGGGTGCAAACTCACCTAATTTATGCCCGACCATATTCTCAGAAATGAGAACTGGAATGTGCAGCCGCCCATTATGGATTGCAATAGTTAAGCCCAGCATATCTGGAATAATCATTGATCTTCTTGACCATGTTTTAATTGGTTTCCGATTATTGCTACTAGCGGCATCTTCTATTTTCTTTAGAAGATGATGATCAATAAAAGGACCTTTTTTAATTGAACGCGGCACTTTACTTCCTCTCTATTTCTGCTTACGTTTTCTGACAATCATATTGTCAGTACGTTTGTTTTTTCTAGTTTTGTATCCCTTAGTTGGCATACCCCATGGCGATACAGGATGACGACCACCGGATGTACGCCCTTCACCACCACCATGCGGATGATCAACTGGATTCATAACCACACCGCGTACGGTAGGTCTAACGCCACGCCATCTTGAAGCACCGGCTTTCCCTAGAGAAGCCAAATTATGTTCTGAATTCGAAACCTCACCGATCACAGCTCTACAATCTGCCATAACCTTTCTCATTTCTCCTGAACGTAATCTTATTGTCGCATGAGCACCATCTCTAGCTACTAACTGCACTGATGTCCCTGCACTCCTTGCGATCTGAGCACCTTTACCAGGCTTCAATTCAACACAGTGAACTGTAGTACCCATTGGTATATTTCTCAGTGGCATACAATTACCTGCTTTTACAGGCACCGTTTCAGATGAGAGAATTTCCTGACCAACAACTACACCCTTAGGTGCGATGATGTAACTACGCTCTCCATCCTTAAATAAGATTAACGCAATATTAGCAGTTCTATTCGGGTCATATTCCAAACGTTCCACTACCGCTGGAATATCAAGTTTATTCCTTTTAAAATCAACAATGCGGTAGTGTTGCTTGTGGCCACCACCGATATGACGTGTTGTTATACGCCCCTGATTATTACGACCGCCACTTTTACTCTTTTTAGCTAGTAAAGGTGCAAATGGTTTGCCTTTGTATAACTCATCATTTTTGATACGTACAACAAACCGTGATCCCGGTGACGTCGGTTTTGATTTTACAATCGCCATGCTTTCTACCGTTTCCTATTGATCTATTACTTTATTAAATTATGCAGCAGAGAATTCAATATCATGACCGGGCTTAAGCTTTACATAAGCTTTTTTCCAATCCGATCTTTTACCCAATGTTTTTCCAGCTCTTTTAATCTTGCCTTTTACATTTAAGACATGAACTGAATCTACTTCAACACTGAACATTAATTCAACTGCATTTTTTACTTGTTTTTTAGAGGCCGATTTTTTTACCTTAAAAACAAACTGATTGTCTTTTTCGGCAGCATTAGTACTTTTTTCAGAAATAATCGGCGCCTCTATGACTCCTGTTAACTGATATTTGTTAATGCTCATGCTAAGCGCTCCTCTAATTGTTTCAGCGCACTTGGTGTTGCTATTACTTTATCGGCTGATACCAAAAGTACTGGATTCAAATTTATTGCCTCAATAACATCAACATAAGGAATATTTCTAGATGCTAAAGCTAAATTTATGTTAATTGCTTCAACAACTATTAATATTCTTTTAGCATCTATTTGTTTTAACTTTTCGTTCAACTCTTTTGTTTTCGACGAGGCAAGTAAAATATCACTACTTACAACCAATCTATCTTGTCTTAATAACTCAGACAAAATTGATTTTATGCCAACCCGAAACATTTTTTTATTCAGCTTTTGATCGTATGATCTTGGGCGAGCAGCAAATGCAACACCACCTGTCCGCCAAATAGGACTGCGTATTGTACCAGATCTTGCACGACCTGTCCCTTTTTGTCTCCAAGGTTTTGATCCACCACCACTTACATCTGATCTTGTTTTCTGGCTTTTTGTACCAGCACGCGATCCGGCCATGTATCTGACCACAAGTTGATGAATCAAAGTTTCATTGAAAGGCTGACCAAAGATAGTTTCATTTACTTCTATTTGCCCAGAAGAGTCTTGTTCATTTAAAGCAGGTATTTGCAAACCCATAGCTTAACCTTTATTTCGCAATTTTATAGCGGGAGTAATTACTACATCACCACCTTTAGCACCAGGCACTGCACCTTTTACTAAAATTAAATTTCTTTCTGCATCAACTGCATGAATGGTAAGATTTTGTATGGTAGTTTTAACATTACCAAGATGACCTTCCATTTTTTTACCTTTAAATACACGCCCTGGAGTTTGACACATACCAATAGATCCAAGAACCCGGTGTGAACGTGAATTTCCGTGAGTAGCGTCTTGCATACTAAAATGATGTCTTTTAATACCACCAGCAAAACCTTTACCTATGCTACGACCTTGAACATCAACCACTTGCCCCGCCGAGAATATATCTACAGACAGTTGAGTTCCTGTTGAAAAATCCAGTCCCTCACCATCTTCCAATCTAAACTCCCAAAGCCCACGCCCCGCAGTTGTGTTGGCCGATGCATAATGACCAGCTAATGCTTTATTTACTCTTGAAGATTTTTTATCACCTGCCGCCACCTGAATTGAACGATACCCATCTACTTCTAGACTTTTTACCTGAATAACTCTATTAGATTCAATTTGGAGAACAGTTACAGGCACCGACGAACCATTTTCACAAAAAACTCTGGTCATACCACACTTACGACCTATAAGACCTATTGACATCTGCCAATCCCTCTATTTTTAATTCAATTTTATTTGGACATCAACACCAGCTGCAAGATCCAACTTCATTAATGCATCTACTGTTTTTTCTGTTGGCTCAACGATATCCAGCAATCTTTTATATGTTCTTAATTCATATTGATCTCTAGCATCTTTGTCAACATGAGGCGAAATCAAAATGGTAAAACGTTCTTTCTTAGTAGGCAATGGAATTGGGCCCTTTACTTGAGCGCCAGTTCTTCTTGCTGTTTCTACTATCTCACCAGCCGATTGATCAATTAATTTATGATCAAATGATTTTAATCGGATTCTGATAGTTTGATTTGACATATTAATTACTCTATTATTGATGCAACAACGCCCGCACCGACTGTACGACCACCTTCACGAATTGCAAAACGTAATCCATCTTCCATAGCGATCGGTGAAATCAATTTTACTTTTACAGAAATATTATCGCCAGGCATTACCATCTCTACGCCTTCTGGTAAATCAACCGCTCCAGTTACGTCAGTTGTTCTAAAATAGAACTGTGGACGGTATCCATTAAAGAAGGGCGTATGACGACCTCCTTCTTCTTTCGACAAGATGTATATTTCAGCATTGAAATGAGAATGCGGCTTAATTGTGCCCTTATGAGCCAATACCTGGCCACGCTCTACATCATCTCTTTTTGTGCCTCTTAACAACAGACCAACGTTATCACCTGCTTCACCTTGATCAAGTAATTTGCGGAACATTTCAACACCTGTTACAGTTGTAACAACAGTTTTTCTTATTCCAACAATTTCTACTTCTTGGCCAACTTTGATCACGCCGCGCTCAATACGTCCAGTTACCACTGTTCCACGACCTGAAATCGAGAAAACATCTTCAATCGGCATCAAGAATGCACCATCAACCGCTCTTTCTGGCAATGGAATATAGCTATCAAGTGCTTCTACCAATCTAACCACTGACGGCATTCCAATATCACTTTCATCACCTTGCAATGCAAGCAACGCTGAACCTCTTACAATTGGCGTGTCGTCACCTGGAAATTCATACATATCCAGTAACTCTCTAAGCTCCATCTCAACCAGTTCGATCAACTCTTCGTCGTCAACCATATCGGCTTTGTTCAAAAACACAACCACATAAGGCACACCTACCTGTCTTGACAACAAGATGTGCTCTCTTGTTTGCGGCATTGGACCATCCGCTGCTGAACAAACTAAAATTGCTCCGTCCATTTGTGCTGCACCCGTGATCATGTTTTTTACATAATCAGCGTGACCTGGACAGTCTACGTGAGCGTAGTGACGTGTTTCTGATTCATATTCAACATGCGATGTTGCAATGGTAATACCACGTGCTCTTTCTTCTGGCGCATTGTCAATTTGATCAAATGCCTTGACCGCTCCACCGTGCAATTTTGCCATTACTGTTGTCAATGCCGCAGTTAATGTGGTTTTGCCGTGATCAACGTGTCCAATTGTACCTACGTTTACGTGGGGCTTACTACGTGAAAATTTTTCTTTAGCCATGAGTTAATACCTAAATTACAATCGCAACACAATATTGGAGCTCATAACCGGATTTGAACCGGTGACCTCTTCCTTACCAAGGAAGTGCTCTACCTACTGAGCTATATGAGCCTAATCTCAGAATTTGGAGCGGGTGATGGGAATCGAACCCACGTGATCAGCTTGGAAGGCTGGAGTTCTACCATTGAACTACACCCGCAGATTTTATTAAATTCAAGATGGTGGAGGGGGGAGGATTCGAACCTCCGAAGGCAGAGCCGGCAGATTTACAGTCTGATCCCTTTGGCCGCTCGGGAACCCCTCCTATATCGGGTAAGCTGAACATTATCTTTTATTAGAAAGCCTCTGTCAACTTATTTATGAACAACTTTTAATTAACTTTCAATTGTACGCTTAGAGTCAAAAACCTCCGGCAAAGCCGGAGGCTTGAAAATGTGAACCGCTCAAAGCGGGTTAATTATTGCACCACCTAAAGGTGGTAGTACCTTAAAATAAATCGAGTTGATCTATTCGCTTGTCCTCTTCTTCTTGATACTTGATGTAATTTCTTACCGTTTCCTCATCCCTACCTACGGTAGACACATAATACCCTCTTGCCCAGAATTTCTGTCCAGTGAAGTTCTTTCTTCGTCCTGCATAAGTTCGTGCTATGGATATCGCACTTTTGCCTTTGATAAATCCAACTACCTGCGACACTGAATATTTGGGTGGAATCATATTTGGGTGGAATCGAAATCAGTATGTGAACATGATCTGACATCAAATGCCCTTCCAAAATCTTACATTCCTTTTGAGATGCCAAATCTTTGAGCATTTCCCCCATATATTGTCTTAAGTCTCTATAGAGGCTCTTCCTTCTATATTTTGGAATACAGACTATATGGTACTTACATTCCCATTTCGCATGCTTTAAACTTTCTGGTGTATTCATCGTTTGTTTCCTTATCTTTTTTGAACTTTAGGCGGTTCACGGATAAGGAGACTTTCGATGATTCCTGTAATTGTCAAACTTTGTTAGTCCCCCAGCAGAGCTGGAGGTTTACTTATGATTAAATTAAAATGATAATTACTTTAACACCCTCATCTAATTATACAAAACCTTACTTGCATTTCTTCAACTAATTAAGCATTTAATTTATTCATAACAGCAGCAATATCACCTACAACCATCTGCTCCAAATAACGCCTACTGGAGTCAAATGCCCCAACCATTAACTCTAACTCATTTCTTGCAGGAGCCGTTAAAACAAAATCAGCAACCGATTTACCCAAAGCAGGACGACCAATACCGACTCTTAAGCGGTAAAAATCCTTAGAGTCCAAATGCGCTATAATATCTCTCAACCCATTGTGACCAGCATGCCCCCCATCCCTTTTTAGCCTGACTACCCCAGGATTAAAATCCAGCTCATCATGCACAACCAGAATTTCATCAGGAAATAATTTGTAGTATCGACTAATCTTACCTACAGCTTGACCACTTCTATTCATAAAAGTATCCGGCTTCAACAATAAAACCTTTGTTTTTGCAATACTGACCTCAGCAAACAACCCCTGAAATTTTGACTGATATGACCAGACACACCCCAAGTCACTTACCAAACCATCTAAAAACAAAAACCCGGCGTTATGCCGGGTTTTTTCATACTGATCACCTGGATTACCCAAGCCAACAATCAGTTTAATCATTTAGTCAGCAGACCAAGACTTAGCCAGCAGCTTCGTCTTTACTTGCTTTTGACGCCAATATTGAAACTACTGGCAGATCATGTTCAGGACCTTGAGCAAGAGCTACAATTTCAATACCTTTTGGCAAAACAATATCGGACAAGTGAATAGTACCACCCACATCCAAACTAGCTAAGTTCACCTCAATAAATTCAGGTAAATCAGAAGGCAAGCATGCCACCTCAATATCCACTAAGGAGTGCGCAGCTATACCACCCTTCTTTGCACCAACTGAAGTTGACTCATTAATAAAATGCAAAGGCACATGCACCTTAACCACACCAGACACATTAACTCTCAAGAAATCGAGATGCAAAATTTGGAACTTGGCAGGATTACGCTGAACTCCCTTCAGAATAGCTTTTTCTGTTTTTCCATCAACAGTTACATCTAATACATGCGAATATACCGCCTCATGCGCAAGATGCTTAATAACTTCATTATGGTTCAACACCAATAATTGAGGCTCACTTTCACCACCGTAAATTACTGCAGGCACATTACCTTGACGACGCGCACGTCTTGCTACGCCCGACCCTGATTGCCCTCTACTTTCGGCAACAAATTCAAATACATTCGACATCTTTCCTCACCATTTTTTGGAGTTTGCGCCCTATAAGCACATACATTAAATTCTATTAATTGATCACTAATCCACGTAAAGCGAACTAACTGATTCACCTACTGCGATACGCCTTATAGTTTCAGCCAACATTTCGGCAACACTTAACTGCCTTATTCTTCCTGAATCAACAGCCTCTTGACTCAAAGGAATAGTGTCAGTAACAACCAATTCATCAAGCTCTGATCCATTTATATTTTTCATTGCCGACCCTGACAAAACAGCGTGAGTACAGTAAGCAACAACTTTTAAAGCACCCTGCTTTTTTAGAGCAGTTGCGGCATGGCATAATGTACCAGCCGTATCAACCAAATCATCGATCAATACACAAGTCCTGCCCTCAACATCACCTATGATATGCATTATCTCAGAAACGTTCGCTTTTGGCCTACGTTTATCAATAATAGCCAAATCTGCATCATCAAGTCGCTTTGCAAGCGCTCTAGCCCTGACTACACCTCCCACATCAGGTGAAACAACAATCAGATCCTTATATTGCTGCCGCCACACATCACCCAAAAGAATCGGAGATGAATATACATTATCAACAGGGATATCAAAAAAACCCTGAATCTGGTCGGCATGCAAATCAACCGTCAAAATTCGATGAGCACCTGATTGCTCAATCATTTTTGCAACCAGCTTGGCGCTTATGGGGACCCTTGCTGATCGCGATCGTCTATCCTGCCGTGAATAACCATAATAGGGCAACACCGCCGTGATTCGTGAAGCAGATGCTCGCTTTAAAGCATCAGTCATCACTAATAATTCCATTAAATTTTCATTTGTTGGAGAGCATGTTGGCTGAATGACGAATACATCCTTACCACGAACATTTTCTTCAATTTCAACCGCAATCTCGCCGTCACTAAACCTGCCGACGGTCGCCATACCCAAGCGCATGTTAAGCTTCTTAACTATACCATCCGATAGAGCAAGGTTAGCATTTCCAGAAAACACCATCATAGAGGTGTCATTCATTCAAGCACTCCAATACGAAATTTAACTTAATGGATAAAATGGCTGGGTCGCAAGGATTCGAACCTTGGTATGCGGAGATCAAAACCCCGTGCCTTACCGCTTGGCGACGACCCAATAATTATGATATAAACTAACCAGCTAACTTGGCATATAATGGGGACTTATTTAACCCCTTAGCCAGATAAACTTGCCACCCATTTAATTCGAGCGACTTATAAGCACTATAAGCTAGTTCTTTCGATTCAAACTGCGCAAAAACACATGCGCCTGTCCCTGTTAATCTTGCTTCTGAAAACTCAGATAATGCCACTAAAGCATCTTTTACAACCGAATATTGCTGACTGACTACTTCAACACAATCGTTATTATGCTGCCCTGCTATAAAGTCTGCTATTGTGATCGATTTACTATCGCGTGTCAAATTTTTAGATGAAAAAATTTCTTTAGTATTAACATGACAGTCCGGCTTAATAACCACAACCCATTGCTCAGCTGGGGTAATTGCCTCCAGTTTCTCGCCAACACCTTCAGCCCAGGCCGAATAGCCGTAAACAAAAACAGGCACATCCGCCCCCAAAGACAAGCCCAACTCCATTAGCCTTTCCTTTGATAATTTTAAATCCCATATCTGGTTAAGCACCACCAAAACAGTTGCAGCATCTGAACTTCCACCCCCCAAACCACCGCCCATAGGTAAGTTTTTCTCCACTTCAATACAGACTCCTGCCGGATATCCTGTTTCAAGCTTCAATAAATTAGCGGCTTTGACTGTCAAATCCTCAATTTCAGGGACACCCGGAATCGGATTTAGCAACCTGACACGCCCATCATCAACAGGATAAAATATTATCCAGTCGCACAAATCTATAAACTGAAATACTGTTTGCAATAAGTGATAACCATCAGCTCTTTGCCCAACAATCCGCAACATCAGATTCAGCTTGGCCGAAGCCGGCCATTTTTCAGCCCACATTACTGAATTACTTTGTTTTAGCGTCATTTAATCCCCACTGATCAATCATTAACTTTAGCTTGACCTGCTCATTTATTACAGAAACTTTACGCGGAAGCAGTTCATTATTAACGGCCTGCTCCTGTTTATATTCAATCAACCACCCTGACTGCACAAATCCATCAACTGTCAACACAAAAGAAGTTTTTGGCTCAGGCAAACCAACCACCCAATAGCGTAACGAACGAACAGGGACAGCAAGCCCTAACTGCTGATTAATAAATTCTTCTGGCTGCTTTGATGCCAACACCTTGCCATCTCCTCGATCTATAACCACCTCATCCTTAGAGAGCCTTACCATCGTTGAACCCTGACCTAATGGACCCGACAACTTAATTTCATCACCATCTGCCTCATGAGTCCAGGCAATACTGGCTTGCCATGCATCTTTTTTTCCTGTCAGCGCTAATCGCCCCCTAAAAGACCAATGATCCAGATGATATAAATGCTTTTTTGCTGATTTTGAGTACTTAACGCCTTCATCTACTTGTGCTGTTGAACAAGCAGTCATTACCAGGAAAACCATCCCGAGACTTAACCACCTCCATTGACTATTCAGCATAACTATTTTTTATCCTTCACTACCCTATGTTTAAAATCCAAAAGAAACTCATCGTCTGGAGCGCTTTGTAATGCTTTATTAACTATTTTTTCAGCCTCTTCCTTTCTTCCCAACCCCCAAAGCACTTCGGCAAGATGCGCAGCAATTTCATTTTCATGCTGCTTGTTATAAGCTTTTTCTAAATAACCCAACGCCTTTACCAGATCACCCCGTTTAAATTGCAACCACCCATAACTATCAATAACAACCGCTTCATCAGGAGCTAAACTAAGGGCCTTTTCGAGATACTTTTCTGCATCAGCGTATCGACTTGCATTGGTTAGCAAGGTATACCCCAAAGCATTCAAGGCCTCTACATTATCGGGATCGAGAGATAACAGTTTTTTCAGGTCCGCCTCGATAACTTCATTCTTACCCAATCGTCCAGCCATTAAGGCCCTCGTATAAAGAAGATCTTTCTGATCATGAAATTCTGCCAATCCAATATTTAATAAATTATATGCCTTATCGTATTGCTTTTGCTGACTCAGCAATTCAACCTGAACCAATATCAACCGTGGCTTTTGCTTAGGAAATTTTGTTTGTAAAAGACTTAACCTTGATCCTGCCTCATCCAACTGATTATCTTTCTGTAGCAATGAAACTGACGATATAGATGCATCAAAAACATAAGGCCCATCAATTACTTTATCAAACCAGCCTAATGCTTTTTTCAAGTGCCCTTGCTTTTCTTCTATCTTCCCCAAATAAAAATACGCCTGATATTTCCACTCAGGCTGATCAACCAATCGCTTAAAAACATCTTCAGCTTCTTTGTCCTGATTCAATTGCATATAGATTAAACCTATTGCAAAATGACTCTCAGCATCTTTAGGGTTCTTTGCAACAACTTTTTGATAAACTTCAATTGCCTCTTTATACTCTTCAGTTTTAATTAAAACCTGAGCAAACATTTTGCTGATTCTGCTGCTCTCTGGATACTTTAACGTGGCCTCTTTCAAAAGTATTTTTGCTTTCTTTAAATCACCTGAAAATATTTCAATCTGCGCCCTGAAGATAAGCGCCTTATCCCAATCAGGTCTCAATGTTAACGCCTGCTGTATTTTTGCTAGCGCCAATTTCTTATCTTTTTTCTGAGCCGCCAGCATGGACTGCACAAAATATAACTCTGCGTTATCAGGATGCAGCTTTAACAGCTCATCCAAAGCATCATAAGCAACATCGATCTTTCCTTCCTTCTGCAAGGTTCCAGCCAACTCCAGCAAAACTGTTTCAAAGCCCGCCGGATCCGATGTTAACAACACATTCAAATGCTGAGCAGTGGCCGACTTATCATCTGCCTTTAATGAATATAACGCGGCCATTTTTCTAACCGCCGGATTCTTTGGATCCTGTTTCAACCATAGCGCCAAAGCTTCATTTGTTTTACTCGTATTTTTGACATACATGGCAATCATAACCGCTCGCTCCGAATACTTCGGATTTTGCGTGCGCTTAGCTGCGGTCATATAACCATCAAACGCAACATCGTATTGCCCTCGCTGACCGGCAAGCTCTGCCGTCATCAAAATATAAAGAACATCTGGCTCAATAGATGTTTTTGATTCATTTTGCTGATCTTTGCCTTTGATCTCAGCAGAGTCAGCAGGCACAATCACTTCTTTTGAATCAATAGGTGTCCCTGCGAACTTGGCGCAACTATTAAGTAAAACGAAGGCTGTTAGTAAAAGTAATCTAAAAATTAACACAGGGAATCCTATTTATTACTCAATATAGATATAGATGATAGATTATCATAAAAAAACTGTCGATTTAGACAACTGATTTATTCCAGGCTTGGATACAGTTATTATATTTCTTAAAATTTGACTACATAATATACCGTCAAGACTATTAAAAGCTATGACGTTAAAAGGTAAAATGCCAGACAATAGTTAAAAAAATTATTATCTTTGTTAAGATAGCATGTATTTTCCACAAAACCGACCTAACGATAACCCAGACTATGACTTTTCTTGCTGTAGGGATTAATTACAATACCGCACCGGTTTCTATCCGGGAGCGCCTGTCATTCCCTGCTGAGATACTTGAATCATCTTTAAAGGATTTACTACGCGTCAAGGATATTCGAGAAGCGGCAATTCTTTCTACCTGTAATCGTACCGAATTTTATTACACCGCCAACACAGCGAATCAACAAAACCTGATTGAGTGGGTCGCACAGAATAAACAAATTAGTCCCGCCGACTTTGCCCCCTACCTGTACTACCACACCGATCGATCCGTATACCGCCATATATTTAGAGTGGCCTGTGGTCTCGATTCAATGGTTTTAGGTGAACCTCAAATCCTTGGCCAAATGAAAACTGCCTACCAGGCGGCTTACGATGCAGGCACACTTGGCAAACGTTTAGGTAAATTATTTCAACATACCTTTACGGCCGCCAAAAAAGTACGAACAGACACCGCAATAGGTTCCAGCCCGGTATCCATTGCCTTTGCTGCCGTACAATTGGCACAACAAATATTTGATAACCTGAGTCAACAGACTGCCCTGCTTATTGGTGCGGGTGAAACGATAGAACTCACTGCACGTCATTTATCCCAACAAGGCATCGGGCGTATCATTATCGCTAATCGCACCTTTGATAAAGCGCATGCCCTCGCCATGCAATTTAATGGCTATGCCATTGACTTATCCGAATTACCCATGCATTTGTCTGAAGCAGACATCGTTATATCATCAACAGCCAGCCAACTACCCATTCTTGGTAAAGGTCGCGTTGAAAGCGCCCTTAAAAAGCGTAAACACAAACCCATGTTTATGGTTGACCTTGCTGTGCCCAGAGACATTGAAGCCGAAGTAGAACAACTTGCAGACGTCTATCTTTATACCGTCGATGATCTTCAAAATACCATAGACCAAAACATGAACTCTCGCCGCTTAGCGGCAGAACAGGCTGAGGAAATCATTGATACTCAAGTTGATTATTTCCTGGCCTGGCTACGCGCCCAAAGCGCACAATCAACCATCCTTGAGTTTCGCAATCAAGCCGAACAATCGAGAGATGACGCGTTACAAAAGTCACTCATACAACTTAAAAATGGCGCACCACCAGAAGAAGTAATTAACCGACTGGCCCATACACTGACCAATAAGCTCATACATATACCTAGCACACAAATCAGAGCAGCCGCTGAAAACGAGCGTCACGACATCATTAACGCTGCCCGCGAAATCTTTAAATTACCTACATCTAAATGAAACAATCTATACAGCTTAAACTTGAAAATCTGTGCGAACGTTACGACGAAATCGCGGCCTTACTCTCAGAACCTGAAGTACAAAACAACCAGAATAAATTTCGCTCACTGAGCCAGGAATACGCTCAAATCGCACCTTTGGTAGATTGCTATAAACGCTATGATCAAGCACAAGAAACACTAACTGCAGCCAAAGATATGGCCAATGACCCTGACCCGGAATTAAGAGAACTGGCGAAAGAAGAAGTCAATGAAGCTGAAGCCCTTATAGAATCCTTGGACCATGAACTCCAACTCTTATTGTTGCCTAAAGATCCTAACGATAACCGCAATATCTTTTTAGAAATACGTGCGGGCACGGGTGGCGATGAAGCCGCGATATTTTCAGGTGACCTTTCTCGCATGTACCAACGCTATACCGAAAGAAAAGGCTGGCAAACAGAAATCATCAGTGAAAGCCAAGGCGACCACGGCGGTTATAAAGAAGTTATTTTGCGCGTTTCCGGGCGCGATGTTTATTCACAACTCAAATTTGAATCCGGCACCCATCGTGTCCAACGCGTTCCTGAAACAGAATCACAGGGTCGTATACACACCTCCGCATGCACCGTTGCCATCATGCCCGAAGTCGATGAAGTCGATGCCATTGATATAAACCCGGCTGACCTAAAAGTAGATACCTATCGGGCTTCTGGAGCGGGTGGACAGCATGTTAATAAAACCGAATCGGCTATTCGTATTACACACATCCCCACCGGTGTTGTTGTGGAATGTCAGGATGAACGTTCACAACACAAAAACCGGGCACGTGCGATGTCTTTACTGGCTTCCCGCTTATTATCTGCGGAACAGGAAAAACACCATGCCGAACAATCAGCCACACGCAAACTACAAGTAGGCAGCGGTGATAGATCTGAACGCATTCGTACCTATAACTTTCCACAAGGACGACTCACAGATCACCGGATCAATTTAACCCTGTATAAACTGGATGACATTATGCAAGGTGGCCTGGAGCAAGTCATTCAACCGTTGATAAGCGAACACCAAGCAGAACTGCTAACTCAACTAGGCGAAGATTAAGCCTGAATGCCCTGCATTAAGAATATCCTGGCTGACGCTACGAAGAGACTGGCTAACTGCTCAGAGTCCCCCCAACTGGATGCAGAAGTTTTATTGTGTTTAACATTAAAAAAAGAGCGTACCTATCTTCGTACCTGGCCTGATAAAGAACTGGAAGCAGAACAAGAAACAACCTTCCTGGAATACCTTAAAAAGCGTCAACAAGGGACTCCTGTTGCTTATCTGACTGGCACGCGGGAATTCTGGTCACGCGACTTTCTGGTCACACCCGACGTATTGATTCCTAGAGCTGATACTGAATTATTAATTGAACTCTGCTTAAGCTTAATTCCTGATAATACCTCGTCAAGCATTATTGATCTTGGCACCGGATCAGGCATTATAGCCATCACTTTAGCGGCAGAGTGTTCACATATTCAAGTTACAGCGACTGATTATTCACTCGCAGCGCTGAATATTGCCCAACTTAATGCTAAACAACACAACATCAATAACATTCAGTTTGTTCATAGCGACTGGTTTAACGAGATTACTCCGACACACTATCATCTCATCGTCAGCAACCCCCCTTATATCGCGCCCGATGATGAGCATTTAATACAAGGTGATCTCCGTTTTGAACCACTTTCTGCCTTACGCTCTGATGAACAAGGGTTACGAGATATTAAAATTATTGCCGAAACAGCACCTCGCTATCTACTCCCCCAAGGTTATTTATTAGTTGAACATGGCTATGATCAACAACTGGCTGTTCAAGCACTCTTTAAAGAAAATGGTTTCAGTCATATTCAAACATTCACCGATTTATCAGGACAACCACGCGTCACTCGTGGACAATGGCTGTGAAGCCTTAACTACCGCAACCTAAAATAAATCATAATAAACAATGAGCCCAAAAGAAATACATATCCCCCGTAAAATAGCCAATCAACTCTTACATCTGGCCCAAATATCACCAGAAGCGGAAATATGCGGCCTGGTTAGTAGTAAACAAGATAAAGTAAGCCATTGCTATCCCGTCAAAAATGTTGCACTCAACCCTGAGCAACGCTTTTTACTGGATGCCAGTGAACAAATTGCCGCGATGGCTCAAATGCGTGCATTAAATGAAGATTTATTTGCCATTTACCACTCCCATCCTACCGCCCCCGCACAACCATCTACCCATGACATTGCTCTGGCGACTTATCCAGAAGCCTTACATCTGATTATTTCATTGAATACAAAAGGTGTCCTGGACATGCGTTGCTTTAAAATTGATCAGCAAACTGCTATAGAGATTCCATTGGTTATGTGCGATTAATGAGTTAAGTCGGCAGCTTAATTTGCAATAAAATTAAAAAGGATCACAGAGATAATTACAATTTGGTTAATAACCTAGTAAAATATCGATTGTTATATTGTCTGAAAAAGATAATCATCAAAAAACGTCTTCTAACTGATTTTTTAAAGCCAATGCAATACATTTTTAACTTTAAAAAACTAATATAATCGACTCAAATTGAAAAAATTCATCATGTTTATTGAGGTGTTAGCGTGGAGCTAAACGGAGCACAAATCGTAGTTCAAAGTCTTATAGACGAGGGCGTAGAGTATATCTTTGGTTATCCTGGTGGTGCCGTATTGCATTTATACGATGCAATCTTCCAACAGGATGAACTCAAACATATACTGGTTCGACATGAACAAGGCGCAACCCATGCGGCTGACGGCTATGCCAGAGCCACCGGAAAACCAGGCGTCGTCCTGGTCACCTCTGGCCCCGGAGCAACGAATGCCGTCACAGGCATAGCGACTGCATACTTAGACTCCATTCCTATGGTCGTTATTTCTGGTCAAGTATCACTCCCTGTTATTGGTAGCGATGCCTTTCAGGAAGTTGACATGATTGGTATTACTCGCCCCTGCGTTAAGCATAATTTTTTAGTCAAAGACGTTACTAAATTAGCTGAAACCATCAAAAAGGCGTTTTATGTCGCTACCACTGGACGTCCAGGCCCTGTTGTTATCGATATCCCTAAAGATATCACGGCGCCCAACATAAAAGTACCGTATTCATATCCCCAAAAAGTAGCTATTCGCTCTTATAACCCTGTGTTAGTGGGACATAAAGGTCAAATCAAGAAAGCCGTTGATTTACTCCTTAGCGCCAAAAAACCCATTATCTATTCAGGGGGCGGCGTTGTTTTAGGTGAAGCCAGCAACGAGCTAATCGAGTTTGCTAAACTATTGGGCTACCCTATTACCAATACGCTAATGGGATTAGGATCGTATCCAGCGACAGATAATCAATTTGTTGGCATGCTGGGTATGCATGGTACTTATGAAGCGAACATGGCGATGCACGAAAGTGACGTCATTATCGCTATTGGCGCCCGTTTTGACGACCGCGTAACAGGTAAATTAGATCTGTTCTGCCCCTACGCCAAAATCATTCATATTGATGTTGATCCAGCGTCTATCTCTAAAACCGTTCGCGTTACTATTCCTATCGTGGGTGACGTTAAACCGGTGCTTGAGCAAATGCTAGAACTTATCAAGGAAGGTAAGAGCAAAATTGACGGCATCGCCTTGGCAGAATGGTGGAACCAAATCAGACAGTGGCAATCAGTTAATTGTCTTGAATTTGACCGTAGCAGCTCATTGATTAAACCCCAATACGTGATTGAGCAACTCTACGAAGTCACCAAAGGCGATGCTTATGTGACCTCTGATGTGGGTCAACACCAAATGTGGGCTGCACAGTATTATCCCTTTACCAAACCACGTCGCTGGATAAACTCCGGTGGGCTTGGCACAATGGGCTTCGGCTTACCCGCTGCTATTGGCGTTAAATTGGCGTTTCCTGACGCGGATGTCGCGTGTGTTACCGGCGAAGCCAGCATACAGATGTGTATTCAGGAACTATCAACAGCGCTGCAATATAAGACACCCGTTAAAATCATTAACCTTAACAATCGTTATATGGGCATGGTTAGACAGTGGCAAGAATTCTCATACGAAAGTCGCTACTCACATTCGTATATGGATACGATTCCTGAATTCGTTAAATTGGCAGAAGCCTATGGCCATGTCGGCATTCGTATTACTAAACCTGAGGAAGTCAGACCCGCTCTTGAGCAGGCATTTGCCTTGAAAGACCGTACCGTATTCCTTGACGTTATGACTGACAGAACCGAAAACGTTTACCCGATGATTGAAGCTGGAAAGGGTCATCACGACATGAAACTGAGAGTTGCCACGGGCACATCGACAGACAGAGAACTTGCATGATGAGACACATTATTTCTATTCTGATAGAAAATGAATCAGGCGCTTTATCACGTGTTGCCGGTTTATTTTCAGCGCGTGGCTATAATATTGAATCACTCACCGTTGCCCCAACCGAAGATGCCAGCTTATCAAGAATGACCTTGGTAACGCGTGGTAGCGAAGACATTATTGAGCAAATAACAAAACAGCTCAATAAACTCATTGATGTGGTAAAGCTGATTGATCTGGCCGAATCTAATCATATTGAGCGTGAATTGTTATTGATCAAAGTCAAAACCTCACCCGAGATGCGTGAAGAAATCAGAAGTCTGTCTGATATCTTCCGTGGCAAGATCATTGATGTGACACCGACTACCTATATCATTGAAATGACTGGACCTTCAGAAAAACTGGATGCCTTTGTTGCCGCCATTGATCCGGATTCGATCATTGAAACTGTTCGCTCTGGCCCAACCGGCATTTCAAGAGGCGAAAAGGGCTTACACCTTTAAATAGACACCAAGGCCCGTTAAAACAGGCCAGGTTTTTATTTACTTAAATTTTAATTAAAGAAACACAGGAAAACACATGCAAGTTTATTACGACAAAGATGCCGACCTCTCAATCATCAAAGCTAAAAAAGTAGCGATCATTGGATACGGCTCACAAGGTCATGCTCATGCCCTTAATTTAAAAGACTCTGGCGTTGATGTCGTTGTTGGCTTACGTGCTGGCTCACCTTCAGTCGCCAAAGCAGAAGCGCATGGCTTAACTGTTCAAGACGTTGCTGTTGCCGTTGCTGGCGCTGACGTTATTATGATTTTGACTCCGGATGAATTTCAATCAAAATTATATAAAGAAGAAATTGAACCCAACATCAAACAGGGCGCTGCCTTAGCCTTTGCTCATGGCTTCTCGATTTTATACAACCAAGTTGTGCCTAGAGCAGACTTAGACGTGATCATGATCGCACCTAAAGCACCTGGCCACACAGTTCGTTCTGAATTTGTTCGTGGCGGCGGTATTCCTGACTTAATCGCAGTTCACCAAGACGCTTCTGGCTTGGCTAAAGCTATCAGCTTATCTTACGCTTCTGCTATTGGTGGTGGTCGCTCAGGTATTATTGAAACCACTTTCCGTGATGAAGCAGAAACTGACTTATTCGGCGAACAAGCGGTATTATGCGGTGGCGCTGTTGAACTGGTTAAAGCCGGTTTTGAAACGCTAGTTGAAGCGGGTTATGCCCCTGAAATGGCTTACTTCGAATGTTTACATGAGTTAAAACTGATTGTTGACTTAATGTACGAAGGCGGCATTGCCAACATGAACTACTCAATCTCAAACAATGCTGAATACGGTGAGTATGTCACTGGCCCACAAGTCATCAACGAAGAAAGTCGTTTTGCCATGCGTGAAGCTTTAAGAAGCATCCAAAATGGCGAATACGCCAAGAAGTTTATCCTTGAAGGCTTAACTAACTACCCAGAAATGACTGCAAAAAGACGTTTAAATGCAGAGCATCCAATCGAAGTAGTCGGCGAAAAATTACGTAGCATGATGCCTTGGATTAAAGCGAATCAAATCGTCGATAAAACCAAAAACTAAGCATTAACTGCACGTTAACGTTATAGCCTAAAAAAGCCTATCTCCTGATAGGCTTTTTTTTGCCTGCAGGAAATAAGATTTGACGCAGATAATGGTGTGTGGCGATTTGCTTTCGCATTTGCCCCCTGAATTCAAATAATCAATAGACGCCTGTGCTTGAAACTCGGCTTTATTGCTCTAATTATTTTTTTAGCGGCATATTTGATTGTTTTGATGTGTGGGGCTAATAAGTTGTCCCTGCTTATGGGGTAAGGATAAGGGTAAGGGTATGCCCTATTGCTCACATCAATCTTCTTAAAAGGCATTTTGCAAAAATTGGTGGAGATTATTTATTGCGTTACCTAAGCTTCTGCTTTGTAATTAACGGATAACTCAATAAAGCGTCAAAATTAGAATAAAGGTTGCAAAATCCTAAATACGTTGTATAATGTATCTTCTTTGTTGGGTCGTTAGCTCAGCCGGTAGAGCACCGCACTTTTAATGCGATGGTCGCGCGTTCGAATCGCGCACGACCCACCACCAAAGACATATAAATCAACCAGTTAGACTTTTTTGTTAACTGGTTTTTTTGTGTCTTCTATTTGGCTTTCCACTTTCTTTCCACTTTTATTTTTTTATATTAACTAATGCAGTGCATTGAGTGATTAATTGAGTCAATGAATTATCAGCATTAAATGTTTTAAAAAAGACAGTGGCCATAAAAATTAGACCGAGAAAAAAGCCGAGCGCTAGATAAAAGCCATTGGATGAAAATAACTTATTAAGCGTTATCTTCAGCAATCGCTTAGATCGGTTAAATGGGTGTTGTTGGATCGTTGTCATTGCCATTATTAAACCTATTGGATAAAGGATTAAGGTGTATTGCCTGAACCAAATAGTCAGGTGATAAATGAGAATATCTCATGGTTATATTTAAGCTGGAATGGCCTAAAATCTTTTGAAGAGCGAGAATATTACCGCCATTCATAATAAAATGACTTGCGAATGTATGCCTTAGTATATGAGCCATTTGACCCGGTGGAATGGTTAAGCCAGTACGCTTAAAAGCTGATCTATAGGCAGCATAGCAGGAAGCAAAGCTAGACGACCGTATAAGGTAAGATTTAACCAGGCTAAAAATGGAATCCTGGACAGGAACAAAGCGAGACTGACCATTCTTTGTATCGACAAATTGAAAGCCTTGATTAATGCAGTTGGTTGAATTTAAGCCTTCAGCTTCGGACCAACGAGCGCCAGTGACCAGACAAATAATAACAACGTATTTAAGACTTCTGTTTCTGCTTTGGTCCAGTTGATTCATAATCATGTTAATCTGATCATCAGTTAAGTAAGACAGTTCTGTTTTGGATTCTCTTAGCTTTCTTACGGTAAGGATAGATGAATCATAGTCAATCACTGACATTCTTTTGAGCTCCCTAAATAATGCCTTTAAGGTAATCAGTTCGCGGTTTAACGTTGAAGTGGATAGCCCGGCGTCAATACGTTGTTTTCTATATTTAGCCAATAACTCAGGGTCTAAAAGCCTGGCTTTAGGATTGCCTAATAACTGAGACAAGTTAAGTAAGCGGTTTCTAGTATCAACAGCCGATTTTAAAGAGCGTCCATGTAATTCAAACCAAGTGTGAATGAGTTCAGATAGTTGTCTATCATCAACAGGGGCCTGTACGGCCTTAGTTTCAGTTAGACGTGAAACAAGTTTGTATTGGAAGCGTACAGCTTCAGCTTTAGTATCAAACAAGCGGATAATACGCTTACCTTTAGTACCTTGAGGGCGAAAGTCAAGCTTGTAGTGATTACCTACTTTTGTAATCATTTGATGTATATAATAAAATAGGGATAGTACATCATAAAGCAAACCCTATGCCATTTATAAACATAGTATAATAAAGGCATATATTTTTATTGTTTTTGTTTTTACTCCACCGCAAAACCAATACCATTTTTATCATATTTAAAAAATAAATATTGATGATCATTTATGGAGTTTATGCCGCTTTACCAATCAAATGCCGCAAGCAAAGAGACTTTTCAACGTATTCTCTTAGATCCGATTCAGTAAGATTCCTGGAACGATAATAACTAATGATTTCAGGATAAAACGTTAGTAATCGTAATTGTTGCATGACCTGTTTAACTGTCATATGTTGACGAGCATAGATAGTTAGCATATTGCCCAGTGCCAAGCCTAGATTTTTGGCTATTGGAGCGACGCTTTCCTTTTTTTTTCTATTAAGCAGAGATCCCTTACCGGGGACATAGAAAAAAACATCTTCCAGAAGTAATTGCCAGAAAGGATGAAGATGTTCATGCTGATCATCACTGTTTAAACGATTTTTAGTTAAAGCATAACGCCAGATGTCAGAGAGATAAGGCACTATGTCAATGAATGATTCAAGAGTCTTATCCATGCCTATACCAAATTCCCGAATGACTTGATGGTGTAACCTGGCTTCTATTCGTCTAACCGGTACAGTATTATCAAAATCACCCAATGTATAAGCGGACCATTCCCGATGAAAGTAATCAAGCTTATCTGACTTAATAACTTCGTAACTTTTGTCATAAAGACAAAACTGGACAGATGCAGCCCTACCGATCAAGTAGTTTTTTGAAAGATCATCACCACCATAGGTTGCTATAGCTTCGGATATATCCGATAAATCAATGTTATTCAAGCCATCGTAAGCACGTATAGTACGTGAATAAGTCGAAAACTTATAAATGAAGTCTTTTGGTAAAGTAAAGCCCTGATAATCACAGGCTAAATGAACCGCACAGCCTTTTGGTTCTGGATCATCAAGTAAAAACCGAGATAGACCATATTCACCGTGTAGGCGTTCCCATATAGTTTCTGTTGAATGTTGACTGATAAAATGAGGTGATAACTCAATTTTTAGATGTTGACCAGGCTTATCCATTTTATTGAAAAATGAACCGAATAAAATAACTATGCCTTCGTCATTCGATTGAAGCTTAAAGCGGTACCTAGCAACCTTACCCATTCTAGTAAAGTGCCACTTTTGTGTACCTGGTTTATCAGTGAAACTAAATAGAATTTCACCTGCTTTAGCATAGCGTTCCAGGCGTTCAATGACATCAGGAATAGGTAAGCCAAAGAATAACTGACGAACGGTATCCACAGAAGCCCCGACTATCTCAACATTTGAAAGGTCAATAAAACCAAAATCACCCGCAAATAATCGACCTTGTGGGTCAGGAAGATTTTTAGACAAACTTTCCAAAGAATAACGTATTGATGTTTTCATATTTTTATAACATATCCAGCCTTAACAGGCTTTATTTAAAGACTTACTCTAACGTGATACAAGGACGTTAGAGCCCATTTTTTTTATTTTGCCGGTAGTAAGAAAAACTACGCTCCTTATGACTTTGTTTTTTAAAATGGGCAGGGCCGACGCCGACGCGACCAACGAAAGGGGCCTTTTTTTAAATTGATCCTATTAATATGTGGAAAATTCTCACCTAAAAGCAGGATCATTAATAAGTTGTGGATGAGCTGGATTCCATACAGCTCATCCACAACTTTTTAACAACCCTAACGGTGGTTTTCCCACAGATTAACAGGATGCAATAATAAGTACGCTAACGCTCCCCTTTGTTTTGATTGCGTCGGCTTTGTCGGCCCTGCCCATTTTAAAAAACAAAGCCATTTGTCGCTCAAACTCCCCAACACAACCGGAAATCATTATAAATTCAATTAAATAATTAAATTAGGTAAAATACATCACTAAGCAAACCACATGCCAAGTATAAACATAGTAAAATCAATATGTGAGTTAACAAATATTTTAGTTTTACTCCACATCAGAACCCTTGCCAGTTTAAACAAACCAATAAAATAAATTAGTCACTGATAATGGCCCAGTTCAGGCTTTACTTTATCAGGAACATTACGCTGTAAATCCAACGGCCAAGGTGTGACAGGATACTGTTTACCGTTTTTGCTGATTAGGACGCCAAAGGTCTTATATTCAACCAAATAACCAAATTCTTTAAGCTGTTCAATGTTAAATGACTGATAAATACGTTCACTCTGATAAAAATCGATCTTAGCCAACATTAGCTTTTTATCCCGTGATAGGACAACAGAAGCTAAACGTGGTCGATATTCTTCCAGGAACTTTTCAATAAAATTGGAATACTCAATAGCTTTAGTAGTGGGCTTATCAGGTGGCTTTGAGGTAGTTTCAGACACATTAACAGACTGAAAACCGGTATGTGGTGCATTAACAGGTAAAGGATTAGTTACCGTTGAAACAACTGGATCAGGAACACGAGGAGGCAGCTTAACAATATCTGTATTATGAAAAAAACCCCATAAATAATAGCCAGCCACAGCCAGACAGGCTATAAAAAGCGGAATCCAAAAGGTAAATACAGACGATTTAAATATATTAGCTCTATCATCCTGATTATCATCAATGGAGCTTACACCGTCATCATGCGACTTATACAAACCAAAATATTTAGGATCATAAGATCCCTTGCCAGATCTTAATTCGACGAATTTACGACCCTGTAGCTTGTAAGATCGCCAAGTATAAGATTTGGCTTGTCCCACAGCATCACGTTTCGTGAAGGAGATAAGCCGATCTATTCGACGTTTCCATAACAAATGACAATCACGGTGATCCTGACCCATACAAACAATGTCAATGCCACGATGTCCATGTTTAGTTACAAATTCCGTGATGCCATCATCCAAAGAGTTTTTACCAACCGGCCAATAATTTTGTAACTCATCAATAACAACCAGGGAATCATTAGCCACATGATTTTGAACATCTTTAATTTGATCCTCAGTTAAGATATGAAGGTATTCTTTAACTTGCTCAAGTGATAAACCCGATACTTCAGCAAACTTATCAAAATTTAAGCCATCGACGAAGGCATATACATGACGGGGTTTAAGCAGTGCCGGAAGTATTTGATTAATACAAGCTTCGTAACTTTTACCAGATCGCGGCAAACCCTCATGAAAAATAATCATATGGGCACTTAATGATTAATAATCTTAGGAGTGACAAAAATCAAAAGTTCTTTTTGAACATCCGTATCTGTATTACGTTTAAATAAAATACCAATACCTGGTATATCAGAAAGAAAAGGAACATCACTTTGTAAGACTTCCTTATCCCCTTCAAAGACACCGCCTAGGATAACGGTTTCACCATCAAGAACATGTATGGTAGTTTGGACTTGTCGTTTAATTAAAGAAGGCTGACCATTAACACTGGCTGACACATCAACCTGATCTTTTGACACGGTTAAAGCCATCGTTACCCCGCCGTTGGGTGTTATTTGCGGAGTTACATCAAGTTCAAGAAGTGCTTCTTTAAACTGGGTATTAGTGCCATTTAAACCACTGGAAGATTGATAGGGAACATCGTAACCCTGTTTAATAGTAGCCAGACAACGATCCGATGTCATCACACGCGGATTGGATACCACATCACCTGTACCAGCATCATGCATGGCGGTAAATTCAACATTGAGCATCGTTGAAGCACTTCTAGCTAGAACCATACCCAGTTGACCATAAGGATTAGATCCGGCCAAGGATGATACTGCCTGATTAACGATCGTTGCATTATTAGTAGGATTGGCACCCGTAGATGCATTGGCTATACCAAAGCGAGTACCCAAGGCTTGAGCGAAGTTTTTATTAGCAATCACAACACGAGTTTCAATCATGACCTGACGAACAGGAACATCCAATTTTTTTATAATATCCAGTATCTCTTTCATTCGTTCAGGTGTTTCCCGAATGATTAAGGTATTGGTACGACCATCAACGACAGCAGAGCCACGAGAAGATAAAAGCCTGAAATTGTCTTTTGAATCCTTAGATTCACTGAATGTATTAGAGATAGTGTCAATAGGTTGATTAAACATTGTGACAGGTGTAGGCGGTAAAGCAGTGGTTTGCATTGATCCCATAGGACTAGCACCCTTTACATTTTGTGGTAAGCCACAGCCACCCATAGCACTAGAATCAACACCTTTAAGAAGATTCCTAAAATCAGTGGCTTTTGCATAGTTAATCGGGATAAATTCAGTTGTTAAAGGTTCACTGATTTCTAATGATGCGATTAATTCGGCCTTTTGTTTTTCATATTGTTTAACCTGGCCAAGTGGAAAAACCCATGTAATATTGCCAGACTCATATTTTTCTAAGCCTTTAGTGACCAGGATATAATCAAGAGCCTCATCCCATCGAACATCATGTAGTTTAAGGGTAATAACACCATGAACATCATCCGAAGTAACAATGTTTTTACCGGTAAAATCTGCTAAGGTTTGAACAACACTTCTTATGTCAACTTCGGCAAAATCAAGGCTTAATTTATCGCCTGAATATTGAATTTGATCTTTAGGTAATAAAACGTTATTGAGTGCAAAGGATGAATAAGAGAACGATAAAAGTAACGTTACTATAATTAGTGGTTTCATTAGAACATCGAAAGCATAAAACGTAAAAAGTACAAAGTTGTAAATATGACATAAGCACAAAGAAGTATTTGTAAGCACCCCATAATATCAACTTGTGAAAGAGCATATAAAACACAGGGCTGTAAAGAATATACAAAGTTTTGTAAAGAAAATGCAAAAGTTGAAATAGATCCCGGTAGAGAACCACCAAGACAATAGGAACAGGTTGTAGACGCCCAGTCTAAGAAAGTACTAAAAATATTAGTAACCCATAAAACTAAGTTAGAAGGTAAATCAGTAATAAAGTCTTTTATAGATAAAGCAAAATCAGTCCAATACTGAACAAATGCATCAAAATAACTTTTTATAGAATCAATGAGAGCTTGCATAAATTAACCTTATATTCCAGCCATAATCCATTTAAGAGAAATAAAAACAATAAATACTTTAAGAGATATAGAAATGAATGACCAAAATGTAGGCATAAAGCTTGCACAAAAAGGCTGCACAATATATGTAGGCAAACCCATAACCGATGGGAGTGAAAAATCACAATTTGAACATGATGTTACAATGGGAAACTGTACGGCAAGAATATCTTTTCCAGCACCGTATATAGGCTTAGAGGTAGCATTAGAAATAAAAGATTGAGCTACTTGTGTAGCAGTTTGACCTGTAGTCGTATACCAACGACCAGAACCATTATAAGATCCCATTTTAGCCGTTCCAGAAGAACAAACATATCCTAATGAGGTATCACATGTACCAGTTCCAGTACCTGTACCTGTACCAGTGCCAGTACCTGTAGTAGAAGGTTGACCATTGACACCAATAACAGTTGCTATTGAAGTATTAATACCAGTACCTGCACCAACACCTTCACCTGAAGCAGCATCTGCCGCAGCAACTTGGGCTTGTGCACGGGCTACTGCTGTATCAGAGGCTTTGACAGTATCATTACCTTGTATCGAAGTTGGAACAGCCGCCGCAGCCGTATCAGCAGCAGTGGCTGCAGTTTGAGCAGCATTAGCAGCATTAGCAGCATTCGTTGCCAATGCCTGATCAGACACTAATTGATTTTGATCTTTAGCTAATTGTGCAGCATCAGCAGCTTGTGTAGTAGCAGGTACTTTATTACTTAAAACACTGTCAAAATTCATTTTAGTTAAATCAATATTAATTAAAACTTTATCATTCTGAACCTGACTAGCTTTACCGGCAGCAGAAGCCGCAGCAGCCGCCGCTGCACTGTCAGCTAACGCTTTATCTGCATTGGCATTAGAAACATTCGTTGCATGTGCTACCCCATCATAAACGGCATTAGCAGCAATAGCATTAGGATCATTAGTACAATAAGAAGCTGAATTTGCAGGGGATGAAGCTATAGATATACACGCGTTAAAAGGCTTACAGAAATATTGTGTTGACATACCGCCATAACCGGTTAAGCCATAAAGTGCAATATTATTGATGTTATAAGATGCACAAGCACCGGATGGAATGCCGGTTATATCGTTTTTACAAGACTCGGTAACAGTATCAAAATAATTACCGTTAGCTGCATTGGTATCATTGCAATTTGTTAAAGCAGCACAGGCTTTAGATGCAACGCTGAAATATTTACCTGCAGGGCAATTGTTTGGTATAGCAATACAATCAGTGTAAGTACCTGATGGAGAGTATTGACCTGTTGGACATGATGTAAGAGCTTGACAAACACGGTTAGCATCAGGCGACATACCTGCAGGACAGCTATTAGCATAGATTGCAGATGGACCACTACCCGATACCAAATAATTTCCACACGCTGTCATAGCAGCTAATAGAGTTACATTGCCATTAGTATCTAAATTAGCAACAGTTCCAGTTGTAAAATTAGTGCCAGCATAGCAACCATTGCCATTAGAAGCAGCACCATACGCAGAAGTGCAGGAAGATTGTGAAGATGATGAAGCAGGGAAAATAGTACCAACAGTAGAATAATGTGCACCCGTTTTAAAACAAACGGAAGTTAAAGCAGCATATGGGTAATAAGTTACAGCAAAAGCAAAATTAGAGAAGAATAATAATAGAAAAAATAATAACTTACGCATGGCTAAATCCACTGATCACAGCATAAGCGCAGAGCATTCCCGATAGAAAGTAAAGTAAATCAAATAACATGGTTTTCTCCTATAAAAAGGGTGTAGTTGTTAAACTGGAGATAACCCCTACACCCTTTATTTAGATTAACGGAACCAGCTAATCACTTTGTTGTAGCCCCATTTAGCAACGCCCGGTGCCATTTTGACAGCCGCTAATGAAGTGATACCAGCCACTATAACAATGGGATTTACAGCAGCTACTAAAGTAGTGAAGTCCATGATAAGTCCTCATGTTTGATTGAAAAAAAATTAAACTCAGGAATGACGGTCAGTGAAAAAATTAATCACTGTTCCATATGCCCAAGCGGTCATATAGCAGAGAATTGGGAGACCAAACCCTAATTCCCACATTTGCAGCAAATCCGCAGCGAGCGGAATACTGAAGATGTCTTGTAATGTTGGTTGTGATGCCAACGCATTGGCCGCCTGGACTATGTAGGCATTCGGATCAATGGCTAAACAGTCTGCTATGGTAGTGACAGGTGTTTGGGTTGTTCCTGAGATACATAGAAAAGACGACATTAGTGATGTCCTTTAATTATTTATTTTTAGTATTAAAATCTAAGGGTTTTTTGTCTGTTTCTTTGGGTTCAGATGATTTTATTTCTCCCGTGACTTTATCAATGATCGATTCATCGATAGTGGCCGGTTCAGTTTTTGTTTCAGGTTCCGGTTCTTTAACAACTTGCAAAGAGAGAGCGTTCAATACGGCTTTATTTTGTCCACCCATGCTAATTTCACATAAGATTTGCATTTGGCAGGGAAAAGTTATTTCACCTGATTCCTGTTTGGCTTTTTGTTGATCGAACATGGCAAAAGGCATTTTGATCTTGATAAGTTCATTACCTAGGTTGTTTGGGTTTTTACCTGAGTTGGGTTTGGATACCCAAATGGAACCGCCTTTATTGTCGCCGTCAATTTCATAACGTGTTAGAGATTCAACTTTTCCTGTTATGACTGTTTGCATGTCGGCTAGGAAGCTGTTTTGTTCTTGATTTGCCATGATGTTGTTTCCTTTGTTCGTTTTAGTGAGTAAGTGGTTAATTTACTGTTACGGTACAGGTACAAGAGCAAAGTAATCGAGTAACTTTATAATGTTTATAAAGTATGGTTTGCTCTATGATCTAGCTATAACAGGTCGTACAAGGTCCATAAGGTCTATTAATAATTAGTTGCCTTAAGGGTTTTTCAAAGTTTTCCCGATCAGATAACACAGTTAAGCCAGTATTCTGGTTTATGAATAAATGGTTTCTGTGTTTCATGCTCTTTCAGTCTTTTGTTATGGGCGAACCCTTCGGGCCGGGCTTTTCGTTCCAATCAACCTTTAAAGCTGATAACTACGACTAGGTTAAAAACGCTTTTTCGCTTTGCTGCAAAGGTTTTTTACCAAGTCTTCGTAATTCAGCTTTAATGGCTGATTTACACTTCAATCCCTTTCACTGGATACTGATAAACTGTCAAGTTTGTTTTCTCTTAAAGCGTTAGTTGAGGCTTCGCATTTATTTTAAAACCCCTCCAACTCACCAACCGGCTAGGTCAGCCCATCCAGCCTGGGCCGTCTATGGGGTTGAAGCTATCGTTTCACGGCGAGTCAGGGTGTCAAGTAGCCGCTCCGCTAGTCTACTTGACACCCTGACTCGCTCGTGACGATAATGCTTCAACCCCATACGACGGCTCCGACTGGCTAGGCTTCAACTAGCAGGAAATAAGAAAATTAAGCTTAAAATCAAAGCAACATCAAAAGCTTAAGAAACAATCTGTTTATTCAGTATCAAAAGGATTTTGTTTAATCAGTGTTAGTGGTTATTCAATGACCTTTAGGGTTAGTTCAGTTAGGTTGTATTGACTTTGTCGAGTGTTTGGTAATGTTCGTTAATCAATTCCTGGATCTCGTTAGGAAGATCAGGAAGATAGATAAGCTGTTTGTTTACATATAAAGTCATAATGGATTTGGTTAATCCAAAGGGCTTTAAGCCGCGTTCCATGGATTCAACTTCTAAACGTAGGTAATCTCGTGAAGGTAAAGCAGTTCGGTATAAACGATCACTATCTTGAGTTTCTACTGAAGAAGGGACCCGAGGAGGTAAATGGTGTAATAGGCTATTCATGAGATAAAGTGAGTTTGTAAATATTAATGAATTGATCCAGAAATGAATCAATGATTTTTATGCGTTCCAATAATTGTGTTAGATCTAGAACTTTATTATTAGTGTGTATTACAGGTAAGGCTTCGTAACGTTTCAATAAACACGCTATAAAATACCTGGCTTGAGATGGCATAAATTCATATTGATTATTTAGTTTGAGTAAATCCGAATAGAAACACGTTATGCCTGAGTAAATGGTGTTGAAGCTTTTCAGTTCGTGAGGAGAAAGATTAAAGGTACTCGTATTAAACTTAAGTAATTCATTAACATAAAGAGCATCTTTAATGATGTATTTAAAAAGTTGTTTTTCATCTAAGGGAAGATAAATAACCAAATGGTTTGAATATGAAAAACGCTTGTAATAGAGACCCAAGTAGTGAGTTTCAGGGTAAGCTGGATTGCTTGGGAAGTCAGCAGGAAGACGTTTAATGGTTACTAAGGTTTCAGATTGTTTTTGGTGTGACTGGTTTAATTCGTTAGCCACTTGCTCAGCTAAGCCTTCATGATCCAGTGGGAGTAACATTAATGATACTGTTTGTCTTTGGTTCAAGCTCATGACTGTATACCGACTGAATAAGTTTTAAGTAAATCTGTAACATTTGATTTAAACCGATCAAGTTCAACGGGAAAAGTAAATGGATCTTCTATGGCTAAAGGAACAGAGTCGAATCTTAGACTAAGGGTATTTAATACTTGAGCAACAACAGGGTAAGAAGTCTCGAAAGCAATTCTGGATTGATGAACAAAAGTGAACGCTCTACCAGTTAAATAATCTGCTGTTTGACAATCATCACGTAAATAACATCCTTCAGCTTTTTGTAGTTCGGTTAATACATGAGATAAGAGTGTACGAGTGAGTTCTTTTTGTGAGATCAAAATATCCATGAGTGGGTTTCCATCAGTTGCTTCAATGGATTGGTAAGCCATAGAGCTTGCAGGTGTAAACAAGTTAGAAGTAATCATTTTTGCACCCAATAAATACATTGAAATATTGCAATAATAATTGGTATGAACAATAAGTCTGTATAAGTGAATTGGGTCATCATGAGATCACCTCATCGTTAACAACAATCAAATCATCCAGGTTGATATCAGTGACAAGGTCAGTAATTAACCCGGCAGTAATAGCCACCATGTTAACCATTCTATATTTACCAATTTTAACCGTTGGGATGTAGCCTTGATCTACCCAACCACCCACAACGCCCACCGATAAGCCGATGTTTTCTGCAAACTTTTTTTGTTCCATAAATGGTGTTTGCATGGTTTGAAGAATTGGCAATACCTGCTTAATCAATTCGTGTATTTCACTCACTTTGTCTCGCTTGACTTGCTTTTGTTCTTGGTTCATATTGACCTCTTAGCCTTAATTGGCTGGATGTGGCTGATTAGGAAGTATATGTAATTATTTCATAATAATATGCTACAGTCAATAAATATTATGAAATTAATACATAAAAATATGAACACTATAAGAGACAGAGCAATTAAGGCTTTAGATTTCACTGAGTTAAAAAATCCAGGCTTAGAGGCAAAAACAGGTATAAAAGCTAATGATTGGTCAGCATTAAGAAACAAAAGAGTAAGACTTAATGAAGATCACATTGAAGGAATAAAGAAATTAACTCCAGAATTTATATACTGGATCATGACAGGTGAAACAATGCCGGAATGTGGACAAATCAGCCCACAAATCGAAGAAAGCAGGAAAAAACTAAACACGGGTACATAACCGCGCGGAAGGTCTTGGACAGGTGGAGCGGGTATTAGGAAGGATAATTATGAATAGATATGACAATAAAAATAAACATAAAAGCCAGGAGAAAGAAAATATGTCAGGTTTAAAATTGATGTTAATAATTGCTTTAGGAATATTAAGCGCTGGTTTAATATGGTTTTTAATTAGTTTGATCTTGACCGGAGCTTTAATTGGTGGAATAGGAAAAGGCATTAGCAATTCAAAACCCTTTAAACCCCCAACAGTTAATTTTGATAACAGTAATCGTTTATATAGTGATAAACAAAAAATACCTACCATACAGTTTCCAAGGATTCCACAAATACAACAGATCCCAGTACAACCAGAAATAATTCAAAGCCCAGCCATAACCAATAATGCCTGGAACGTCATTAGAACTAATGACGAAGAGTGTAGATTCAGAAGAGAAAATGGAATCATGGTTAAAGAGTGTAAAAAGATTTAAATTGTTTTTTATTTTTGGTTACGTTACTATAATTAATATTTTTAGTTACGTTACTTTTATTATGAATAAAGAGATTAAGAAAAAAGGTAGACCCAAGAAAGAAGATGCACTGACAGGAGCTGCAAAACAAGCTAACTATAGGGCACGTTGTAAAGCTTCAGAGATTGAAAAGCAAAAAGCTTTAGATTTTAAAAAAGCCTTTGAATATAAGATCAACGAAATAGTAAAAGAGTATGAGGAGAATTGTAAAAAACAAAAAGATAGATGGGATCAACAGTTAAGCATGGGCGGAATACTTGCATTAAGTCTGTTTAAATGGAAAATGGAATTAGAATCGAGTTGGATAGACAAACAATATGAAGATTAATTTAGTTAAAAGGCTAAACAATGGTTAGTTACGATAAAGACTTTTACAGTTGGACAGTGGAACAGGCCAAACTATTAAAACATGGCCGGTTTGCTGAATTAGATATTGAGAATTTAATTGAGGAAGTAGAAACAATGGGCAGAAGTGAAAAACGTGAACTTGAAAGCCGTTTAACTGTTTTATTGTTACACCTTTTAAAATGGAAGTATCAGGAAGTTAGGCAGTGCAGAAGCTGGGAGTTATCTATCATAGAACAACGATTGAAGTTCGAGGAAACACTTGAGGAAAATCCTGGATTAAAACACAAGTTAGATGATATTTTGAAAAAAGCTTATCGTTACGCAGTCATCGAAGCATCAAAGGAAACAAAGATTAGTATAAAGATCTTTCCGGAAATATGCCCCTGGGATATAGAAAGAATTACAGACAATGAGTTCTATCCTGATTAATAGATCCTAACGCCTTTTAAAAAACCAATAGATTGCAGCAATAACAATAACGGATATAATCATAACCATAGGAAATGATAAGTTATGAAAGGCTTTAAATATAATCCCATAGATCAAACCATGAACAATACTTGATACGATCATGTGACCAATATCAAGACTATGATGCGAGTAGTAAATCAACATAAATTGCTCAGTTAGTAAATTATCAGAGAATCAGAATAACAGGTATAAATGTTTTTAATTCTTTCCACATTCTTTCCATTTTGTAAGCGTTTGTTAGCTGTTTTGAGCTTTTTGTATTTTATAAGCATAGATAATTAGCCTGTTACAGCCATTTGGAGCTTAGGACAAGTCTCTTTTAATGCGATGGTCGCGCGTTCGAATCGCGCACGACCCACCACCAAAGACATATAAATCAACCAGTTAGACTTTTTTGTCAACTGGTTTTTTTGTGTCTTTTGTCTGGCTTTATAAATTCTTTCCACATTCTTTCCACATTTATTTTTTTCATTAAGCAACTGATGTTACGCAGCCTGTAATTTCCGTAACTCTTCATAGGCTATCTTGTTAGCCTTGAGGAATAACTTGGTTCGTAGTGCAAAATGATTAACCTTGTGTTTTATCTTCAAGCATTCCAGCTTGAACACCGCATAGATC
>CAIPPE010000171.1 GCA_903866825.1 uncultured Methylococcaceae bacterium
AAATCCAGGTACTTTTTTACGCTTAATAAGCCTTTTCATGGCAGATTGATTGTTAACCGCCTGCTTTAAGTATTCTTGAAATGCCTCTGTTTCATTAACGCCCATCATTTCAGCAAATACACGCATGGATTCAGGAGTCACGCCTTTGAACATTTCCCATTGTTTCTGCGACATGATTCCCTTGGTTACTTCGGAATCAGGGTATTGAGTTTGCAGTTCTCTAGCCATCTGATTAGCCTCGAACTGCGTTTCAAACATCATAAAGGCTTTTTTACCGCCATCAACGCTAACCGTATACTTGCCAAAACGCATAAGCGGGGCATAAGCCGTTTCTTTTAGTTTGTTGATTTTGTCGGCTATACTGGTAAATGATTCTATTGAGCCTTTTGCTTGACTGTCTTTTAAAAGAAGTTCGTTTAGTTCGACCTCAATTTGATTAATAATTTCATTTATTCGCAAAGGATCATCTTCATCCATTCTATTTTTGCTAGCTGTATATTTTCCCGGTTTTTTTGGGTCAAAAGATTGGTAGTCAATCAACTTTTCTTTTAGGGCTTTAATTTTATTTTCGTCTGGAATAGATTCTCTTAGGCTGTCGGCATAGAATCTAGCGGTAGCGTCTAGCGACATATTACGTTCTGCTAAAGGCAGGTTTAATGCATTAGCCATTCTGAACATCTGCGACTTGGCTAGTTCATCTAATGATTTATTAACTGCTGAGTAAAATTGATGATACATTTTTACTTGATCAGGAGTATAGTTTTTTTCAAGCTCTTCATCAGTCAAGTGACTGTCTTGTAAAGTCGCTTTTTCAATAGCACTAAAAACTTTATCTGCATCTAAATTACGTTTTTTTGCGCCTAAAGCTTCGGTTATTGAGTCTTTTAAAGTATCTGATTTAGGAAGAATATCCATCGCTTTATCAGCTACTTCATTAGCAAATCGAGCGGTATCTTCTTCATACTTCATGGCGGAGTCGAAAGCTTGTTTGTAATATTTATTCTTAAGAGCCTTGCCAAAACCTGTACCTAGATATTTACGGAATGTGCCAAACGTACTTGATGAAGTTGTCAGGTCTGCAAGTTTCTGCATAACATCATCTTGGATTGATTTGCTATATAGAATGTTGTTTGACTCTGGATTAAAGCCGCCATTGTTTCCGGTAGCGGGTCTTTCTATTCCATCTACATTGATAGCGCCTTTTTTACTCAGAAAAGTATTTGCATTATTAATACTTGTCGAATAATTAGGATTTGCACCAAACGCACTCAAAGCAGTTAAGTCGGCAGCTGTGAGTTTATTGATAATTCCCATATCAAGTCCAGCGCGTAACAATGCCATTCTGATAGCAGCAATCAAGTCTTTAAAAGCTTTCGCTACCATCCCCGTAAAGCTGTCAGGATTCTTCTGGTATTCCGATACCTGATAAGCAATATACTCGCTTAACTGGTCTTCGTATGGCGTACCAGCGGCAATTACACGGTCTGCTGCTTTGTTTTCTATGGCACTGGCTTTGCCTTTTACGGCTAGTTTCCATCTTTCTTTTAAAGTATTATTGAATTTTGCTAAGGCTTTTTTAACTACAGGGTCAGTAGCTTCAGCGCGGTGTATTAGCTCATGACTAAGCACAGAATTAAGATTATCAGCATTGATATTGTCGGCAACCAACGTGATTTTATCAGTTTCAGGATTGTAAAATCCCTCTGCACCAGACTCGTGCGATTGTACGATTTCAAGCTTACCGCTATCGAGTAGTTTTTTAACTCTTACAGGTAGTAGTTGCTTAACTTGATTTATAGAGCTTCCAGTTGATTGACCTTTGCTAAAAACCTTGTCAAGTCCATTTAATGTGCGATTCCTATTGAAAATTTTCTCCAATATTCCGGGTCTTTCTCCGCTTTCGCTTGATATAAGGGACTGGATGAGAACTCCTTGGCGAGCCGTTGCCGAACCGACTCTTGCTTTTGATGCGCTCCCCACATCTTTTCCATTTCTGATTTTGTTAAGGTATTCCCCGATAGGTCTGCCATTTCCTGCGACAAATAATCCTCTTTTGAAATCGTATCTTGCATTTTTAATCTCCGGTATGTGGTTATGCAAATTAGTAATAAAGGTATGGATAAGCGATTGCAGATTAAATTCATCATTACCGTCTTTCCATTTTAAAGGCTCTATCCCTGCCTTATCATCACCTTTTAATTGTTCTTCTGATGGACTTATAAAATCAGTTGTACCAAAACGCAAAGCCAATGAAAGCATGTTTGCAGTTCTGCGAATAACAGCGTCTTCGCTTAATCCATCTGGGTCGCCTATAAATTTCTGGTCTGTGTTTTTTGCATAGTTACCTGTTGCAAAATAAATAGCTTGACCACCTGAACCTGTCCATAACTGACTTACATCAATCCAGACATTCCCATTTTTCTCATAGACATAAAAAATAGGTCTAGTTCTTACGGTTTCGTTGAAAGAGTTTTTATGAGTATGATCTTCATCACCTGGCAATACAAATTCATAGCGTGACTTTTCAGAATTAAATCCTTTAAATTTTGCAATAGGCAAGATTTCTTCAAATACATCAGCAATATTTTTACTTTTACTTATTGGGAATCTAAAAAAATCATCATCTTTTGCTAGTTCTTGTAATGCTTTGTTGGCAAAGTCTAAGTCATCTTTTTCTGCTTTGCTGTAAAGCATAGTTCCTTTATCAGCTAATTTTGTACCTTTTGTAGTAAGTTTTTCGGTGCTATCTTCATCGATTTTTTGATCTACGCCTAGTTCAGATTGGCGATTAGATGGTCCTGTCTGTTCGGCATTGCCGCGCTCATATTCAGGAATAACCCGCATAGCCTCAGAACGCACAAAGTAATTTTTACCTGAATAATCTGCATCTTTCAAGTCGTAAGCCTTAAACAGCTTTCCGCTATCGTCGCGCATAGGCATGACAACTATTTTAACCTTGCCATCCTTGGATTCAACCATTATTCCGGTATCGGATATGGTTGCATTAACCATATCATGACCGAAGCCGCGCAACAGGTTGCTGGAATTTACAAGTGCATCGCCGTTGACAACAATCTGTACTTTTCCATCGGTTAGCGTAACAGGGGAATTTTCCTTAATGTATTTTCCCTCGATAAAATCAGACGCACGAACAATGCCGGAAGCATAGCCGGATAGGTATTCAAGGCTTACTTCGTATTTTTGACCTTTTTGGATTGCATCAATCACTTTCTGGAATTTTGGAAGCCTGCCGTCAATCCAAGTTTCTTTTCCGATAATTGTGCCGGTATCTTTATCTTGATCTATGGCGTAACGATTGTAAACATTCCGGTAGCCGGTGTTTAATTGCGGCGCGAGCGCTTCCGTTTCTCGGTCATAATACGGGTTTCCGGTCGGGGTTCCTGCTGGCAATCCTTTAATAACTGCAAGGATATGACCGTTACTGGCAAGCAGTTGATTGTCTATATCATCAATGGCAATGCCATTTAAGTAAAAGCGGGTATCACCCTTGCCCATAAATGGCAGCATAGCCTTAGAAATACTCTCAAACGTGTCTTGAATTTTCGATACACGCTTAGGCTTTGA
>CAIPPE010000172.1 GCA_903866825.1 uncultured Methylococcaceae bacterium
ATTACTCGACAATTTATTTAACTTTTTTTTAACAGTAATATTTTTGTAGTTAAAGAAAATAATTGTACTTTTGTGTTTCAAATTATTAACAAAAAACGAAAAAGAATGAGAAAAACAATTTTGAATTTTGCAATACTGGCAGCACTTGCCCTTGGTATTGCTTCGTGTGGGTCAAACTCCTCACAACAGGCACAGGCTCAGAACCGTGTCACAACTTCCGGTGGTGGCGGACAAAACGTAGCTGTACAAGCAGAGGATAACATCCCCGGCTTTGATGTACAGGCTTTTGCCCAGTTACTTAAAACATGTACTAACCCCGATGCTCTGACCCAGCAACTCAACGCACCAAACAGCAAGATTAACAATCTTGACCTTGACGGCGACAACAACACCGACTATCTGAAGGTTGACCAGGTAGATGCAAACACGCTTACAGTAAACGATGAAACAAAAAATGGTAAGGTACTTATTGCCACACTAACGATTAACCCGCAGCAACAGACATACGTTATTAACGGCACGCCTGATTATTGTGGTGCAAATTATCAGTATGCTTATCAGCCACAACCGGGCATTACATTTGGGCAACTGCTATTCTTACATTATATGTTAATGCCGCATCCTTATTATCACCCATACTGGGGTTATGGTAGAGGATACTATGGTGGATATCATCCATATCACTCTTACTACGGACGTCCTTACACAAGTGGATATGCCCGTGGATATCAACAGAGGGTACGCACACAAACTACAATGAGTAAAAACCCAAACTACAGACCGGGTTCTAACAACAGAGGTACTGCACCTAATAATGGGTCGAAACCAAGCCTAAGCAATCCACAAAGGTCGCAAACACAATTTAAAGCTAATGAGGGTAGTCGCTTCAAGAGTGCCGGTGGTGGTTCTAATGGCTTCAAAGCACCTGCTGCCGCAGCCCCAAGAAGTGGTGGTGGTGGGTTTGGTGGTGGGTTTGGTGGACATAGTGGTGGAGGTGGGTTTGGTGGTTAATACCCACCCACTTCCCCGAAATAAATCTTTAATTCTTAATCAATTTAACAAACCAATAATTTAACAATAATTTTATGAGTACAACATTAATAGTAATTATCGCAATTGTAGTAGTATTAGCCATTCTTTTTGGTAAGCGCATACTCGGAATAGGTAAAGCACAGGGAAATGCAGTTTTGGATAAAATGCAAGACCCCACAAAGACAGCAAATCAAATGATCCGCGACATGCAGGTAAAACTTGATGAAGCCCGCACAGCATTGGCTACTGTTAAAACAAATAGCCTACGTGCCGATTCTGATGTTCTTATAGCTAAGAAAAATCTTGCTGATTGGGATAGCCGTTTATCCGGTATTCTTGCTAAGATTGATGATGGTGATAAAACACCTGAAACTAACCAACTTTCGCATACCGCTGCTGAAAAATATGATGCTGCTATTAAAACCCTTGCTGCTAAGGAAAACATTGCTAAACAAGCTGCCGAACAAGCAAAAGTCCTTGAACACAATGTACAACATATCATTGATGCAATGGATAGCGCAAAAGACCAAGCTTCCGAAATTGCTGCCCGCCAAAAAGTTGCTGACGCTACTCTCACAATCAACAAAGCACTTGACACAACTAACGTTGATGGCTTACAGGGTACACTGGACAAAATGAAGAATAAAGTAACCGAGAAGGAATTTATTGCCGAAGCATACGCAAATACTGGCTCAGCCGGGAGTGCCGCAACACGCATAGATGAAATGTTGGGTAGTAATTCCACCGCTGACACAATCGCTGCCTTTCGTCAAAAGAAACAAGCATAATCATTAACAGTATTACCCTGCAGGGCACCTATACTATTTTTAATCTTTAACTTTAAATTTTATGTGGTTACAAATATTATTAATAATACTTGCAATATGGGTTTTCATCGGAATAATAAGAGTGATTCTGACACCTTCCGAAGATTTGGGTGATTTCATCTTCAACCTGTTTCTGCTTGATTTTCTCGGTGATTTCTTCAGTGCTATACTTGACGCACTGGGCGATATGGATTGGAGCGATTAAGAAACAAACAATTTAAAAAACAAAAATAAAAAATAGAAAAATGGATATTAAATCATGTCAAGCAATTATATTGCTCAATGAGTTGATAGAAAAGGGTCGTACATTCAGAATCATGCTCAACGGAGATGACGATTTGTTAAGACCACTTTTTACTGATATGTACGCTAAGGGCTATGTATCAATCATAGGCGACCATTATGTTGCTACTGCATCAGGTAAGACCGCTTATGAAACATTTATGAAGCGGTACAATGAGTATCTGAAAGTGTACGACATATACGGCAAAGTTGATATGGAAGCAGGTGAATTTGCATTTGCAAAAATTTATGACTTTCAATATGACGAAAATGATTATTCTTCTGCCTGGGAAGCTTATAAGGCACAAGAGCGTTTCTTTGACCTGAGGGTTGCAATAGCAAACTTCAAAAAGATGGACGCCTTTGAAATTGTTTTTATGTCATTTATTAATGAAAGCCGTTTTGATACTTCAGTTGCTGGCTGGCAATTCGATATGCTTTCCGCGCAAACATGGTCTGAGATATCCAATATATGCGCTACCGCTATTCAGGTATCTGATATTATTGAAAAGTACGGTGAAGAATCAATGCTTAACATGATTAACATTGGTACAGAGTTGATGTTCTCTCTAATTCAGAAGGAAATTGATATGAAGAAGGCGGAACTCGAACAGGCTCAACTTGCCGGTGATGAGGAAGAAGAATACATCACAACTACAACCACTTACATCGAAGAATACGAGGAAGACATTGTATATTATGACCCATACTGGGACCCATAC
>CAIPPE010000173.1 GCA_903866825.1 uncultured Methylococcaceae bacterium
ATCGACAAAGGAAAAAGAACCGGCTTGAATCGAAGAAGGTAAGCCCTGTGCCTTGAAATACCACTGAGGTATAGTATCGGAATACCTGCTCGTGAAGTCGTCAGGATATAACCCCGTTTTCCACGGATTGCTTGCCCATGATTGCCCTGACTGAGCCGGAGGAACTTCGCTGAAATATCCAGCCTGAATCGCCGAAGGCAGTTCTTTATGAAATCGTGTAGGAACTATATCAGGGTACTGGGGCTTCCACTTATCAAGTCCGCATGGAGGTATCTGTTCACTCCATTGAGTCTTGCCCGGTTCAACAATTCCTACTGACGGATCGACTGCAAACCACGGATATTCAAAAATACTTGCCCTAATCGCCGGGGATAAAGTCTGTATTGCACTGGGGACCCGATCGATGTTCTGTATCTGGTACTTACTGACCATTACATGAACAGCATCTAAGTCAGGCATAGCCCAGTCGCCAGCAGCCAAAAAGAAGAAACTGCCTGCTAAAATAGCAGTGGTCAAAATGTTCTTCGTGGATGGCGGATTGTCAGGAGTATAAGAAGCAGCTCCTAATACGGCCGGATATGTAGGCATCGATTACACCCTTATCCTATTTACGATTCCCGCGTTTTTCTCGATAAGTTCCAGTTTCTTTTCAAATGGGAGACATACATGGCACTCCGGTTTCCCGCAGGTCACTTGAGCGCAATGCAGACAGTATCCCCTTGGAATTCCACTTCCCTTAATCGGTATCCATACACACCCGCAATGACAGCATTGTAGAGTATCTCCCTCCAATACCGGAGTTGGAGCCGATGGATCAATAATCGAGAAGTTGCCGTGAGGCTTTCTGACTGCCTCACGGTTTGCGTATTCAGACATACGAACTCCTTTCTTTCTGTTTTATTCATCCCACATGATATATGTATCAACCGCATACGCAGCCGACTGATACGCCGCATAAAGGCCGATGCCGTTTAGTGTGGTGATGATACAAACAAGTTCTTTGGTTGGAGCCGCCACCCATCTGAATGTGGCTCGCTGATTGACCGAGACCATCATCAACTGGGCCCCAATGGTTTCACCTCCTGTCGCACCTCCCATACCTAGAGCCGCGGAAGCCGGCTCACCAACATCCAGCGGAGGCAAGGATGCGCCCGAAAGAGCAGAGCCACCTGTTGGCGCTGCCGTACCAAACCTGTTTACCGTGAATCTTGTGGTATTGTCCGCAGGAGCCGGTGACGCTGAAATACCAAATTCAAACAATCTGAATCTTGACAACGGCGTTGCTGGTTCCCAAATTCCCAACTGGGTGTGTGTTGCTGATCCTACCGAACCTGTGTATGCTACTCCATAACTTCTTGGCATAATTAAAATCCTCCTACTTTTTAAGTTAAAATAACTGCCTTACTCTGTAAGGCTCCGTTCAACCAAGTATAAACAGTGGTCTTTGTCTGTCCCAAACCACTCTCTATTTTCTGCGCCGGTGTCCCGTCTTGATTCCAAACATACGAAGTGTCAATATCGATAAAGGGAGAACTAATGACAGAGGTATTACCGTTTGAATCAATGGATTGATAATAGAATAATCCATCATCTCCCATACCCCCACAAATAGCGGGGACTTGGACAGCTATGTTACTTGCCGGTTTATATATTTTTCTATCTGGCATATTTTATTTACCCGTAGGAGAAGGCGGTGAATTAGGGAACATCTTATCCTTTTTCTTTTTTCGTTCTCCTTTAGCCCATTTCTTAAATTCTTCTTCCTGTCCAAGGGCCGCAGGACTTGCGTTTCCGCCCTTGCCTCCTTTTCCACCTGTCGGCATATTTATTCCTCCAGTTCAAATCCTAGAAAATCATAGCAATAATGCTTGCACCTGCACCCGTAATCCGTCCATATTTTAAACCCGCTTCGTTTTGCCCTTATTGAAAAAGCCCAGTCATCCTGAAACGCCCTTTTGTCCTCAATAAATGGAAGCGTAAGCCCGTAATGAATTTCATCTGGGTATCCATCAGTGACATAAGCAACTTCCGGATAATCAATTATCATCTTCTCAAAAACTTCTCTTTTAGCCAGCATGGTATGTCCGGCGCAATACTGGGTTTCAAAAACTCCACGTGAATTATATTTCTCCTGCCATTCCTCTACCGATGTGCAATAGTTGGCGGGCTGGAGTATGGTTGAATAACACTTGCGGTATATCCCTGAAATAATATCTTTATTGGCACTCAAAAGCCTTATGATAGTATTTGGAGGATACAGCATATCATCCGCTGCCGAGAAACTATGTGTAGCATCAGTTTTTAACATGTGCGTCACCAGAGGACCAGAATTCTGCCAGCCAGGATAACCACGTTTTACTTTTTCCAAAACAACTTCTATTCCTGCGTTTTGGGTGAACCTTATCATTGTCATCAAGGAATCTATGCTTTCGTCAAATGGTTGAGCTCTTGGGGCCAAACCAATGTATATCTTATATTTTTTAGGCTGGTCTCTATGTATTTCAGCTTCGTCCTGATTCATGTTTTTCCTTTCCGGATGGCAATATCTTTCCACCTATTAACATCCATCTTTAAATCGTTCTGTTGAATAAGCAATTCGTTATTCTGCTTCTCTAAATCCTTGATGCGTTCCTCCGCCTGCAAGCAACGCTTCTCCCACTTCCTGTCTGAGAATTCCATAAAATCCTTTCTTAATTGGCTACCGCCGCTGCCAATGCGGATATATCAGTGGTATCGCATAAAAGCATCTGATGGCTGCCGGTGGCTACGGAAACACCGCTCTGCCCTGTTACCTTTAAAGTACAAGACTGACCGCTGGAATTTTTCAGGCAATAGTAATAGCCGGGGAATGCAGCGGGAAGGCTCAATGTTGTTGCGCCGGAACCCGCGCCAGTCACAACGATAAGGGATGCTTCCGCTCCTGCCGCCGAACCGCTCCCTGCAATATCCGCTACATTGGAATTATAGAACGGGGTTAAAGTGATGCTGTTTGTGGTTGAACTCCCACCGATGGACGATGCATTAATGGTGACTCTTTGCACTACACTGAAAGTTGCGCTTCCCACCTCTTGCGGAATCCTAATGCCGCCGGGTCCTCCCAATTTAATGTTGTCATAATATGGTGCTGTTGGTGCTGCCATGATTTATACCTCCTCTTTGTTTTTGATTTTAAGACCTAGTATTTGGGAATCTATCTGTTTCAAGACACCCGCTTTCCCTGCTATCACCATGCCGACATTGAATTCGGCAATTTGTGCTTTGTTGTCATAATCGAGTGTTGTTCCAAAATGACAGGTAATAAGAATATCCGCCAATACATCCCGTCCCACCCCTACGCCAAACAAAGCC
>CAIPPE010000174.1 GCA_903866825.1 uncultured Methylococcaceae bacterium
CACTCGTCAGCGCCCGAAGGCCTGCTACCGTTCGACTTGCATGTGTTAAGCATACCGCCAGCGTTCAATCTGAGCCATGATCAAACTCTTCAGTTTAAATCAGTTTGTTACTTAATAAGATAAGTAACCAATCTTGGCTCGACTATAGAATTAAACGTTAAAATTACTTTTTACGTGTTGTTCTTGTGTCGATTATTTGTTAACATAACTAACAATCACCACAAGCACCCACACAAATTATTTTGATCGAATTTTTAAAGAGCGTGGAACTTATGTCCCGTTGAGCCTGCTCATTATACAGAAGCTACTCAGCTTGTCAACCCCCTGTCGACTTTTATTTTTCAACCCCGACGAGAGCGGCAATTGCCAGACCCCGACGAAGCCGACCATTTTAACTTATCCAATCAAAATGTCAACAGTTTTTTTAGTTTCATTTAAGGCCAGACCAATAAGAAGCTAGCAATGACAGTCATCACTACTAACCACTTCAGATCCTTCCCTTGTGACTAAAAACCAAGCTTCCTGCTTGCTGCCCCTTCGAAGACCTGCCCCGAAAGAGATGCAAATTATACAGGCTTTTTTCTTTTCGTCAAGGCGTTTTAATCTTAGACCTAATCATTAATTACGCTTCAATCGTCAAAGCAACTTTTAAATACAGTGAGCCATCACGAAACACTGTTATTAATATCTGTTAGTAGTCCGCTTTCTCCACAAGGTTGATGAGAATTGAATGCATTATTTTTGCAATAATATTAAATAGATATTCTTTATACTTTATTACTATTAGATCTTAAGTTTCCTGTGGATAACACTTTATTTTAAAAATAAATCAATTAGTTGCTTAACTGCTTAATAGTAATTATTAGTTGTGGATAACTATTGTTTAAATAAACACATCTAAATTTTCTATTTTTTACACCCAATATTACCAACAGATTAATTAACCTTATCCACATTGTTATCCACAGCAAAATAGCTATGTTAAATACTTATATAGCATTTAAATAGCCTATAGAACTTATTTTTAGGATCGTATTGGATTTTTTTATACGGCTATAATGCATACAAATTATGGTGGTCATCCCCCTTTTCGTTATACATGCTGACATGTCCCATTCAAAAATATACACCGAAAAAAATACAGAAATTCAAGCATTAAGAGGGGCTGCTATAATTTTTGTTATTTGTCATCATATTGGTTTTTACCATCCATTTATACCCGTCACCCTACAATGGGCCTATACTGGCGTCGATTTATTTTTTGTTATTTCAGGTTTTGTTGTAAGCCAAGCATTTGAACGCGATATTTTGCGAAGTCATTCAGTTTTTCGAAGAGCGATACCAACATTCTATGTAAAACGTTTTTATAGAATTATCCCATTGACTGTACTTGTGACCCTTACATGGCTCATAGGATTAGCTTTTTTTAATGAATCAAACGCATTTGGTTATGTTGATCTTAAGCAGGCACTATACCAAGCATTCACAATTTTAACTTTTACCCAAAACTATCTAGTTTTACAGCCGGACTATGGTCTTTGCTTCTTGAGTATTATGTGGAGCCTATGTATAGAGGAACATTTTTATCTTGTGTACCCTTGGATTCGTAAGCTTTTTAATAATTATTACATAAGAGTCACTTTTATTCTTGTTGCAGCATTAACAGTAGCCTTCATTATTCGACCGATGGCACCCGATCAAGGACTTAACATTCGATTTTGGACTCATACTCATTGTGATGGAATTTTCGCAGGCATATTAATTGCAGAACTTACAAAAGCCCAATGGTTAAAATCACTATCAGATGATATAAAGAATAAATGGATTTATCGTAGACTGACTCAGCCGTTAGTTATTTTTCTATTATATGAATTAGCATTATTACCCATGTCAGGTTTTAGTGATTTACCTGGTTACCACATGTTTACCATAGCTACAGCCTTATCATCAATTTTGATTGCACTTGCCTCACTAGATAACGGTATTTTTTGCTCTGGACTAGGATTTATTGATAAAACAATTCATTGGATTGGAGACCGATCTTTTGTGATTTACCTTTTTCATCTCCCAACCGAAGCTCTGCTACTAGAACTAGAACTAGGAAAAAAGTATCGTCTAGACGAATGGATTAAATCTGAAAACGGTCAGCTAGTTCGAGTATTAATTTATACAATATTGCTTATTGTAGTCAGTGAATTTATACATATCCTTGTAGAACGACCATTTCAAAAGCTAGCACGAAGCAATGTTCAGTTGATTCAAGAAGACTTTTAAGTCGTTTAGATAGCCAGTGGTAGAGTACTTAGGTTATGTTTTACTTTAATTCTGAGATTATTTTTCTCTACGACCTCTACCCAGTTACGGTATTCAAACGGCGGTTCGTATTGAAAAGTGATAGGGTTATACTGCCCTTCAATCCCTGTCATGACCGCCATAGAATTGGTTGCCGCAGCTTTAACACCATCATCCGTAGCACGCGATCCACCGTAAAAATCATTACCCGGCCATGAGACATGATCCCATGCCACAACACTGAAGAGTAAACTGTCACTATAATCATCTCCAGCTTCAGCGTAATCAACTGGTTCACAGAGTTGCGGTTTATCTTGATTACCCTGAGTCAGTGGCCTAACCAGCAATGAGACTGTACCAAATTCACTCCGTTCATTCTGACACTCATTGAAAGGGTCGTAATACACCGCTTTAATATAAGGAAGTTGGTTGGCATGTGTTTTTAGAAGTTGTGCCAAAACATCTTTCAAGTGTGATCCCATTTGCCCCGTAAAAGGTCCGGCAAACTGACCACACCCCAAGCCAGGGACAGTAATTAATGCTTTTTTATTGGCTAATTTAGCTTGATCATTAGCATAGATAAGCAATGGTAATAATCGACGTTCGTATAATGCCCGATAAGCAATTGGATTGATTTGAGCATTCTGTGTTACTTCATTCCAGTCAGCCGGTAAATTACTCTTACCATTGCGTAATAAAGCGCCAGGAATAAATAACAACGTTGCCAAAAACGGGGTTTTATGAATCTTAGGGTTGTAATGTTTACCATCGTCGTAAACCTCGACATTTGTCGCCACGCCAATATCACCGAGTATTGATAACTCGATATGATTCCAATCTTTACCATTACCATAAACCGCGCTTTCTGCAAATATCAGGGGTGGCTTGGTGGCAAATAAATGCTCGATAAAAATCTCGGTATTGAGTTTTTCCAACTCCTTACCTTGCAATTCTTGCTGTAAAAAATAACCTGCTTCCGATATGCCTTTAGTTGCTAATTGAATACGATAGGCTTCAGCTTTTTTGTAGGCTTCTGGATGAATTAGGATATGGTATGACAACATTCAAGTTACTTTCCTATGCAGAAGGTACAGTTATATTATAAAACAACTGGTTATAATGAACGAGGGGTAAATACGGGGTAAAATATGGAAAATTTATCTGTTTTTTCCTTAAATCTGCACTTCAATGAGATATTTTAACCGCAACACTTGCGGATGATTTAACCATAAAAAGGCCAATAAAAACCAGCCTTGTTTTATTACTCCGAAAGTCCAATGTAAAAAACAGTACCTTTCTCTAATTCATCATAAAAAGTTAGCATGGTAAATTTTCTAGCAAGTGTTCATTTTGAGCCCTTGCTTCTTCTCTAAGGCCACCATGAGATTTTTTTAATCGGTTGTACTTTCTACTCCACAATTTCAGGGATAGCGTTCTGCTCTACTTTCTTTGCTGAGTTTACGCTTCGCTCTGATACATTAAGCATCTTTGCGGCTTCTGCTCTAGTGTTGGTCTGCAAATTTGCAGAGCTACGATTATTACCTATTTCACCGTTACTAAGATTAGCCAACTTAGCCGCCACCATAGCCCGTTGTGATTCATTAAGGTGTCTACGGTGTAGGTTCCATGAAATAACGTCCTTAGCCGCGTTATAGATCCGAAAAACTAAGGTTTTATTAGGTTTTTAATACAAACTTTTTTAATGTAACTGATTTATTTTTAAGGGAATTAATAAGCTGACTCCATTTGTCTTATTCTGAAAATTTTGGCTCAAAAATATGTCTTGAGCTTTTTCCAATAGGCCAATCAACCGAATCATGTAATCGCGCTCTAAATTGAGTGCTGGACTCATCATCCCTTTTATAAATCTCTGTATCTTGGCATTGATACCCAATAACCTTTTTATCATCAGTATCAATAACCATTCTCATTATGTGATAGTTCGTTGTTTCTGGCATTAGAGAAGACTCCAGTTTGATTAAACGCTGTTTTATAGTCATAGCATTACATCCAATGGGGTTGCATAGATAACCGTCCTAGGCTTGATGCTTCCATCAGGAAAGCACCGTTGATAGGCTTGTTCGTTGGTTTCATTTTCTTCTATGGCAATTACGTCCATTGTGGCTGTCATCCTACCTTGTGAAAACTGTCCCCTTTTAGGTTCCTTTATAAGTAGAGTCATGATTGCGAAAGATAAGCCAGCTATATTCACCACAGCTATAGAGTTTCTCCATCTACATAACACCAATACTTAAGTAAGTAAACAAGTTGGTATGC
>CAIPPE010000175.1 GCA_903866825.1 uncultured Methylococcaceae bacterium
ACGAAGCCCATCAATCTCTCGTCTATAGTGCATTGACTTAATTTTCAGGCGTCTTTATTGGTGAAAGTAGATAAAGGTTTTGGTTTAATATTCCCGTGTACTTCTTTAGTTAGCATTAATATAAAGAGTAGTATTGACGAGAAAATCAGCATGGGACTGATATGACGTTGATAGCCAAAGCCAACAATGTAGGGGGCTGAATAAGCACCGATAAAAAGAAAGTACCAAAGTGCAAAATTATCAAATCTTCTATGTTTCCATAGATCTCTAATTGCAACGATAGCACCTATGAAAAAAAGTACTCTTAGGAGTGTAATCCAAAGAACGCCAGCAATTAGCGATGCTTCGTTATAATCATGAGGTTCGGTTGAGGGATTGGTGCTCTGTCTAAATGGGACCTTTCTGGGTTCAAGGAAAAAAACATACGCTTTCCTAAAAGTAAAGGCCAAGGCATCAAAGGGATGGTCTTTGATCCACTGTTCACCTAGCTGTTTGAAATAGTCATGCCATTCCCACTCGCCGTTAAACGGAGGAAAGTGTATTTGCCAATTTGGTAAGGTAATTTTTTCTCCATTATTCATGATAGCATCGCTAGAATCAATCAATCGGTCAAGGTGAATTTCGGGATATATTTTGTAACTGTATGCATTTTGTCCCCGGTAAAAGTTCTCACCGTTATAGGATGATCCTAAACGAACAGTGCCATGGTACTTATAGTTAACTCCTCCCCACCAGATTATGCCAAGGAGGAAAGGTAAAAATGCAGTGAGTCTGATCCATACTGGCACTTTAAGCAGAAACAGTGGGGCAAGGATGAAAATAATTCCAAGAAAAAGCATAGATGCTTTAAGAAAGTAAAGCGTAGAACCAAACAGCAACAGAAAAGCCAGGATCCAATAGTCTAAAGTAGAAAGAGGAAGTTCAGATCTTTGCTTGACAATCAAGGTCCCTAAAAGTAGGAAATAAATCGGTAACAAATCAATGAGCAGGCTTTCTTCATATTGGATGCTAATAGTATGCTTCAGATATTGAGGCCCAAGAAAAAGCAGTGCAGACAGGGCGACCAGAGCTAGACGGTAAACTGGATAGCGTCCAATAGATCTTGAAAAGTAAATAACCGACATCCACAGTAAGGAAGTAAATAACAAGGTTTTTGCAATAGCTAGATGTGATTGCTGTAATCCAATTACTTTAGCAAGAGTGGCATACATCAAGGGTAGTAAAGGCATTCTCGTAGCAACCGCACAAAATTTGAGACCTACCGGAACACCACAGGCTTCTAAAGAGCCTCTCTCATAGAGGCTGGTGATTACAGGCCCAAAACCGTATTCCATTTGAAGAATACTTCGGTCGCTGGATGTATCTATAAAAATCAAGAACAATTTAGCAAGTAAACTTAGAAAAAAAATGCCTGTCAATAATCCTGCAGTTAGCGTTGATCCAGGGGAAAAGCGATCCAGAGTGGGCTTGATTGATTCCGATAATTTATACATATTAATGAGGCAGCTAGTTATTTACATGAAAGTTTGGAATTCGATAAGTGCTTAATTTGTTGTTATTTGAGGCTTACGTTACATTGTTATGTAATATAATAATGGAGTATCCCCTAGGCTTATAAAATCCTATATCCCCTCTAGAATCTTCCCATATTAACTTTTTTATCACAAGCATTATTTCAGACAATAATGCCTAATAATTACGCACTTGGAATTCACCTCTTTGATTTATTCAGAGAATTAATCGCGAACTTATTACAGTGTTACTTTGCTTTCTAAAGATATCAGGTAAGCGGTTGATTTATTGATAAAATATATAGCCCCCTAAGAATCAATGCAGCTTGATTTTTATCTACAACTTACCGGAATAGTTATAATGAATAAAACTGTCCATGTTAATGAAGATTGAGTCAATCCCATATCCTTAGAAGGTTTCCGAAGCATCAATTTTTGGGAGTCGTGACGAACCACAACCTTAAGCTTTTATGATGTTACCGATAGTGTAGTAAAACTTTGGTCAAACAGCATCTTTGTTGTTAAGGAATGAGTTGGAAATTACAAGGTGCAAAAGTGATTTTATCTTTACGGGCATTGATTCAGACAAAAGGTCGTTGGAAACAATTTTGGAATAAGATTGACCAACTTGGGGTTCAGGCTTGTGTTTAGATACATTTAATTAAATCAGCATTCATGGTTAACTTTCCTGATTTATTGATTAATTTAGTGAATGCATCGGTCAAGCGCTCTTAAGTGGCACTCATCCACTATTAATTCAAATTCTTCAATCATAAACCTAGTTTAGGCAATCAATTTTGACTATTTGAAACACCTGTCCAAGTAATTCAACAATCCAGCCGATGACTTTGTTTATCTGGAGAACTAACTCGGCTACTAAAAAAGCTGCTCAAACTATCTAGTGTTCCACTGAGAAAGCATTTTAGAATTCTCCAAAAATCCATTGGACTCCTAGAGAATAACAGATTTTTTTATATTAAAATGGCTCAGTACTTAAACATAACTTTGGAGTCTGGCAAAAACATTTTCAACGAGATGCCTATATTTATAGATACACCAATCCATATCGTTATTTCCCACCTTTGAATTACTTTTCCTGGGAATGACAGGGATAGCTTTTTTATCCTTGATTTTGGTACGTAACTCTTCGCAATCGTACCCTTTGTCGGCAACGATATAATCTGCAGTGGGTAGTTCTGCAACCAGTTGTAATGCCTCCTTGCATTCATGGACTTCGTCTCCTGTCAGCCTAAAGTGAATGGGGAGCCCAAAGGCATCAACGGCCATATGAATCTTGGTGGTGTTTCCGGCTACTGACTTCCCGATAGCGGTTTCTTCTCCTTGAGCTGCTCCGCTGCTATGTTGATGCGCCTTTACAATGCTTCCATCAATGAACTCCCACTCGAGTTCTGGC
>CAIPPE010000176.1 GCA_903866825.1 uncultured Methylococcaceae bacterium
AGCAGTTATATAAAAATTATGGGTAAATTTGGCAATACCGTTTATAAGCGTATCTTAAAAAACTTCGTCAGTAAGCGCAGTGAAGATGTGGTGATGTTAGAGCCTCATTTTGGCATTGGGGATAACCTCATTTGTATTGGTTTGGTCAAAACACTCTCAGCTCGCTACCCAAATAAAAAGTTTTATTACGCTTGTCTTACGCATAACTACCATGCCTTGGTTTGGGCCTTTCAAGACCTGCCTAATATTTATCCTACGGTAGTACGCAATGGCAAGGAGGTAAGGCAATTAGCAAATTTTCTCCATATCACTTATTGGCCAATTGGTATTACTCAAGTCGATGGTAATAGCTTTGATGAAAGTTTTTATCGCCAGCATCAAGTCCCTTTCCAATTGCGTTGGGATTTATGTGTAACTCCATCGGGCCCTCATTCGGAAATATTATTTTCCGAGCTCAACCCATCTGGAGAGCCCTATATGTTGGTCTGTATGAATGGCTCGCATGGAGAGTCGGAGCCTTTGCGAATTGCGAATGCTAGGGGCTTAAAAGTGATCAAAGTACATGCCGCCACGAATAATATTTTCGATTGGACCAAATTGGTTCAAGAGGCAACAGAAATTCATTCGATTGATACGGGATTTATTCACTTTGTAGAAAATGTACTTTCTGCAAACACTGCAAAATTACTATTTTTTCATCGAACTCGTAAGGTTAGAACAGAGTTCACCCGGCGCTTGCCTTGGCAAGAGATTTCCTATGGCTGGTGAGTTTGCGCTCTTGACCCCTGCTCGCGATTCTGACGTTGCTGACAGTTTGATCTCAAGTTAAATCACCTACAAGTAGGGCGAACTCCGCCGAGATGGATAGCGTTAAAGCATGATGATATTTGCGAGATAATCCCTGGGCCATCTTAGGGTGGTCAAGAAGGCTCCGCATAAACCCTGATGGCTACCGGAATGATCAGAGTTAATGTGTAAGCAGGTGTCAATCTCGATATTGAAAAGTGATTTCTGTATCATGATTTGAGGCAAAGTTTGTCATAAAGGGCTACAAAGGCTTAATTTAGAAATAGGAATTGATTTGGAGACAAAGATTAGGGTTGATATAGGCAGTGAAAATCCTAGGCGATTGATTGAGTCGGTCAAGGTTGCCAAACCCCTGCTTTACTTTCAAATTATTTGCTTTGCAATCCTCAACGGTGTTTGGGTTCTACCTCGTACCATGGGCTTACGGAATACTTGTTTGGTTGCAGGTGCCCTAATGAGTCTTTATCCGATTTATCAGGCTCGAAGTCTTTTTCTTCAAAAAAAATCCATCCCACTCTGGTGCATCGGAGCCCTTTTTATCTGGATCGGTTTTCATCTTCTGTTTTTAAGTCGTAACTCTGCATTGCAGTATCAGGAGTGGGTAAGCATTTGGAAGCATTCAGCTATCGGGGTCATTTTCGCTTTGGGTATGGGTATTTCGCTTGGCGTTACCTTGATAAATCCTCCAAAAGGAAGGGCCGCATTTTCACGCTTAAGTTTTCCTGTTTTTTATTTCGGCTTACTGCTGCCCTCCCTCATATACGGTTTCAAATGGATTCTGGGCCATCATGCTGGGCAGTGGGGTTTGGAGGTGATGGGTGTTCTTGGAGTCTATGCTGATTTAAATTTTGCTTATGTTGCAAAAACTGCCTACGTTGCCTTTTGCTTGCCAGCCTTTGCGGCTGCTTTAGGGCTGCTGCTTTATAACTTTCGTACTCATCACCTTTTTTCCTTGGGTAGCTTAGTCTGCCTTTTAACGATCCTTCTCGTTTCTTGGGTTTTTGATAGCGAAAATATTAAAAATGGCGTTGCCTACAGCATGGGGCTGGTATTGATAGCGGTCTTATTAATGGCAGCTTCCGCCTTAAAAGGGCAGGCGGTAAAAAAGTTCACTTTCATAGCGCTGTTCATGGCATGCAGCTTTGCTTTTTTGGCATTGCATATTGAACATAATCGCTCTTGGCATAGCTTTAGCGCAGATGCAAAAATCGCCCTTCAAACAGATCAA
>CAIPPE010000177.1 GCA_903866825.1 uncultured Methylococcaceae bacterium
CCTGCAAGCCCAGAGTATTCTTATGCCGGTGTTGAATATAGGCTTGCCTGACAGCTTTGTAGAACAGGGCACCCGTGAGGAATTGCTGGCTATTTGTGGGCTGGATGTGAAAGGGATTGCAGAGAAAATCGAGGGCTTTTGTTCTTAAATCGGAATAATTTGCAAATGAACATAAGCAGCTTTTAGGTGATGACAAAAATAGTTTTAGTCAATTGAAGTTAGAAAGCTACCGCTCATACCTTAGATAATATTCGATCACCTCTTTGATTGATAGTTATTGCTGCGTCAGCTTTAAATATTTTTGATATAAAGAATCTGGGTCTTCGGGGTACTTTGGATCTTTATCTATACAATCGACTGGACATACTTCCATACATTGTGGCGTGCCATGGTGACCAACGCATTCAGTGCATAATGCTGGGTCAATAATATAAATATCTTCGCCCTGTGAAATAGCAGCATTTGGACATTCTGGTTCACAGACATCACAATTAATACATTCGTCGTTAATGATAAGTGCCATTTTATTTCCTAATTGAATTTTTCTATTAAACGTTGATTAACGGCGTTGGGTACAAAGCAAGATACATTTCCTTTTAGTTGTGCAATTTCTCTGATCATAGTTGAAGAAATAAATTCATATTGTTCTGCAGGTGTTAAGAACATTGTTTCAAGTTGGGGGGCAAGTTTTCGATTCATTCCTGCTAGTTGAAACTCATATTCAAAATCAGTTACTGCTCTTAAACCTCTTAAAATAACGGTTGCATTTTGTTGTTGGGCACAATCAACTAGTAGATTATCAAAGCCAATAACTTCTATATTACAGAATTCAACAGTAACAGACTTTACCAGTTCAACGCGTTCTTCTAAAGTGAATAAAGGAGATTTACCTCGATTTACTGCCACAGCAACAATAACTTTAGTGTATAGCTTCGAGGCTCTGGCTATGATATCCAGATGTCCATTGGTAACTGGGTCGAAGGTGCCCGGATAAATTGCATTGATTTGCATAGGGTGTCGTCATCAAAAATTTGCTAATTCTATACTAAGCGATTAAATTAACAAACTCCTTTAGCTGTTACAATAGAGCGATTGATCGATTTGCTCGTTGCTTTATATTAAAAAAGGACTGTTAATTCACCATGTCAAAAAATATTTTATCACTCAATCATGCTAGTTTTATCGTTGCAGATATTAATAGGGCGTTGCCTTTTTATATAGATATTCTTGGCTTAGAGCAAGTCGATAGACCCGATTTGGGGTTCCCGGGTGCTTGGTTGCAATTAGGTTCTCAGCAAATACATTTATTAGAATTAGAAAATCCAGATCCAATTGATGGGAGGCCCCATCATGGTGGACGTGATCGACATATTGCTTTAAATGCTTTAGCTTTGGCACCGATTCAGGACGCTTTGGATAAAGCAGACATAGCTTATACCATGAGTATTTCTGGACGTAGAGCGATGTTTTGTCGTGATTATGATGGTAATACGGTCGAAATCATTGAACAGACTCAGTGAGTGAGTTTAAACTCATTATTTCAGGTTAATTTGCTGTGATCAATTCTTATTGATGAGGGAGATCTTATGAAATTCACACCAGTATTATTACCGGCTATTATTGAAACTATAGCTGATGTTATTGAAAAAAATGCAGTTGAAGTAACTGACCTGGATCAAGCACTAGGTGACGGAGATCATGTTATTAATTTGCAGCGGGGAATTGATGCTTTGATGGAAGAACGCGCTGGGTTAACTCAATTAGGTTGGGTTGATGCCTGGCAGAAGATCGGGATGACATTGATGGCGTCAGTGGGCGGGGCATCGGGTTCTCTTTACGGCACATTATTTATAGCTTTAAGTAAAGCGGGACGTGATAAAGATTTAACGCTTCAAAGTTTCGCAGATGTTTTTAGCCAAGGTGTGGAAGCTGTTAAAAAACGTGGGCGTTCTGATTTAGGAGAAAAAACCTTATTGGATGTTTATATTCCAGTGGCTAATTATTTGCATACCGCTTCTATCGACTTGGTCCCCTTAGCAGATGTTTTGGAGAACGTTTCAAAAGTCGCTGTTGCTGGTGTGGAATCAACTCGGAATATGCTAGCTACCAAGGGACGTGCTTCATTTCTGGAAGAGCGGTCCCTGGGTCATATTGATGCTGGCGCCAAGACTGCCCAATTAATGATTAGTGCGATTATTGATGTATTGTCCAAGCAATTAACATTACCATCTTAAATTGGCACTATGTACTGGAGCATCCCAAAGGGTTAGCAATTCATCATCCAATAGCGTCAAGGTAATTGAGCAACCGGCCATATCTAAAGAAGTCGTGTAATTGCCTACTAATGAACGCGCAATGGTGATGCCTCTTTTTTCCCAGAATTGGGCCGCAAGATCATAAATTAGATACATCTCCATGAGTGGGGTTGCTCCAAAGCCATTAACATGCAATAGCACGGATTGACCTTGTTGAGGTTTTAACTCCTCATCTATTTTATGCGCTAAAAGCTCAACTATCTCTGAAGCACTTGCTAACTTAAGTGTTTCATGGCCTCGCTCACCATGAATGCCAACACCCATTTCCATTTCGTCGTCTTTCAAATCAAAGGTAGGCTTTCCTAAAGCAGGTACTGTACAACTAGAGAGCGCCACGCCAATAGATGCCGTTAAACTATTGACCTTATCGCCCAATATTTTGCAAGAATCTAGATCAGCGCCTTGTTCTGCTGCTGCACCGACTATTTTTTCTACAATTAGAGTACCTGCAACGCCACGTCGTCCTATGCTGTGTGACTTTGGTAAAGAAATATCATCACTAACTAATACAGTTGCATTAGGGCAATCAAGCAGTTCGGCAGCCATTTCAAAATTCATGACATCACCGGCATAATTTTTAACGATAAATAAGACGCCTCCACCATTTTCAACGCTTTGAGCCGCTGCTAACATTTGGTCTGGCGTTGGAGAGGTAAAAACCTGACCAGGGCAAGCTGCATCTAATAATCCAGTGCCAACAAAGCCAATGTGTAGTGGTTCATGTCCAGAGCCACCACCCGATATTAAAGCGACTTTGCCTAAAGGAGTCGGATTTTTACGCTCAATAAAGCGGGGTTTAGTATTCAGTTTAATAATATCGTCATGTGCCTTAGCAAAGCCTAACAGGCTTTCATCAAGGAGAGTTTCAGTTGAATTAATAAATTTTTTCATGGCTGCCTTTCTATGAGCTATTCTTATAATTGTAAAGTGATCGATTAGGGCAATGACGTGAGTGTTTGGTTATGAACGTATCTGGTTTCTTAATGCCTCGGTTACTGCTTTAATATCGGGTAAGACCCAAGTGGGTTGATAATCAGAGTTTATCAAATCGTCTTCTGTTGATATTCCTGTCAAGACCATGATACTACGAATGCCAGTACGTACCGCACCCAAAATATCGGTTTCAAGTCGATCACCAATAGCCACTGTTTCATCAGGATTAACTCCTAACAAATTAAGAGCTTGTTGATAAATGATGGGCTCAGGCTTGCCAATGATAGTGGGTACTATACCCGTTGCTGCCGTTAAGGCGGCCAAGATAGCGCCATTGCCATGGGTTATGCCATGTTCAGTAGGTAGCGTGGTATCCGCATTCGTACCGATGAATTTAGCACCTTCACGAATGTTCAGGGTAGCCGTTGCCAGCTTATGCCAGGTTAACGTTTCATCCTTCCCACAGACGACAATATCGGCACCCTGAGTGTTTTTATCAGGACTATTTTTTACTTCATAAAGACCCGTTAAGGTAAAGCCCTTTTCAATCAGCGGTTGGGTCGCACCATCCACACCAATAACAAAAACATTTGTCTCCGAAGGTGTCACGAGTTCGCTTAGGTAAAGCGCGGTAGCAGTTCCTGAGGTCAGAATTTGATCTTCTGAGATAGTTACGCCCATTTTAGCTAGTTTCTTTACGTATTGCTCGGGCGTTAAGCTGGCGTTGTTTGTAGCTAAAATAAAGCGGATTTGTAACTCTTGGAGCGCTTGAAAGAAGTCATTCATTCCTGGGATGGCTTGGGTACCATGCCATAATACACCATCCATATCGATGATGAGTGCGCGAATATTTGAAAAGGATTGCATAGTGGTTGTTCTCAACAATAGACTTTTGTTAACGTTAATGAAGGGTAGATTGAATAATGAATTAAATTAAGTGCATGCGAATTAATTAAAGTTGATTGATGTTAATCCAGCGCATCACTGGTTTCCAAGGTGCGCCTGGTTAATATTTCTTGGGCTCTTTTATCCGCACCTGAAGGAATCTGATTAGGTTTTTTATTTATCCAGGTGGCAATATCTTCCCATACAGTTGCCGCTTGTTTGTCTCGTAATAACATGTGATAACCTTTTTCATAAAATGCGACTGTTTTCTGAGAGGATTTTGTTGGGTCGCTAGTGAGAAACTTCTCTAAGAACCTGTAAGTCGCTTTCTTAGGAATGATTTCATCTTTCTCACCGTACAAAATCAAGGTGTTCCCGTGTTGCTGTTCTGCACTGTTAAACGCTTTATCCATTAAATCAGATAAGCCGTAGATAGCTTCTACACGGGTTGCTTTGATAACTTTAGGGTCTTTGCCTAAAGCACGCAACATGTCAATATTATCAGAAGCCACAATTTTTAAACCTCGGCCTGTCAGTGTTATTGAGGGGAAGCTATGAGCAAGAGCCCAAAGCAAACTGGTTTGATACCAGGGCATGATTGATCTGGCCCACACAGCAGGCGCCACCAGGATGGTGCCGCTTACAAATGAGCTATTGAGTTGACTAATGGTATTGAGAATAACCGCACCTCCCATGCTTTCTCCTAATAAATAGATGGGGCGATTGGGGTAGCGTTGTTTTATCAGATTGACAAAAGTGATTAGGTCCGTACTGTAGGTTGTGCTGCCAGCCCAAAGTCCCCAATGCGTTGATGCACCAAAGCCGCGTTGGTCATAAGCAAAACAGGCAATACCATGGTTACTTAAATATTGGCCAGCTCCCTGAAAAAACTCGCTGTAATCATTAAAACCATGAAGTGCAATAACAATGGCGTCTGGATAATTTTTAGGTAGCCAATGCTTAACCGGGAGTAATACGCTATCCTCAGTGATAAAGAGTTTTTCAATAAGACGAGCTTTAGTTACTTTTTCTCCGGGAGGATGAGAGAGAGGTACACACCCCGTCAACGTATTGATAAGTAAAATGCCAGTCAGTAAACAGACTTTTTTCATAGTGCTTAAGTAGACTGATAGCCGTTACTGTTTTTTGCTACCCAACGTTCTTGTTCATTAAGTAACAGTTCTTTTTTCCAAAAGGGTGCCTTTGATTTTAAAGCCTCCATTATAAATCGACAGGCATCGAAGGCATCACCTCGATGAGATGACCAGACGGCGACCAGTACAATAGGTTCTTTAGGGAAAATATCGCCGACCCGATGAACTACCAGACTATCAATCAGTGTCCATTGATTTTGTGCATCGAGAAGGATTTTATCCAGTTGTTTTTCAGTCATTCCGGGGTAATATTCCAGAGTCATGCCTTTAACACCGTCTCCCTCATTAAAATCACGCATCGTGCCAATAAAGAGACTTGTTGCTCCAATCGTTCTTAAAGCATGTAAATAGGTCGCTTCATATGCTTGAAGTACCTCGTAAGGATTAAAGGGATTAGTACAAATAGTGACGGCCATTGTTAACCCCCGGTCACCGGTGGAAAAAAAGCCACTTCATCCCCGTCAGAAACAGGACAATTCCAGTCAACATAGTCCATATTAACCGCCGCCAAAGCCTGAATAGGTTTGTCTTTATCGGGGTTTGCCTGTTGCCAAACACCATAAACTGTTAACGGCCCGGTCAAGATTAGCTCATCCTCCGAGCGTCCGATGCTTTCTTTCAAGCTAGCAAAATAACGCACTTTAATTGACATAATGTTTCACTGAGATAATAAAACGATGGATAATAAAATATTATTCTATGTACTCTTTGACTAATTATCCTATAGATATGACTTATACACCGCATTTTAATCAAGCAGGTGAAGCCCACATGGTAGATGTTGGCGAAAAAGCCATTACTCAACGTACTGCAGTTACAGAAGGCTTTATTGACATGAACCCTGCAACCCTCCAGTCAATTATAGCCGGCGAACACAAAAAAGGTGATGTACTGGCCATTGCAAGAATCGCAGGCATTATGGCCAGTAAAAAAACCGCCGACCTGATTCCATTGTGTCATCCACTACCCATTACTTACGTTGAGATAAAGTTAAATGCTGACGTTGAAAATAACCGGGTTTGCTGTCAAACGACGGTAAAAACAACTGGGCAAACAGGCGTAGAAATTGAAGCGCTCTGTGCCACTCAAATCGCATTACTCACCATCTATGATATGTGTAAAGGTGTCGATAGGAGTATGGTTATACAGTCTGTACAGTTACTTAAAAAAGAGGGGGGGAAGTCGGGGCTTTGGGAGCGAACGAATGTCTAATCCTAACGGCTTAAATACATTTTAGTCAGTTATCAACTACCTGTATTTGTTACACTACACACATAAATTAAGATAATACCAGAGATACTTATGCCGATTACTTTAAAAGAGCTTGCTGAATTTTGTAACGCCCAGATTGTAGGAGGGGATACTTCAGCCACTATTACTTCTGCAGCCGATATTAAATCAGCGCAAGCCGGGCAAGTTACCCAGTTAACGAACAGTCGTTATGCTCAATATATCAACAACTCGCCTGCCTCAGCCTGTTTTATAGCAGAAGACTTTAAAGTTGAAAATATTCCTGAATCAATGGCTCTATTAGTGTGTGCCGATCCGGAGATCAGTTTTATTAAGGCATTGGATCTGCTTCATCCTGCGAGAGTTTATACGCCTCAAATTGCGCCACAGGCCGTACTTGAGAACAATGTTATTTTAGGTGATCAAGTTTATATCGGTCCTTATGCAGTCATTGGTGAAAACTCCAATATTGGAGATGGTTCAGTTATTTTGGCTGGGGCTTATATTGGTAAGCAGGTCAAAATTGGAAAAAACTGCAAGATATATCCTTACGCAGTTATTTATGATGATGTGGTTCTGGGAGATAATGTCATTATTCATTCGGGGGCTATTATCGGTGCGGATGGATTTGGCTATAAGTTTAGAAATTATGTGCATGTTAAAGTGCCTCAGGTTGGTAATGTCGTTATAGATGATAACGTTGAGATTGGCGCCAATACTTGTGTCGATAGAGGTGCCTTAGGCAGTACAGTGATAGGCGCTGGTTCTAAAATAGATAATCTGGTGCAGATTGGTCATAACAACAAAGTGGGTAAAAATGTGATCATGTGTGGTTTAACCGGTGTATCGGGTTCTTGTACTATTGAAGACTATGCCATTCTCGCAGGTAGTTCGGGCGTTGCTGATCACGTCACTATAGGTCAGGGCGCTGTGGTCATGGCGCGTTCGGGTGTGGCCGGTAATGTCAAAGCAGGTGCACAGGTCTTTGGCAGTCCAGCTAAAGACAAGAAGACAGCTTATAAGGAACAGATTGCGATCAGTAAACTGCCTGAACTATTAAAAAAGGTAAAAATGCTGGAAGAGAAAATTCAGGCTCTGGAAGAGAAGAATTAAGTCAAACTTAACGGGATAATTGCCATCCCGTTAACTAACAAAGAATTCGTTATAACAACACATGACGAATAACCTACTATTATAGTAGACTATATAAAATATAAACGGTTAAGCAATATGACAGTAAAAGAAAACGTACACCAGCACGAGATTAATAAGTTTGGTTCGATGGCAGAGCGCTGGTGGGATCCTCAGGGAGAATTTAAAACACTCCATGATGTTAATCCGTTACGGCTGCAATTTATTCAGAGCTTTTTGGATGTTGCCGGAAAACGTATTGTTGATGTTGGTTGTGGTGGCGGTATTCTTACTGAAGGCTTAGCTAAGGCGGGTGCTGATGCCTTGGGTATTGATTTAAGTGAAGAACTGATAGATGTCGCTGATTTACATGGATTGGAATCAGGAGTTAACGCCCATTATCAAAAAATCAGTGTTGAAACCTTGGCAGAGCAACAGCCAGAAAGTTTTGATCATGTGACTTGCATGGAAATGCTAGAACATGTGCCTGACGCCGGTTCAATTATTTCTGCTTGTGCGAAGTTGGTAAAACCAGAGGGCATGGTGTTCTTTTCTACCCTGAATCGTAAGCCCAAAGCCTATTTGCTTGCAATAGTTGCTGCAGAGCATGTTTTACAAATGTTGCCTAAAGGCACGCATGATTATAAAACGTTTATAAAACCTTCAGAGCTTTGCCAGTCAGCCAGAAAGGCCGGACTTGAGCTTCAGGGTATGGTGGGTATTGAATACAATCCGTTTAATAAACAGTTTAGATTGGGTAAGGATATTGATGTTAACTATATTGCGGCATTTAAACGGACTGAGTAGCCATTGATGTTTGCTGACTTTAAGTTATCGTGTGTGTTATTTGATCTCGATGGAACATTAATCGATACAGCGCCCGATTTGGTTGTATGCCTTAATAAATCATTGGTCCAACATGGTTATGAACCGGCATCTATTGATGAAATAAAGCCTTCCATTTCTCATGGTGCAGTCGTATTGGTTGATAAGCTATTACAACAGTCCGCTACTGCTGAAATCAAAGTGGCGATCGTTGAAACCATGATGGATATTTATCTCAATAATATAGCTGAACATAGCGTTTTTTTTGAGGGTATGGCTGAGACGCTGGCGTTAATAGAATCTCAAGGTCTTAAATGGGGCGTAGTCACCAATAAAAGGGAACGCTTTACCAACCCATTAATGTCAGCGTTAAATTTGACTGAGCGGGCGGCTTGCATTATCAGTGGTGATACGACGGGTAATCCAAAGCCTCATGTAGAACCTATGTTAGCGGCTTGCAAAATAGCCAATGTAAATCCTAAAGAATGTTTTTACATCGGTGATGCGAGTCATGATATTGAAGCGGGTAAGAATGCTCAAATGAAAACACTGGTGGCTCTTTATGGCTATATTAAGGATGATGATCGTCCAGAAACATGGGGTGCAGATGCTTTGATAGCGTCTCCACAAGAATTAACTGCTTTGATAAGCTCATTATTATGACATTAAAACACCCAGTAATTTTAATCACCGGTGCGGGTGGTGGTCTTGGAAGTACAGCGGCATTGGCATTGGCTAAAGCCGGAGCGCATATCATTTTGCTGGATAAAAGTATCCCTAAATTAGAAGTCACTTATGATGCGATATTGGCGGTTAATGCACCGGAACCCATTATTTATCCCTTTGATCTAGCGGGTGCCAATGAAAACGACTATCAAGAGCTAGCTAATAAAGTGGCTGAAGAATATGGTTCATTACAGGGACTATTACATTCAGCAGTAGAATTTAGCTCTTTTACACCGATTGCCCAAGTTAATACGAAAGATTGGGGGCATACTTTAAACGTAAACTTAAATGCGCCTTTTTTATTAACACGGGTGTTATTACCTGTATTAGACAAGAGTCAACACGCCTCAGTTGTTTTTACATCGGATTCCTCTGCAAGACTGGCCCATGCTTATTCGGGGGCTTATGGTGTTTCAAAAATAGCGCTGGAAGGTTTGGCGAAGGTATTAGCCGAAGAGTTGGAAACCGGTAATAAAATACGGGTTAATACCTTAGTACCCGGGCCTGTTGATTCTCCTTTAAGAAAACGGGCTTATCCGGCAGAAGATAAGGCCAAATTGCCAGCGATGACCTCCTTAGAGCCTGTTTACCAATACCTGTTTGATGCTAGAAGTATTGGGGTCACAGGGCAAATTATTAATGCTCCCACTTTTCATTTATAACATAATTTTATGGCAGAACGAGAAAGCTTTGTTTTAACCAGAGATGTTAATGTTGTCACCATTCCTGATGGCACTCCCAGTGTTTTAAGTAAAGGTGAAGGAGTCACTATACATCAATCCTTGGGTAGTAATTACACGGTTGTGACAGAAAGGGGGTATATGGTTCGTATAGCCGGTGTGGATGCGGATGCGTTGGGTAAAGAAGTGCATGAATTGCATACCCTGGTTTCAGAAACCAGTCCTGAAGCCGTTGAGAAGAATTGCTGGGAAGTGATGAAAACGGTTTATGACCCGGAAATCCCAGTTAATATTGTTGACCTTGGCTTAGTCTATAGGTGTGAAGTGTTACCCGTGGGTAAAGGTGAAAACGAAGTCCAGATCAAGATGACTTTGACGGCACCTGGTTGTGGCATGGGGCCAGTTATTCAGGGGGATGTAGAAAAATCTATCCGGGCATTACCGGGTGTTGTGCGCGTTAATGTAGAAGTTGTGCTTGACCCTCCCTGGGCCAGAGAAATGATGTCAGAAGTCGCGCAAGTGCAACTGGGTTTGTATTAACGCTCAATGGCTACCCTCTATTATGCACATCCTGATTTTTTGTTGCATGATACCGGAGACCATCATCCAGAGTGTGCCGATCGCCTTAGTGCTATTGAACAAGCCTTAGAGCCCCCCGAGTTTTCCAATTTAATCAGAGTGCTTGCTCCTTTGGGAACAGAGCAGCAAGTGCGACTGATACATTCACAGTTTCATATTGAAAGTGTTTTAGATTCAGTACCTGAGCAGGGGCATGCCTATCTGGATGCGGATACCGTGTTGTCAAAGTATTCAAAGCTGGCGGCTTTTCGGGCCGTGGGTGCTGTTTGTGATGCGGTTGATAAAGTATTAACGCATCAGGCAGATAATGCTTTTTGTGCGATTCGTCCACCCGGGCATCATGCAGAACCTGAGCTCTCAATGGGCTTTTGTATCTTTAATAATGTCGCTATTGCTGCAGAATACGCCCGCTTGCATTACTCGCTTAAGCGCGTTGCCATTGTGGATTTTGATGTGCATCACGGTAATGGCACGCAAGCTGCATTTTATAAGAATCCGGCTGTTTTTTATGCGTCCAGTCATGAGATGCCCAATTATCCCGGCACAGGCTATCCGAATGAGATCGGTCTGGGGAATATTGTTAATGTGCCTTTGAGGGCAGGGGATACCGGTACTGAGTTTAGGCATAAATACACATCAATTATTTTACCTGCGTTAAGAAGCTTTAAGCCTGAGTTGTTGTTGATATCAGCAGGTTTTGATGCCCACAAGGATGATCCTTTGAGTTCTGTCAATCTGGTAGAAGATGATTTTCGATGGATAACCCAAGAGCTAATGGATTGTGCAGAGCAATATTGTAAGGGTAGGGTAATTTCAGTACTGGAAGGGGGGTATGACCTTAAAGCGCTGGTTGCTAGTGTAGCTGTTCATGTTAAGACTTTGCTGGGTAGGGAGTAATTGGCATAACCCCAATGGTAAATACTTTGTGATTTGTAACTAAGCACAATGTGTTTTTATATAAAAAGACGAGTATTTGTAGGATTTCTTATAAACTTTAGAAAATAATTTGAGAGTTTATTGCACTGTCTACTCGTGTTCTGTCTATTTCTCATAGATTGACCTGATTTTTTGCGGCAGCGCTTGCTGCTGCTATTTCAACAGAATATGTTTTTGCCATGATTAATATGCAGCAGCCTTATTCAATTTCATTCTAAGTTGGGGCACTTAGGGGGTAAGTCTTTATCTGGATACTCTTCGATAACTACATTCTTATCCACTTTTCAAGCCTAACAACTTGAATATAATACTCGCTGTTAATGAAATCCACTTTGGCTAGACGGCTTTCTGTTTAATGGTGCATAAATTGCTTTCAATACATTATTTCTCAAACCCATTCTCAGCGTTTCAGCTGGTATACTACGCAGATTTTCTTTTGGAACACAATATTCGATGAGTACAACAGGCTTAAACTCCAGTAATCCAGGAAAATCTTCATCCAGGCGTTATGTGATTATCCTCTTGATCGTGCTGGGTTTGGTTGCCAGTATTGGCGTCATTGCACTGGTCGTGAGTGCCAAAAAAAACCATTCAGTAGCAGACAAACCCGCTATTCCAGCACTGAATGTTACTCGTACAGCATCACATTGGGAGACCTGGCCGGCAAGCGTGGAAGTTCCTGGTTCTATTGCTCCCTGGCAGGAAGCGGTATTAAGCGCTCAGGTTGCCGGTTTACGTCTGGTTGAAGTCAGTGCAGAGGTTGGCGACGTGGTTCACCGAGGGCAATTAGTGGCGCGTTTTGATACAGACATGCTCAAAACCGATGAGGCTCAGCTCATGGCTACCCTTAAGCAAGCGGAAGCCAATGCGGTTCAGGCTGAGGCAAATCGAGAACGCGCTGCTTTACTGCAAGAAAATGGGGGATTAAGTAAGCAGGATATTTTGCAAAGCCAGACGCAAGCCCTTACGACAAAAGCCCAGGTAGACATTGTTAAAGCACAACTGGCGGCAAAGCGGATACAACTGCGTTATGCAGAAGTCACTGCGCCTGACGATGGTATTATAAGCTCACGTAACGCTACACTGGGTACCGTGTATAGCATTGGTCAGGAGCTGTTTAAACTGATCCGGCAAAATCGCGTGGAATGGCGTGGTGAATTAACGGCTGAACAATTAGCAAAAATCAAAATCGGTCAGAGCATCCAGCTGGAGCTTCCTGATGGCAGTCATGCGGTCGCTAAAGTTAGAAAAATTGCTACTTCATTAGACTCGCTATCCAGACTGGGCACCTTATTCGCTGACGTTGAACCAGGCAGTCGTGCACGCGCCGGTATGTATGCCAATGGGCGAATTTTATTAAGCCAAAGCCCTGCGCTGGTTGTCCCTGCGGCCAGTGTTATTATTCGTGACGGTCACAGCTATGTGGTTAAACTCATCGAAAATAAGGATGTAAGCGAAGTTAAACTGCAAAGGGTTGTCACGGGTCGTCGCCAGGGCCAGGAAGTGGAAATTCTGGAAGGACTTGATGAAAATGCGCAAGTGGTCGCACAGGGCGCTGGTTTTCTTAATGACGGTGATTTAGTAAAAGTATTGCCTGCTACCGATACAGTACATTAGGAATTAGCAATGAATCTGGCAACCTGGTCCATCCGCAACCCAATTCCTTCCATTCTGCTTTTTATGCTATTAAGCATTGCCGGACTGCGTGGTTTTCAGCAGCTATCTGTCCAAAGTATGCCAGATCTGGAGTTGCCGACCATCACGGTAAAGCTCACCCAACCCGGTGCCGCACCTGCCCAGCTTGAAACCGAAGTCGCCCGTAAAGTAGAAGATTCAATATCCAACGTGGCGGGCATCAAACATATTCGTACCGCAATTCGGGATGGACTGGTGACTATCACCGTCGAATTCGTTCTTGAAAAAGCCGTTTCCGATGCCCTGATCGAAACCAAAGACGCTGTCGATCAGGTACGTACTAATCTACCCGTCAGTTTGCAGCAACCCGTAATCAGCGCTGTCAATGTGATTGGCGCACCCATGTTGACTTACGCAGTTTCATCTACCAGCATGAATGAAGAAACATTGTCCTGGTTCGTGGACAATGAATTAGCAAAAGCCGTCATGGCTGTTCCCGGTGTAGGCCGTTACGAACGGTTAGGTGGGGTAACACGCGAGGTAAGGGTAGAAGTCGATCCGGTCCGTTTAGCGTCCTTAGGTGTTACAGCCACAGATGTTTCACATGCGCTGCGTCAGGTACAGCAACAATCATCAGGCGGACGCGGAAATCTGGGACAGGATGAACAGACGGTGCGCACGCTGGCTACCGTACATCAGGCATCTGAACTCGCCGCTTTGCCCATTGCATTAAGCACGGGCAAAAATTTTCGTTTAGATCAACTCGCCACGGTTCGAGATACCATAGCGGAACGCACCCAGACGGCGCTGCTGGATGGTAAAACAGTGCTGGGGTTTAGCGTGTATCGGGCCAAAGGTGCGGATGAAACCCTGATCGCTGAAAAACTGGACGCAACGCTAAAAAAGCTGCAACAAGCGGATGATACGCTAGGCTTCACTCTGATTGCCGGTACGGTGCAATATACTCATGATCAGTTTGTTGGCTCCATGGACATGCTGTATGAAGGTTCACTGTTAGCAGTATTGGTGGTCTGGTGGTTTCTACGCGATTGGCGAGCAACGCTGGTATCAGCTTCAGCGTTGCCGCTGTCAATTTTGCCTACCTTTGCCGTGATGAACTGGCTAGGTTTTTCTTTAAACATATTAACCTTATTGGCTTTAGCGATCGTAGTCGGTATTCTGGTGGACGACGCCATTGTAGAAATCGAAAATATCTCCCGCCATGCGCGTAGCGGAAAATCGATTCGTCAGGCGGCAGGCGATGCGGTTACGGAAATAGCGCTGGCGGTGATTGCCACCACGTTCGCGCTGGTCGCGGTATTTTTTCCAACCGCAGCGATGAGCGGGATTCCCGGGCTGTTTTTTCGGCAATTCGGCTGGACGGCAGTGGTCGCGGTGTTGGCATCCCTGTTGGTTGCCCGCTTATTGACGCCGATGCTGGCGGTATTTTTTCTTAAATCCCACCCGCATGAAGAAACGTCTGAGGGCAACACTATGAGGCGCTACATCCAAGCGGTAAGCTGGACGCTAGCCAATCGCCGTACTACGCTGATATTGAGCACGATATTCTTCATCGCCAGTTGTAGTCTACTGCCGTTTATCAATACCGGTTTTATGCCAGCTTCAGATCGCGGTTACACTTCTCTTAACTTTGAATTGCCCCCCGGCAGTTCTTTGGACGATAGCGTGGCTGTGGCCGAATCCATTCGTAAGTCCTTGGCTCAGGCAACTGGTATTGATCATACTTTCGCCGCAGTGGGTAATTCTCAGGCTACCGGTGGCGTCCGCAAGGGTTCGGTCTTGTTAAGTTTTGCCGATCGTGCTTTGCGCCCACCGCAAGCCGAGATTGAGCGTGGGGCCAGACAGGCGTTGCAAACGGTTCCAGGTGCGCGTTTTAATATTAGCACGGGAGGGCCGGGCGGGAGATTTGCCTTGATTCTGGCCAGTGATAACGCAAATGGGCTCAAATCTACCGCGCAAGCGGTAGAACGGGAGTTACGCAATGTCGGCACCCTAAGCAATATCAGTTCTACGGCTGATCTGGAAAGCCCGGAAATCATCATTCGCCCTGATTGGCATCGTGCTGCGGATTTGGGGGTTACTGCTGAACTAATCGGCGAAACCGTGCGCATTGCTACTAGCGGCGATTTTGATAACCAGCTGGCAAAACTCAATCTGGATAATCGCCAGTTAGATATTCGGGTACGTATGGCGGATACAGCTCGCCAGGATCTGGATGCTATTGCCAATTTGCGCGTTCGGTCCCGCACGGGTCTGGTTCCGCTCGCCAGTGTGGCTAAGCTCAGTCTGGAAAGCGGTTCAACGCAAATTGACCGCTATGACCGCCAGCGCTTCGTCACCATTAATGCCGAATTGACCGGTATGCCATTGGGGCAAGCCATGAAAGCTGCGCAAGCACTGCCTGCGGTCACCGGCATGCCTTCCAGTGTGCGACTAATTCAGACCGGCGATGCTGAAGTCATGAAAGAGCTGGTGAGTGGTTTCGGGATAGCGATGCTGACCGGTATTGTCTGTGTATTCTGTGTGCTGGTGCTATTGTTCAAGGATTTCTTTCAGCCCATTACGATACTTTCTGCTATCCCGTTATCACTGGGAGGCGCGTTTATCGCCTTGCTGGTCAGCGGCAGTGAACTGGATATGTCATCCATGATAGGGGTTATTATGTTGATGGGTATCGTTACCAAAAACTCCATTCTCCTGGTGGAATACGCGATCGTCGGGATGCGTGATAGAAACCAGAGTCGAGTTGAAGCGCTGATTGACGCCTGTCACAAACGCGCCAGGCCAATAGTCATGACAACCGTAGCCATGATAGCCGGTATGCTGCCGATTGCAATGGGAGTCGGCACGGACAGCGGCTTTCGACAACCTATGGCAACAGCAGTTATTGGCGGCCTGATTTGCTCGACCTTACTCTGTTTGTTAGTCGTGCCGGTTATCTTTACTTATGTTAATGATGTGGAGAGGTGGCTGAAGAGCCTTTGGAGAAAGCCAGCTACTTAGTTAATCGCTCAACGCAGATAACTGGCACAGTACTTATTAAATAAGACCTTCTTCCTTGAGTGCTTGCTGTACCGCAGGCCGCTCTGAAATTCCTTCGGCATATCGGGTTAATGCAGGCCATCTGGAAATATCCAGATTGACATAATGTCGCCAACTGAGCGTCACAAACAGATAAGCATCAGCCGCACTGAATGTTTTGCCAAGCAAAAATGGCTTATCGGATAAATGCTCTTCAACGGTTTCCAGGCGTGAGCTTAATCTTTCGATAGCGGAATCTTTAGCTGCTTGCTGTGCAGAGGGATCAAACAAGGGCGAAAAGTTTTTATGAATTTCAGTCGAAACAAAGTTTAACCATTGTTGTAACAAATACCGCTCAAACGTGCTTGCTTCAGGTGCCAGTTTCTTTTCTGGTGCCCTGTCTGCAAGGTACTGAACGATAGCAGTGCCTTCGGTGAGCCTGTTACCATCATCAAGTATCAAGGTGGGTACATAACCATTCGGGTTGATTTTCTTAAAATCTTCACCGTGTTCAGTTAATTTAGTCTGTAAATCAACCTTTATCAGCTCAAGCGGCAGCTCTGCTTCTAAAGCAACGATGTGGGGTGATAAAGAGCAGGCGCCCGGTGTGTAATACAGTTTCATATCAGATCTCGTTAGTTATTGTCCAGTAAAGGACAAGCATAAACTACTTTAGTTCATAAGCAGTTACGAACTGTCCCAATCTCAGGTATGGCTCTGTGACGTCATTAATGCGTAATTATTAAAATCTTGAAATCTGATCCAGCGTCTGCACCAGGGTAGCAACCGTGCGTTCGATATTCTGCAGTTTGTCGATGCCGAACAAACCAAGCCGAAAAGTCTTGAAATCTGCGCCTTCGTCGCATTGCAATGGAACGCCAGCGGCAATCTGCAAACCAAGATCAGCAAATTTCTTGCCGGTCTTGATATCGTCGTCGCTGGTATAGGATACAACCACCCCAGGTGCACCGAAACCAGTGGCTGCGACTGATTTTATGCCGCGATTAGCCAATAAGGTGCGGACAGCCTGGCCGAGTTCGAGCTGCTCATCCTTTATCTTGGCAAAGCCATAAGCCTCTGTTTCGAACATTACATCCCGAAGCGAACGCAGGGCATCGGTCGGCATGGTGGCGTGATAGGCATGACCTCCCTGTTCGTAAGTTTCCATGATTTGCAGCCATTTCTTCAGGTCTGCTGCAAAGCTGGTGCTGGTGGTATGTTCGATACGTGCGCGTGCTTCCGGGTTTAACATTACCAACCCGCAACAGGGCGAGCCGCTCCAGTCCTTTTGTGGCGCACTGATCAGGATATCCACACCGCACTTTTGCATGTCTACCCAAATAGTGCCGGACGCGATGCAATCGAGTACCAGTAAGCCACCCACAGCGTGTACGGCATCTGCCACGGCACGCAGGTAGTCATCGGGAAGAATCATGCCCGCTGAAGTTTCAACATGCGGCGCGAAGACAAAATCTGGTTTTTCACGGCTAATGGTAGTTAACACTTCTTCGATTGGAGCAGGAGCAAAAGCCGGTTGTGGTCCGTCTTCAATGGGGCGGGCTTTCAAGACGATGGATTCTGATGGAATGGCGCCCATTTCAAAAATTTGCGTCCACCGATAACTGAACCAGCCGTTACGGATGATCAGACATTTTTTACCGTTAGCAAATTGGCGCGCCACAGCCTCCATGCCAAAAGTGCCGGAGCCGGGCACGATGATGGCAGAGTGAGCGTTATATACCAATTTCAGGATACGCGAGATGTCACGCATAGTGTCCTGAAACACTTTCGACATATGGTTGGTTGCACGGTCGGTATACACTACCGAGTATTCAAGCAGGCCATCCGGATCTACATTGGGTAATAATCCACTCACAGTTTCGTCTCCTCGTTATTTACTTGAATTTAAATCAGTTATCTTCGTCACTGTCTGTCCTAATGTTAACAGCCTAAGAAAGATGCGGCAAATACAAATGGATCTTCCTGGGGTTTAAACCCCTGAGCTTTGAGTCGCCAGCCTGTTCGGCGGGACTTACAGCAACAAGTCCGTAATTTCCAGCCCTGATCGTCAGACCCATAGACCTTGGCCTGGAAGTGTTGAGTGCATCTTTGGGAGTCCAAAGGATATTGCCCAGACTTAGAGGTAAAGGCTTTGTTGTCACAGGAACAGTACTCGACTCTCTGGTGCCTGTCCCCGGACTGTGAGTGAGCACACTCAAAGCGCTGGTACAAAACTATCAGAACGAACGCACTTACCAGGACTCTGACGGCACTCATTTGGACAGCGGGTGCTTTAACTCAGACGTCGGGTGCCTTACCCAGCGCTTCGGGTGTCTTACCTCAGGCGTCGGGTGCCTTACCTAGCGCTTCGGGTGCTTTACCCAGCACTTCGGCGGCAGTAACTTTAAGCATTAGTGTTTACACTGAAAGATCAAGCGACCGGGCCGGGACGTCGGCCGCACTAGCCTCTAACCTTCGGCACAAGCAATTGGGACCAAAATAATGTGATTAAAACGACTTGGGTTGTTAACTAATAGTAAATATATCATTGCCAATCTATTGGCGACTTTTAAAAAATATGTTAGAGTCTGCTCACAAAATTAAATGACACACACAACGTAATGTTGCCTGAAAATGGCAATATAATAATCACTGATGTTACGCAGCCTGTAATTTCCGTAACTCTTCATTACCAGTGGCGGAGTGACTCTTGAGACAGTCGGCCTATCCGGTAATTATTCTGCTGATAGTTTTGTAACTAGCTCGGATGGTGGCAACGGTACTTTAATCGCAGAAGTAGTAAATCAAACAGGTACGATAGCCAATTTTTTATCAAGTCTGAGTTCAATATCCAGCGCTGGATATGCTATTGTCGATACTAGTTCCAACATTGCAGTCAATATCGATATCCTGCAAACCAATCTAGCTAAAATCAAAACTATCACTTTAAGCGACAGCAATCCTTTAACGATCACAGAAACGCAATTAATTTCTGATACGGGTGTATTAGCCCTGGTCGGTACATATAGTCTAGTTGTTAATAATGTACTTGCTGCAGATGCCGGTTCAATTGCATTAAATAGTCATGTAACTTCATTATCAGTAACGGATATTGCTACGAATATTACTGCTAATATAGCGGCGTTACTGGTCAATACGAAGCTGACCAGCATCACTGAAACAGGTACTGTTGCGGCGATTACCTTAACAGCCGCACAATACACGAGTGCTTTTACTGCCAAGTTTGCCAACTTCACGGCAGTGGTATCCGGTATTGCTGCTGCGATAGCTGCAACGGCTCAAGCCGATACGAAAGTAACGAGTTTTACGGTCAGTGACACAGCGGCTAACATTACCACTAATCTAGCGGCATTGGTTGCGGATACGAAGCTGACCAGCATCACTGAAACAGGTACTGTTGCGGCGATTACCTTAACAGCCGCACAATACACGAGTGCTTTTACTGCCAGGTTTGCCAACTTTACGGCGGTAGTGACCGGGGTTACCGCTGCGATCGCCGCAACAGGTCAAGCCGATGCAAAAGTGAGCAATTTTACCGTAACCGATACTGCAGCCAATATTACCGCTAATCTAACCGCGTTACTGGCCGATACCAAACTGACCAGTATCACGCAAAGTGACGCACCGACAGCGTTATCGATTACCGCCGCGCAATCAGTCGCCGATCATGCGGTGCTAGCGAAAATAGCCGGCACGTATTATCTAACCGTGACCGGAACGGCAGCAGCCGATACCCTAACTGACACGGCTAATAGCCATGCCGCGCTGACCGGAGGCGCAGGGCTTGATACCTTTAACGTGTCCGGTACGGATACCATCACCGACCTGGGTAATGGGGGCGCGGACATTGTTAAGATAGTCGCAGGCGGCTCAGTCACTGCCAGCTTGGCAGCGGCCTGGACGGCAACCGCGACCACCTCGAATGCCGCAGCAACCGCAGCGAATGCAGTCATTAACACGAATGGCTTTAATGTGAGCGTGGCAGCGGCAATCGGCGCTGATGGCTGGACCCTCAACGCGACCGGCACCGGCACCGGCACCACCAGCCTAACGGGGTCTATCAATAATGACACCATTAACGGCGATGCCGCCGGTGGCTTAACCATCAATGGGGCAGGGGGCACCGATACCCTGGTTCTGGGCACCCACACCAGTGCGGATACCATTTATTTAGTAGCAAATGCGCTGGAAAACATCACCGGATTTGGCAGTTCGACTGGCACAGTGGCAGACGGACTTAATGTAACGGCAACAGGTAATGCGCTTGCGGGCCTGACTTTAAAAAATGACACCACACTGGCCACCAATAATGTAGCGTTGGCTGCCAACTCCACCGGGTTAGTGTTTGGACATGCCGATGCCGGCACCGCATTAACAGCCGCAACAGCCGCCGCGTTATTTTCAGATGTACAAGCGGTCGGAAAATATGCCATCGCCACCGGCACTGGCCTAGAATTACTGATTGAAACCGGCGCCACCACGACCAGCAATGTAGTCTGGGAAATCAAGGATACCGCCGGGGTGTTTACCGCGATTGAATTAACGGGAGTAACGGTGGTGGCAGGTCATAATCTGGCCTTTGCTAACTTCCATTAGTTTTTGGTTGAGGGGGAGGATGCAACGTTGTAGCATCCTCCCAGTTTCCCAGTTTCCCAGTTTCCCAGTTTCCCAGTGAAGTAATTGTTACAAGTTGTTACAATTATTTTCGTGACAAAATAACTCAAACCTTTATCATGATATCGCAATAATAAATGGTAAAAGGATTGGGTCATGGATAATTCGGAAGTATGGGCATCTACCTCTAAATCCTGGGTTAATCAGGTTTCAAGAGAACCGGTAGACTTGACCCACTGTGATCGAGAACAGGTGCAATTTCCGGGCGCCATTATGCCGCATGGCGTTTTGCTCATTTTAACCCCAAACGACTTTCGTATTCAGGGTGCCAGCGCAAATACTCTCTCATGGTTTGGTAGCGAAGCAGAACAGCTTTTGCATGGACATCTTGACCAAATCCTCGCGGCAAACAACCGGGAGACGTTGGAGAAAAGTCTGGCACTCATCAGCGAACTACAGCTTCCACGTTACCTCGGTAGTTTTCTGACTTTGCAAGGCCGTCATCGTTTCGATGTTTTTGCCCATCGATCCGGCGATGTTTTGATTGTTGAGTTTGAAACCATACCTGTAGAAATGGCAGAAACTTGGCCTACTGCACGCATGGCCGAGATCAGCGACTGTATCAGTAAGCTGCATGTCGCTAATACCTGGCAGGAGGGCATGGCTATCGGTGTCCGTGAATTAAAACAGCTGACTGGATTCGATTCGGTGGTAGGTGCCCGGTTTCTCGATGATGGTTCTTTCCATGCCATAGCGGAAGCGTGTGAATCGTATTTTCCTTCTGTTCTCGACAAGCGTTTTCCTCGCTCCGATATCCCTGAACCCGCCCGCCGACAGATGCTCTTGATGCCCTTGCAGTATGCTTTCGATTTAGACTATGAGCCGGTGCCTCTTGTTATTGCTGATCAGGCCCACGAGCCTTTGCAGATAGACCTTGGTTTTGCTGTACTTCGCAGTATATCCCCGATGTGCCGCCGCTTTTATCGAAATATGGGTGTGCAATCACGACTGGTTATTTCCTTGGTGGATCAAGGAAAGTTGTGGGGCTTCTTTAGCTGCAAAAACGCGACGCCTCGCCAGGTGGTCTATTCCGACCGCCTTGTGCTTAAATTATTTACAGAAATGTCTGGACTTTTGTTAGTCGAAAAAGGAAGAGCCGAACAGTTTCAAGTTGCGTCACAGGTCAAGCGCAGAATAGGCAAAATTATCACCAGTCTGTTTTCTGCCGATGTATTCCCGGTGGCGTTGAGTCAGTTACCGGAACAGCTACTAAATAATCTTGACGTCACCGGGGTCGCGCTTTGTTTGGATGGTGAATTCTTCTGTGCAGGCATTACCCCGGAAACAACGGTCATTCAAGCCTTAATTTCATGGATTGATGAACAGAACAGCCCGCTTTTTATAACCGATAGACTGCCAGCACTGTTCGAGAGCGCTGCTCAGTCTCTGGGTCAGGCGACCGGTCTGCTTGCCGCGCATTTGAAGAGGCCGGGTCAGTATTTGCTTTGTTTTCGGCCTGAGGTTGTGCATGAAGTCAATTGGGCAGGTGATCCTTTGAAGCAGGTTGAGATTGATGCGGTCAGCGGTGAGGCTCGTTTTACGCCGCGTGGCTCTTTTGAGGTTTGGAAACAGGAAATGAGGGGGACAGCACGCGCCTGGCAGTTTTATGAAGCCGAAGCGTTAACCGATCTACAGCACGCTGTTGTCCAATTGCAGTACACAGAAAATCAGCGGGTCTTAAGATCCCATTTAGCCCAAAGTAATACCGAGCTCGAAGCGTTTGCGTACATTGTGTCTCATGATCTTCAGGAACCCCTTCGGGGCATTTGTAACTTCGCTCAGATTTTAGTGGATAATTCCAGCGGACAATTAGGACAGCAGGAACTAAAGTGGCTTAATACTATTTTAAATTTGAGTGGTAGAATGAGTAATCAGATTAACGCCCTCCTGCAATATTCACGCGCGAGTCAGCAATCAATGATCGTGCAGTTAGTGGACCTCAATCTGGTATTACGCAGCGTTCTTGAGGACTTGTCCATCACTATCAAGAGCACTAAAGCGCAGATTGAAATCCTCCAGACTTTGCCTACTCTGGCGTGTGACCAGATTCGGGTGGCGTCCGTGTTTAGCAATCTGATTACGAATGCCATTAAATATAACGATCAGGCTGAAAGGCGGATTGAGATCGGCTATCTCGAAAACCCAACGCTTACCTTCTTCGTTCGGGACAATGGTATTGGTATCCCCGAGAAATTCCATGAGGCCATCTTCACTATTTTTCGCCGTTTGCATGGTCGCAACGATTATGGCGGTGGCACAGGGGCAGGACTCCCGATAGCCCGTAAGCATATCGAACGACACGGAGGCCGTCTGTGGCTGGAATCGACGCCGGGACAAGGGTCTACCTTTTACTTTACACTGGGTTCCGGCCTTGCATTATCTATAGCTAGTTAAGGAGAACACCATGCCTGAAGGCAGCATCCCAAGCACCACAAGTCACAGTGAACCCACTTTTGGTGACTGGAATGAACGTGGATCTAAGTAGTTGCGATCGTGAGCAGGTGCATCTTGTCGGGGCCATTCAGCCTCATGGAGTGCTCCTGGTTCTGGAAGAACCTGCGCTGCGAATCGTTCAGGCAAGCAATAATAGTGCTGATTTTTTAGGAATACCCTGTGAACTGCTTGTGGGTCAATGCCTGGACGGGTTACTGGGCGGTGAAAACACCGCTGCAATTCGCACCCAACTTGTTACAAAAAAACTAATCAGCGCCTTCACTCACTTGATTTCCGTACCTTTCTTGTTGCATCGGGACGGTGTGGTGCATATTTCCGGTAACCGCATCGACGGTTTGTTATTACTGGAATTTGAACGCACCAGCGGAAATGTACAAATGATTCCTGCCTACGAATATTCTTCCAGATTGCAGGATATGATTCAACAATTGCATGGGGGCGCAGGGTTACTCAGTTTCCTGACCATTGCGGTTGAACAGCTTCGCATTGTGACGGGCTTCGAGCGAGTGATGATTTACCGGTTCGACAGAGACGGTAGCGGAGAAGTCATTGCCGAGTCTAAGGATGCGGCTCTGGAAGCCTATTTTGGCCTACATTATCCGGCTAGTGATGTGCCTGAGCCGGCCCGACGGCTATTCGCGTTAAGCCCGCTTAGACACCTTCCCGATGTAGACTATGTGCCCGTACCTCTCTTTCCTGATCAGTCACCTTTGATTGACGGACGTCCGGTTGATCTGAGCCACTCTTTTTTACGGAGTGTTTCTGAAATGTATACCGGTTATCTGCGCAATATGGGGGCGAAAGCCACGCTGGTAATGCCCTTGCTGAAGTCTGACAAGTTGTGGGGCCTTATTTCCTGTATGCACCATAGCGAGCCGAAATATCTGGTCTATGAGCAACGTTTTCCGATTGAGTTGTTGTCCCGGATGTTATCACTTCGAATTGGAGATCTTGAAAACCTTGATCAATACGCCTATCGTACCCAGCTAGACCAGGTGTATTCGCAGCTGATTGGTGAGATGGGATGGGCAAAAAACCACCAGGAAGCTTTATTCGGGAACAAAATAAATCTGCTTAGCGGGATTGATGCTGACGGGGCCGCACTGCTTGAGGCCGGTAAAGTAACTCTACTGGGCATAACCCCAACGGAGTATCAAGTCGGCCTGCTTGCGGAATGGCTTGTACAACAGGAAGCTGGAGTATTGGCAACGCATTATTTGCCGTATGACTACCCGGCTGCAGAAGATTTTTCAGCGGTGGCGAGCGGATTGCTGGCTATCCGGTTATCCCGTACAAGCTTGACTTGGGTGATGTGGTTTCGCAGAGAGGTGCTATCTGAAACACATTGGGCAGGTGATCCGAACAAACCGGTTATCATTAACAGTAAAGGTAAAGAGTGTCGGCTGCAGCCGAGGAGTTCGTTTGCCTTGTGGAAAGAAACCGTTCGAGGTCATTCACACCCTTGGCTGGATTGTGAAATCGACTATGTAAGCAAACTCCGGCAAAGTCTGCTGGATATCCTCGTTGAACGGTCCTGCCAGTTGGTCAGACTCAACACTGAACTTGAGTTAAGCAACCAGGCACTGAACAGCTTTGTCTATGCTTCTTTCCATGACTTAAAGGAGCCGCTACGCGGCATACACAATTATGCTGAACTTCTTCAGTTGGAAGAAGACGGGCACCTGTCAGAAAAAGGGCATCAGCGGATAGAGACGATAATCTACTTGACAGACCGCATGCATCATTTTCTGGAAGCACTTCTTCAATATTCCCATATCAGTAATATTGAACAGGATTTTCAGACTTGCTCGATCAATAGGCTGGTGGAAGACATTGTCGATCTGGTTAAAATGACCAACCCCAATGACTGCATAACGTTTGACATTCAACCCGATATGCCAGTCATGATGTGTAACCAGACTGGAGTGAAAGTTATCTTTCAAAACCTGATTATGAATGCCATCAAATACAACAGTGAAGCAGTGAAAACAATTAAAATAGGCTGTTACATAATTAACGATTGTCCGGTTTTTTTCGTGCAGGATAATGGAATAGGGATTTCATCCGTGTTTCACAAATACATCTTTCAACCTTTTAAACGTCTGCATGGACACAAAGAATTTGGCGGCGGAAGCGGGATTGGTCTAGCGATCACTCAGAAAGCCATTACCCGACAAGGCGGGCGAATCTGGATTGAATCGGAAGAGGGTAAAGGAACAAAGTTTTGTTTTACGCTAGGTCCTGAATTTACAGGGATTAGGGACTAGGAGGCTCTAATAATGAAAAAAATGCGTCCATTGATGATAGTAGAGGATTCCGATGAAGATTTTGAAGTGATCTGTTGGGCTTTACAAAAAACGGGTTTTACCCGTCCGGTCATTCGTTCCAAGCGTGCCGAAGAGGCGTTGTCACGCTTATTTCCGGAGTTTCTAAAAGTCGATGGGGTTGAACCCTTGCCGTGTTTGGTGTTGCTGGACCTTAATCTGCCTGGGATGAATGGTTTACAGATGCTTGAGGAGTTACGGCAGATAAAGCAGTCGCTATCAATTCCCATCGTGGTTATGTCCACGTCCAATAATCCTCTTGATATTGCAGCCTGTTATAGTTTTGGAGCAGCTGGCTATATAATCAAACCTTTTAAACTGGATCAGTATATAGAAAAAGTAAGAGAATTAATGCACTATTGGTTTAATACCGTCATATTACCTGAGATAGAGAGAGATTGAGTCAGAAAAATGGTTGCAGGTTATACTAAAGCACCAAAGTTAAAGGCTTTTCCCGGATTTCTTGAGTACAAAGAATTTAATTTATTATACGATGAATACTGAAATATTGATCTCACTTAAAAATGCTACCTGGCCTCTGCATAAGCGGCTTGAGACAAATTTAAATGTAATGGCACCTGGTTTCTCAAGGGTGGATTACCTGCGCCTGCTCAAGGCTTTCTGGGGTTATTACCATCCCTTAGAAGCAGCCCTTAAAGACGTTCCCGAATTGCATGGCTTTTTACCGGATATCTCCATGCGTAGTAAATTATCCTTGTTGGAGTCGGATCTTAAAGCAATGGGTGTTGATGATGATTCACTGGACAGGCTTCCTGTTTGCCAGGAACTTCCAGCTTGCACTGACCTTGCCGCTGCCATGGGCTGTCTTTATGTTCTGGAAGGCTCGACACTGGGCGGGCAGGTGATCAGTCGTCATTTTAAAGGTCTGCTCAATCTTGATGTCGAAAATGGCGCAGCCTTTTTCACTGGCTATGGTGAACAGACCGTGGCGATGTGGCAAACGTTTAGAGAGGTATTGATGGCCGTGACAGTGGATGAAGATACCTTGATTAATGCGGCTTGCGAGACATTTATAACGCTGGAGCGCTGGCTGTGCTCCTTTCCTGAATCATAATGACTGACAAACATTATGATGACTGACCTCTTACGCATACTGATTATTGATGATAGCCCGGAGGACCAGGAGATTATGCAGCGGCTGTTGCTGAGTGGCTCGCAAGCGCGTTTCCGGTTCGATACCGCCGAGACAGGTTCGGCTGGATTACGGGCCTGCCTGGACAGTGAGACAGGACTGCCTGATTGCATCCTGCTCGATTATCATCTGCCAGACTATGATGCCCCGGATTTTCTGAAAGCGTTGGGTGCTCCACTGTTGGTCATCTGTCCGGTCGTGGTAGTGACCGGTATTACCGGTGGTCTTGATGGCCCTCTAATGATCCAGCTGGGTGCTCAGGATTTTATTAGTAAAAGCTGGATGAATCCGGAGAGCCTGGTCCGAACCGTAGAGAACGCTATCGAGCGTTACAACCTGTTTAGTACACTCCACAAAAAGGAACAGCAGCTCGAGGAATATCGTTCTCACCTTGAAAAATTAGTCGATGAAAAAACTATTGAACTCATCGCAGCCAAGGAAGCTGCTGAAGCAGCTAATAAAGCAAAAAGCAGTTTCCTGTCCAACGTGAGTCACGAAATACGCACACCTATGAATGCCATTCTTGGATTTACTCACCTTCTCAGGCTTGATCTGAAAGAACCAGAAAAAATAGAGAAGCTTGATAAGATCAGCCATTCTGCCAAGTATTTACTGAGTATTATCAATGATGTTCTAAGCCTGTCAAAAATTGAGGCTGATCGTCTTGAATTGGAACTAATATCGTTTAACCTCATTGATACAGTCAATAAAGTCAAAATCTTAATTGCTGAACAGATTGAATCCAAGAAACTGAAACTCATCTGTGATATCGATTCCCGGCTAAGTGATTTAACCCTAATCGGCGATCCGTTACGCATCAGTCAAATTTTACTCAATTATCTCGGAAATGCCGTCAAATTTACTGAGCAAGGTCACATCACCTTGCGAGCCAGGCTGGAAGAGGAGCAAGATGATATTTTGACTCTGAAATTTGAAGTTCAGGATTCGGGTATTGGTATTAGTGAAGATCAACAGGCAAAGCTGTTCCAACCTTTTATGCAGGCTGAAGCCTCTACTACGCGTCAATATGGGGGGACCGGCCTGGGTTTGGCCATCAATCGCCATCTGGTCCATCTGATGGGAGGTAAAACAGGGGTTGTCAGTAGTCTCGGTCAAGGTAGTATATTCTGGTTTAGTGTCTGTTTGAAACGCGGTAAGGAACTTAAGCAGGAAGAAATCTCCCATAAGCCTGAAGCAAAAATCCGTAAAGGCGCATGTATTTTGCTGGTCGAAGATAATGAAATTAACCAGGAAATCGCGTGTATATTGCTGGAAAATCATGGTTTGTCGGTAGAGATAGCCCGTCACGGTGGTGAAGCTGTTTTTATGGTTAAAACCAATCTCTACGACCTGATTCTGATGGACATACAGATGCCCGTGATGGACGGTTTGGAGGCAACCCGTTGTATTAGACAACTTGAATGTGGTCAGTCTATACCGATCATTGCCATGACTGCCAACGCCTTCGATGATGACCGAAGGCGTTGTATGGAAGCCGATATGAACGGGTTTTTAGCTAAACCAATCGAACCAGACGTTTTGTATAGCGAACTGGCACGCTGGCTTCCTGACACCAGTTAAGCAGTGAAGCACATAAAATTTAAAGCTATATTTTTTGGTGACAATATAATTCTTATCGTTGATGTTGCGAAAAATAGCGGCTTATCAATGACTGGAAATATTGCATTCAAGCACAGTTTCGGAGGTTAAAATATGACAACAAACAATTCAGGTTCCGATGGGACAGGAACTTCAGATGAGAAACTCCAAATCAACGGCTTCGTCATTCAAGGTGGCGATCTGTCAAGCGCAACCATTATCTCTGTAAATATCGCAGCGGCTAAAATCCCGGCACAATGGAAGCGTTACATTGCCTATGATAAGGAAGTAAAAGTAGGTGGTTCGTTATCATGGCGTAATAATAATCCAGGCAACCTTCGGGATGCACCGACCAAAATAGGTTTAGCACCCGGAGCAGTTGGGAGTTTTGCCGTGTTTGCAAGTTTAGATGACGGTCGACTCGCGCAACGGAGTCTCTATCTCGAAAAGTACGGTAAAATGACAGTGACTGATGCTATCAATAAGTTGACGCCGCCCAGTGAAAATGACACTACCAAGTATTTAAAAAATTTGGAAACTGCTGGGGTTAAGTTAGACCAGGATGTAGCGTCTCAAATTGATGTTTTGATGAAAGGCGTAGAAGCAAACGAAGGTTTGATTGCTGGTATCATCGTTGAACGGGTTTAATGAAGCACTGGCTGCTTATTGGTTTATTGGGTATTAGTTTGTTTACGCAGGCGGCGAGTGTTCAAATTGGCTGCAAACGTTTGCAGTTGGTGCTTGATCCTGAGTTGTCCCCAAAAATTGTAGAGGACAAGTGGGGGCTTGGAGAATCTGGTTCTCAAGCACCTGCAATATTGGAACTAAGGGGTTGCAAGGGTAAATTACTTGATCATCTTACCCTTGATGTACCTTTAGCCCGATTGGATACAACTCTGCTTCGTGGAGCGCCACTGCCAACCTATCTGGTTTCTGTAGATCTGACTGCAGCAGCTGGCTCCTATAATGGACCATTGACTTTTCCTGTAGAAGTGAAGAATCACCACTTGCAGATTGCAGAAGCAACTGCATCTGACGGACATCATGAATCTATTTATTTGGCCATAACAGGCAAGGCAACATGGAAGAAATTTGCTACCAGGACTACTGATGATCTTCTCTCGGTTAACAGTCAGTCACAGGGTAATAGTTTTGTGACCTTCTATCGTCGTTACCATCCCACCCGTAATGGGTGGGTGGTTCGAGTAAATTCGGAGTCAAATCTTTGGGAGTCGGACGGCCAATTTCCTGAAATTAAACTTTTCCCATAATGGTTAAAGGCGTTAGGATAGCACAGTTGTGCTAGCCTCAAAGAGTGCTGCAATTAGATGATCCAGAGCTTCAAATTGTTCATTCAGCTCTGTTTTTCCCTGATTAATGGCTTGCTCTAATCTTTTAGCCGAGTCCATAATGCTCATTGCACAGATAAAACCAGCATTGCTGACTAGCGTATGCATGCGTAGAGCGGCCATGTCACGGTCGCCATACATCAGGTCGTGGTGAGCTAATTCTGCAGCCCGGAGATTTTCATCGAAGAACATCTCCAGCAAGTTTCTGAACATCTCAATGTCACCACCCAAGCGTTGAGCGGCTCTGTCACTGTCGATTCCATGGATAGTTGGAAAGTTATTATCGGTATTTTTATTGGCTAAGGTCAGTTCGCTTTCGGGTGAGGAGTCGATAGAGGATGTCTCTAATTGTGTTAATCGAGGCTTGACCCACTTTTGTAGCAGGGTCGCCATTTGGGCTTCCAATTTAAGCCGGGACAGTTTTCAAAAACAATGGGTTACGAATAGCGTGTTCTCTGCCTTTTCTTGGCAGCGGAAGTGCGCCCATTTCATCAGCCAACCATGAAAACAGATCAGGGAAATCCCTGCCAAACAA
>CAIPPE010000178.1 GCA_903866825.1 uncultured Methylococcaceae bacterium
CTTTGTAATAGTGATGATTAAAAAATTTATAAAAAATAAGGAGTGAAAAATGATTTTATTAGATGGGGATAAAAAGGTAAAAGAATTAAAGGGGAATGAATTACTAGCGTATGAAATTATGAAGACTATTTGTTTTGCCACTAAAGGGGTAGAGGCTGATAAAACACCTCTTGAAGTTGATTTTAGAGAAACTTCAAACTTTGGTAGAGCTGCAAAATATTTGATGTTAAAATTTGATATAAAGATAAAAAAAATGAATCTTGCTAAAAAAGATGAACCCGATACTATTATAGAGGAATAAAGTTTTTATGCGCAATAAGAAGGGTGTTGATATGTGCACAATTTGTGAGGGGTTGTTTACAGAGGAACAATCTGAAAACGGAAATATAAAGATAACAGTGCAAAGTATCCCTGGATATGTGCATAAAAAATGTAGGTCAGAAATGTCAAAACAAATTATTTCTGATAGTTTTAATAAAATTGATTTATCAAAAGAAAATTTTTAATAAGGAGATTTATATGGCCTCTGGAAAATCAAAATCACAATCTAATAGGTTTGGAGTAAGAAGAACTGTGAAAGGAAAAGAGTTAAGCTCTCGTTCTTTAAGAAAGAAAGGAAAGTATTTTTTATCCGAATGCTCTAAAGAAGAGTTAATAAAGTCTGGAGTAGAGAATGGATAAAAAGTATCTACCTTGTAACACTTGCAAAAAGATTACAGCTCATAGTGAGTTTACAGGAGGATGTGTTTGTGATGGTTGTGGCCATCATAAAAGTTTAAATTACGAGGATATTGATTTTATAAAGATAACCAATAAAAATATAAATGATTTGGATTTACTTAAATGAGAAATAATGAAGAGCTTACTAATTATTGTCAATGTGGAAATATTTTAAATTCTAATGCAATTATTTGTGATGATTGCAAATTAGAATTAGAAAATAAAAAATTAAATCCTTATAAGGAATTAGATTATGAATAAATATGAGGCAATATTAAAATATATTTCTAGTATTGGGGGGACTATTTCATTTTCTAAAAGTTATGATAATAAATGATTGGTAACTATAAAAAATAAAGATAAGGTTTTTTGTTACGAAGAATCTGTAAATAAAGTAATTGAAAGATTAAATAAAGAGTTAAAGAAATATATTGAGGAGGTTTAGGGATGCCTGAAAATTTACTTTTAAATATTATAGAGAAAAAAGAAAATATTTACCTTTATTTAATTCCTTTATTCAGCAAATTGAATAGCGAGTGTAAACGAAAATCATTTACTGCAATTAAAAGAATTTTATAATGAGGAACTTTATCAAAATCTTATCAATAATAATATTATTTTAGAATTAACTGACGAATCCGATATTTCAAGATTATTAGGAATTCAAATAGATATGGATTATGAAAAAGAATAAATAAATTATTATTTATTTAATAATTAGATAAATCATAGAAATAAATTTTTGCTAAAATAAAATACTCAGTAAAAATAATATTAAATAAGGAGTCAAAATGCAAACTCAATTTCAATATATAATAGATCAAGCAAAAAATAAATATGAATTTAGTAATAAAAAAACAAATTGAAAAGCAAATAGAAGTAAGAAAAGACTCTATAGAAATACTAGATAATTATAAGTATGGGGTTGATGAAGAACAGATTCAGGTGTTTTTTCAAGGTATAAATCTTGGGCAGGGAACTACAAGTGTTTTTACATTTTAAATAATTATGGGATATATATGGGAAATTTATTAAAGTTTAGTGCTTATCTTTTTATTAGTGTTTTATTTTATATCCCTGCATTTAACAATGAAAAACAAATAATTAAAATTAAAAAATATTTAAAGGATATTGAGGAATGAAAATAATAATTTCTATAGACAATGGTGTCTCAGGAAGTATAGCCATCATAAAATATGCTGAGGTGAGATTATATAAAACACCTACAGTGATAATGCAGGATTATACAAAATCAAAACAAAACATTACTAGATTAGATGTTGAGAAGTTTATTTCTATACTTAATGAATTTAATCTATATAAAAATTTAGAGATTGGTTCCATAGCAATTATAGAGAGACCAATGGTGAATCCGGGGAGATGGAAAGCAACAAAATCAGCTTTAAGGTGTTTAGAGGCAACTCTAACAGTTTTAGAATCTTTTCAAATACCTTATCGTTTTATAGATTCTAAGGAATGGCAAAGGGAATTATTACCTAAAGAATTAAAAAAAGAGGAATTGAAAAAGGCCTCTTTAGATATTGGAGTAAGATTATTTCCAAACTCAACTAACCACACTGAGGAAAACAAATGGCTGCCCCTGAACTCGTTGTAAAAGAAGATGACGTAAACTTACAATCCGATATCGTCAAAGATTATATAAAGCAATTACGTGCCATTGACACTTATGACACGTATGAAGGCTGGTCTGAAGCTCGCATCATTGACCCTATCGTCTTAACCAAAGAGCGTAAACAAAAAATCCCTGTCATCGGTGATCCAGAAGAAATCACTATTGCCCGTTTAAAAGCCTATTACAACTCTTTGGCAACACTGATTGAAAAGAAATCCGGCTTAATGGCCGCCCCCATGATCAATATTACTCATGAAGGTTTTGGTCGGGCTTTGATTATGGTCGGAAAACTCATCGTGGTTGACAAGATATTACGTGATACGCATCGCTTTGGCTTTTCCAGCCTTGAAGACTTATGTGAAAAAAGCGAAAAGGCGATAGAAAAAGCCTTAGGTTTAATAGAAAAATACAACAGCGCTGCGACTGACTAAGGAGTTTGTATATGAGCCCTGAAGAAATAAGAAAACTGGAAAAAGAAGTTAAAAAGACCAAACGGTTAGCGAGTGAACAGGCCATGGAGTTGCATGACCTGATTGAAGATAAGCTACCTGATGGCTATAAGGAGCTTATGGGTATTGCAGAAGCAACTTACCAAGCGTGTTTGGCTTGGGATGAAGCGAATCAAAAACTAACTGCCGCGCTCGCTGAAGCGGCTTAAGAGGGAGACAATCATGTCAGAGTTTATCACCGGGGTTACTTTTGGCGGAACTGAATGGACGCCAGCTTATGTTACGGACATAAATCAAAACACCTGTATAGGATGTGGTCGGTGTTTTAAAGTCTGTCCACGCGATGTATTTGATTTAATCGAAAAAGCGGATGCCTTAGATCCAGAGGATTTTGGCGATAGTTATGGTGACTTTGAAGACGATGATGATAACAGTATGGTGATGAGTATCAAAAATAGCCTGGATTGCATCGGTTGCGAAGCGTGTTCAAAAGTATGCCCAAAAGATTGCTTTACTCACCAGCATAAAAAAGCTGCTTAATATAGGAATAACATCATGCCAAGACCCGATAAACATGTCTTTATATGTACTCAAAACAGACCTCAAGGTCATCCTAGAGGTTCTTGCGCCAGTAAAGGTTGTGCTGACATCATGAATGAGTTTATGAATGAAATTCAAAGTCGGAACTTGTTTGAAAAGATTGGTTTAACCAACACGGGCTGTATGGGACCTTGTATGGTTGGCCCCAGTGTCTTGGTTTATCCTGAAGGCATTATGTACGGTAACCTTCAAAAATCAGATGTTAAGACTATCATTGAACAGCATTTACTGGGTAATGAACCGGTAGCTGACTTGATAGTTCCTGCTGAGATTTGGTAATGAGCTCAATCTCGTTTATAGAAGACCGCGTACTGTTTAGCCCTAATCTCCCTACTGAGGTGAATAATATTTTACAGGCAGCAGTCGCAGCAAGCTCTATAAAACCAAAAGAAGCTGAAGCCTTATTTTTACAGGCGCAAACGATGGATCATGAGTGTTTACAAACCTACTTTGCGCTTTATAAATTTTACTTCTATCAAAAACGCCTCGTCGAGGCAGAGCAGGTTGTCTTGGCAGGGTTGGAAGAAGCTGCAAGACAAGGTGGTTTTCCTAATGATTTTAGAGCATTAGTAGAAAGCCTCCCGTCCTGGAACTTATATGCAAACGAAAGTGGCTTGTTCTATTTATATACGTTAAAGGCTTTAGCTTTTATCAGATTGAGACAAGGATTTTCTTTAGATGCAGAATTTGTTTTATCAATATTACGACAGCTTGACCCGAAAGATCTTTCGGGTGCTTCTGTTATTATGGATTTAGCTGCCGGAGTTAATGAATAATGGAATTATCTGAACACATCGAACTCAACCGTTCTTTTGCTGAAGCGATTTGCGAAAAGCTCTCGGCTGAAATCTTTAAACTTGGTTTCGCAGAGTCTGAAATTAAGCAGTACCCCAAATACGATGAAGCCTCTCATGAACTGGTCAAAGATCCTTATACGGGTGATTTTAATCTGACCAGTTACTGGTACGATAGTTACAAAATGCGTATCGGGCGACTTCAATTTAACAGTGATGGCACTTTTTATGCGGAATACGACGTTGTAAAAAACCATCCTAAAAAGCCTAAATGGTTCGTTGAAGGCATAACCGCCTGGGGAAAGGCTGATAACATCAAAGCAGAAGCCAAGCTACTGCCTATTCCAAACTAGGAACAATGACTCATCCGTCTCAGCTGTATGAACTATTAATAGACCATGCCAATAGTGACGCGAAAATCACTGAGTTTACTCTGGGATTAGTTTGGAGTGCCTGTAAAACCCAGTATCTGGGACTGGCCATGAGTCCCAGCATACCGACACGCACCTTATCATGGCCAGGCACTTTGGTTGGCAAACCACTGCGTGAACTAGTCAATTGGGTTACAGAGTGGGAACCTTACAAAGCCACAGTGGGTATGGCAGCCATTAATTGCAGCTTGAACCGTTATGAGTTGCCCGCAGGAATTACTTTATTATCAGCCGCAGATAAAGGTAATCTAGCTGTATTTGAACACTTTCTACCCCGCTTAAAAGATAAAAAGGTTATTATTATTGGTCGTTATCCAGGGATTGAAATCTACACCAAAGAGTTTAACCTGACTATTCTTGAACGCCATCCCCAGGCCAATGATTTTCCCGATCCTGCCGCTGAGTTTTTAATACCTGAAGCAGATTGGGTTTTTATCACTGCCAGCTCAATTACCAATAAAACCTTTCCTCGCCTGGCTGAATTAGCTAAAAATGCAACGACTGTGCTCATGGGACCGACCGTACCGTGGATACCCCATTGGCATGAGTTCGGAATCGACTATTTAGCTGGTGTCGAAGTCGTTGATGCAAACAAACTCTACCAAACTGCCTCAGAAGGCGGTGGTGTTCGTATCTTTGAAAATGGCGCCCGTTATCGTATCGTTGAATTAAGTCCTACTAATTGCATGACTTGGTTAAAAACCAGAATTGCCGAAGATTATACTGAAAAGAGTCAACTCACTTCAGCAATGGAACATTGGTATAGCAGCGGAAAAAGAACCCGTTTTCCTGAATTTAATCAATTACACGACGTTACTACCCGGTTATCTCGAATGGACACCAGTTTTAAACAATTATGGGATATTCATCACGGAGCGCTTGCATGAACCCTTTTTTTTCTCAACGTCGTGTCATTGTTTATTACAATGGTGCTATCAGTGGTCTCACGCTATTTGCTCAATTTGCTGATGAAGGTGTCTGTCGCCCTACCCCGTTGCCTGTGCTGTCATCTTATCTTGAGCTAGACGAACAACCGGCGATTATAGAACTCGCACCTGCTAATTTAATAACTGAAGTTTGCCAAGATTTAGGTTTGCCAGATGATCTTTTAAAAATTAACCCTGAGTTTATTGAACGGGTCGATACCCCAGAGGGTATTATTACCGTGTATTTAGTTCAATTTACGTTACTGGATCCACCCCATACTTTAATGGCCGAAAAAGGCGCAAAACTTAAACCACTGACTGCGTTAAGACAAAGCCCTCCTGCAGAGCTCGATTTATTACGCCGTGCTTATGCTGTCGTTATGGAATCATAGCAATGTTTGATTTGGATGACTTCGCTACTGACGATAATTCGTTTGATTATCAAAGCGGCCCGTATATTCCTGAAGCCAGTGACTGTATGCGCTGTGGCTTATGCCTCAGTCTATGTCCAACATATAAGTTAGTCCAAATTGAAGAAGAATCTCCCAGAAGTCGGATACGCACTATCGATAAAATAATTAACGATAAAGGGAACCTCACTGCTGAGGAACTCGGACATCTTAACAATTGTACGCAATGCCGAGCCTGTGAAACCATCTGTCCCAGTCAAATGGCTTATGGTCAGTTGTTTGATCAAGCACGAGAAAAGCTTTTATCCAGCCAGACAACAAAACCAGGTACTCACTTTTTAGCCCCTTTGGGGTTTAAACTCATTGAGTATAAAAAGTTATTCTCGATGTTAACAGTGCTATTAGCAGGCTATCAGAAAAGTGGTTTAGCGACCTTAGTAAGAAAAACACGGCTATTACACTTACTTAAACTGGACAAGGCGGAAGCTTTATTGCCAGAGGTTACAATACAAACCTTAACCGATCACTACTACCCCACGGCTCAAGGGTTTAGGGGTACAGTAGCCTTATTTACTGGTTGTATCGGTGAACATTTTGATCAAAAAACCTTACTGGCATCCATTAAAGTCCTTAACGCTATAGGTTTTACTGTTTTAATTCCTAAAATGCAAGGCTGTTGTGGTGCGCTTCATCAGCATCAAGGACAAAGTCAAATAGCGGATCAATTGGCTATTAACAACATCAATGTGTTTAATACGCTGGCTATTGATACCATCATTTATACGGCCAGTGCCTGTGGTCTGATGTTAAAAGAATATGAACTGAAAGACTCGTTAGCTGTCGATAAATTTAATGTACCGTTATTGGATATTACCGAATTTCTGTGTATGCATTGGCCTGAGGGACTACAACTAAATAACACTGCCTTGTCAGGGAAATCAGTTGCTGTTCATGAACCTTGTAGCCAACGTAATGTTAGTAAAGTCTCCGAAAACAAACATCAATATGTTTATAGCTTGTTGGGAAAAATACCGGGGTTCAAGGTGCTGCCATTACCGGACAATCAAACCTGCTGTGGTGCTGGTGGGATACATTGCTTAACGCATCCCGAAATAGCTGAGCCTCTGAGAACTATTAAACTAGATCATTTTCAAGAATCCAAGGCTGATTATTTGGTAACAACAAACATAGGCTGTTCTTTGCATTTGAAGAGTGGCTTGGCTTTGAAGAATGCCTCAATTTCATCAAACAAGGCTTCCACATTGAATAAAGTCTATCACCCAGTTTCTCTAATCGCTGAGCTTATAAAACCCACTTAAGCTGAGATGCAATTCTCGATTACGTTTTACTCTCTGGAAGCTACTTGCTAGAATGGATGAGAGGAGAGTCATTTATATCGGTAATCATTTGAATATTTGATATACTGAATCAGGCATACAATTTTCTTGGTAATGATTATGGCAACAATTACATTTGATACACATAAGTTTGTTCGCAAATTAGAAGAGGCCGGCTTTAATCAAAAACAAGCAGAGGGCTTGACTGAAGCAATGCGAGCAGCAATTGAAGAATCAGAACTGGTTACTAAGAAGGATTTACAGATTGAACTTGCTCCCATAAAGGCTGATCTTAATTTACTAAAATGGATGATGGGGGCTCTTATCGCTCTTGCCATCGCTAATTTCTCGAAACAATTCCTTTGATATCCTACCCCTACCTCTCCATAAATAGCTTAACCTTAAACTTAAACTGTACTGTCTAACGTGGATAAGCTTAAAGAGTATTGATCTTGGCATATCTAAAGCAATCTACCGTATGATCATTGATCATTCCAATCGCTTGCATATAAGCATAGCAAATAACACTGCCGACAAATTTAAAGCCACGCTTTTTTAACGCTTGGCTCATTTTTAACGACACATCACTAGAGGCAGGAACTTCAGACGCATGAAGCCAAGCATTGTGTACTGCTTGACCCTTAACAAAACTCCAGATGTAATGATCAAAACTACCAAACTCAGCTTGAATAGCCAAGAAAGCCTGAGCATTTGTAATAACTGAGTGTATCTTTAAGCGATTTCTTATAATCCCAGTATTTTCTAATATAGAACTCACTTTATTATGATCATACTGAGCTATCAGGGTAGGATCAAAATTATCAAACGCTAACCGATAAGCGTCACGTCTTTTTAGGATGGTTGACCAACTCAACCCTGCTTGTGCGCCTTCAAGGGTTAAAAACTCAAATAGCAAACGATCATCATGGATAGGTACACCCCATTCCTGATCATGATATTGCTCTTCTAATGAACTCGACAGTGCCCAAGCACATTTAGTTTGCTTCATATTGCTTCCTCCATAATTCAATTATTATAGAGAATTATAATCGGCAGCTCTTAAACAAATTAACTGGGTAAATCGCCAGCCTTGTTTTTTATAAAAGTTTAAAGCGAAACTGTTATTTTGATCGGCCAACAATTGCAGGCGTTTAAGACCTTGATGCTCAGACCAATTAAACACTTCTGCCAAAAGAGAAGAGGCCACACCTTGCTTACGGTAAGAGTGACTGACAATTAAATCTTCCACTATGCCTACAGCTCCACCTTCAGCGGTTGAAATTAAAGTTTGTACGCTACACATGCCGATAACTGTATTAGTGACGTCTGCTACAAACACAGCATCTTTTTGACTTGCTATTAACAAAGCTAACCCCGTTACCTGCTTTTCTTGGTCAACCTGAAAGTCATTTTCTAGCGAGAACAGTTCCTCTAACAGAGTAACCAATTGCGGAATATCAGCCATCTTTGCAAACCTGATCGTAACCATATAAGCTTAACGACGACGACGCTGAACAGTTTGTGGATCGACCGTTATCTGCCGATAAATTTCAACTCGATCCCCTTCCTTTACAATCGTTTCTAAGGTGGCAATCTTTCCAAAGATACCTACTTTTTGAGTACCTAAATTGATGTCTGGATAAAGTTTCAACACGCCTGATAGTTTAATCGCTTCCTCGATAGTGCTATCATCTGGAACTTCTAAGCGCATCCATAATTGTCTATCCGCTTCTGCATAGCAAACACCCACATTCATAGCAAGTTCTCCTTGATTAATTTTTAATCAGCTATCACTTCATCTAAGACAACAATCGGCGCTTTTTTTATAGATGCCAACTTTTGATCTATCAAACGCTTTCCAACAATCAAAAAAGCTAACATGATAAAACCACCCGGCGGTAAAGCCATTAACAAAAAACCTTTGTAATTCGGTATTACTGTAATTTCCAGAAATTTAAATGATTCCCCAAGCAGTAAAGACGCATTGGCAAATAAAGTCCCTGCTGAACTGATTTCTCTAGCGGCCCCCAATGCAACCAGGACTAATGCAAAGCCCAAACCCATCATTAAACCATCCCACAAGGCTTCCTTAACGGGCTGTTTTGAAGCAAAGGCCTCAGCTCGCCCCAATAAGGCGCAATTTGTTACAATAAGCGCAATAAATAAGCCTAAGACTTTATATAATTCATGTGCCCACGCATTCATTAAAATATCAACCAGGGTAACTAATGCAGCGATTAGCAATACAAATATAGGAATACGAATTTCCCCGGGTATTAAATGCCTGGTAACAGAAATCAATCCGTTGGAAGCAATAATAACCACTAACGTAGCCAAGCCCATTCCTAAGCCATTGGTGGCTGTTCCCGTAACCGCTAATAACGGACACAAGGCTAAGTTCTGACCAAAGACAATATTATTGTTCCAAATACCATCGGCAGCGATTCTTCGATAAGATTCTGACATAAACATAACAATACCTTATGGGTTAATGAGTTGTTCTTGATGGGCTTTAAAAAGCTGTAATCCACGGTAAGTCGCTTGTACCGTCTTACGAGGTGTTATGGTAGCACCTGCAAATTGATCAAAGATTCCGCCGTCTTTTTTGACTGCCCATTGTGCAGGGGTTAAGTTTTCTAAAGAACGGCCTACAAAATTTAATATCCAGTCAGACTTAGTCACTTCAATCTTATCACCCAAGCCAGGCGTTTCCTTATGATTAAGTACTCGTACACCTAGGAGAGCACCATTACGATCAATACCCATAATCAGATTTATCGCCCCAGAATACCCATCCGGTGCGATAAACTTAAAACAGACGGCACTCACTTTCCCCTCTTTTTTAGCTAAATAAACTGTCGTTTCTTTAGCTCCGATATTGTAATCAGCAGATGGAATCGTTAAGGTATCCTGCAAGATGTTGTTATCATAATAGGAAGCAGGCACAACCTCTTCCAGGGATTTTTTTAAGTCCTCATCCAGACGTTCTTGAATAGTGCCTTGAGTACTGCAATTAGTAACACCCAACAGCACACTGGCAAGCAATGAGAATCCCGCCAAGATACCTGTTTGAAACTCTAATTTAGGTCTTAATCCCGCCAAATGAGTGGGTTCTAACCAGCTCTTTAAAAAAGCCCGATAAGAAATAACCTTTCTTTGCCAGTATTCAATAGTCTCTGGGTCAAGTTTCATGATTTACACTCTGACTTACTTAAACGATGGTTAACAATGTTCAACAGCTTATGATTTGGTAATTTCAAGCGGCTTACCTTGACGATCACGTCCATAAATACGGGGACGAATATAATAATCAATCAGTGGCGTTGCAGAGTTCATTAATAGAACAGCAAATGCAGCGCCTTCAGGATAAGCACCCCAGGTACGAATAACAAAGATCAAAAAACCACAACCCGCCCCAAAAACAATTTGGCCCGTCGGCGTGTTGGGAGAAGTCACATAATCCGTCGCTATAAAAAAAGCCGCCAAGATCAATCCACCAGAACTTAAATGTAACATTGGGCTAACGTAATGTTGATCATCTATGAGATGAAAAATACTCGCCAATACAGTAACAGTCAGTAATAACGAAGCAGGAATATGCCATTGAATTATACCTTGACGCACTAACCATACCCCACCAGCAGCTAATAAGACCACGGATGTTTCACACAAACTTCCTCGTGCCCAACCAATGAAGTTTAGTAACCCCGAATAATCTTTTAGACTTTCTGATAACAAATGATTTTGAGAGAACTCTGTTTTTATATAACCCAGTGTCGTGGCACCTGTCATCGCATCTAAATTATCTATACCAGAAAATGTAATATGCCAACTTTCAATAAGGCCTGGGGAGTTTGAAAAAAACAACGGAGAAACATTTGCCCATGTTGTCAGCTCAATGGGGAAGGAGATTAACAACGCCACACGGGCTAACATTGCGGGGTTAAACAGGTTTTGACCCAGGCCACCATAGACCTGTTTACCCAAAATAATAGCTAAAGCTGAACCTACAACACCTACCCACCAAGGGGCCCATGGTGGTAGCGTCATCGCTAATAACCAAGCAGTTAAGATTGCTGAGCCATCCATAATGACGGGCTTAACCGCCCTACCCTGAAGCCAAATGCAGACTGCCTCAAAAAAAATGGCGGATAACACCGTAATAATAAACAAATTGATCGCCGGCCAACCAAAAAGCCACAATCCAAAGATCGTTGCAGGCATTAAAGCCAGCATTACCTGCCACATAATGTGACTTACACTGGCTTTTGCACCAATATGGGCACCACTTTTTGGTTTAATATTGACCATCATACTAAAGTCTCCTGTGCCACTGCTTCGGCAGCTGCAGCAGCCTGCTCTGCTTTTATGCGTTCTCGTTCAGCTTTTGCGGCTATTCGAATTCTTTCTTCTTCCTCTTGTTGTCTGGCGATACGTTCCATACGGGAATTACGATCATCCATCAGACGTTTGGTTTGCTCTGACTTATGTTGGGCTTGTTGTCTTGCTACAACTTCACCAGAAGCATATTTGAAATACTGCACCAAAGGAATATTTGATGGACAGATATAAGAACAGCATCCACAACTAATACAATCTTTTAAGCCTAAATCGACGGCTGCATCCAATTGGTTCATACGAATATTATTCGCCATATCCACCGGTCTTAATCCGGCCGGACAAACGGTTACACAACTCGCGCAACGAATACACGGCTGCACATCAGTACTCTTGAGTTCGCTTTCAGTTAACGCCAACACACCACTGGTCGCCTTAACCGTAGGTAATCCTGTATGAGGTAATGCATCCCCCATCATCGGCCCACCCATGATAATCCGGGCAGTCTGCGCTAAATCAACGTCACAAAACTTAAATACTTCTGAGATAAGCGTGCCTAGAGGAATTTCGACATTCATCGGTCGCCTAACGGCTCCACCCGATACAGTGACAACTCGGCTCACTAAAGGGTAGCCTTTCCGAATCGCATTATGAACGGCATGTGCCGTGCTTATGTTGTGAATGGTGACACCAATTTCTGAAGAACGACAACCGACTGGGACTTCTTTACCGGTTACATAACGAATCAGTTGTCTATCCCAACCCATGGGGTAACGGGTTGGAATTTGTATCACCTCAATTAATGGATAAGGTCTTGCAGCGGTTTGCATGGCATAAAAAGCTTGCGGCTTATTGTCTTCAATCGCCACTACCGCACGGTCAGATTCCATACCATGTAACATCAAACGCACACCGTCAATTATCTGATCTGCGCGCTCTTGCATTAAGCGATCATCACAACTCAAATACGGCTCACATTCCGCGCCATTGATGATTAAGATATCAATACTATTTTCACGACCCATGTTCAGTTTAACTGCGGTAGGAAAGGTAGCTCCACCTAACCCCACAATGCCAGCAGCCCCCACACGTAAGCTAATATCTTCAGGTGTCAGTTGAAAGGGATCAACGACAATTTTGCTTTTAACCCATTCATCCTTTCCGTCTGTTTCTAAAACAATCATCCGAATAGGCAAGGCCGAAGGATGTGGAGCAGGATAATCATTAACATCAAGAATAATGCCCGAACTGGGTGCATGAACTGGAGAAGAGATCAGACCTTGACTGTAGGCTAATAATTGACCTTTTAGCACTTTATCGCCGACTCTAATCAACGGTTCAGCAGGTTTACCGACATGCTGTTGCAAAGGAATGTACAACGTTTTAGGCAATGGAAAGGTAGAAACAATTTTATCCGCAGACGTTAGCTCTTTATACCCTTCGGCATGAACACCGCCTCGTATGCGTGATTTTGTAAAAAAACTTAACATAGCGCACTCCCTGTTTCGCTTTCGTCAAATACTGCGATAGGCTTGGTCCATCGCCAGTTACGTAAGGTGACTTCAACTGGATGCATTTGTAAACACTCTGTTGGACACACCTCAACACACTTTTTGCAGGCTATACAAGCGTCAGCAACAACCGCATGTATTTGTTTTGGAGCTCCAACAATCGCATCCGTTGGACACACTTTAAAGCAGCGTGTACAGCCCGTACAAGTGGCCTCACTCACACGTGCAACCAATAACTCGGGTTCTTTTACCGCACTTAAATCTAAATCCAAACCTAACAAGGCCGCAATTTGTTCGGCTAATGCGCTACCACCCGGTGGGCATATCGTTGCGGGAGCTTTACCGTCAACCAAGGCCTCAGCAGCGGGTCGGCAACCTGGAAAGCCACATTGACCACATTGAGACCCAGGCAACAAGGATTCCAATTCATCAATGATAGGACTACTTTCAACTTTTAAATATTTGCCAGCAATACCCAACAATAGGCCTAGAACTAAGCCTAATAAGGTTAAACATACTATTGCAGATAACACATACATGGCTAATTTCCTGTCACATCTTAGTATTAAGACCAGCGAACCCCATAAAGGCCAGCGATAAAATGCCTGCAGTAATAAAGGCAATTGGCGTTCCAGCAAACAAAACAGGCACCGCCATTAAGGCTAAACGTTCTCGCAACCCGGCAAACAGCACCATAACTAAAGTAAAACCAACTGCCGAACCAAATCCAAAAATCATACTTTGCATGAAACCATAATGTTCCTGAACATTTAATAGCGCGACACCTAACACAGCACAATTAGTAGTAATCAACGGTAAAAAAATACCTAATATTTGATAGAGTACTGGACTTGTTTTGTGTACCACCATTTCAGTAAATTGCACAACAGCCGCAATAACCAATATAAAAGCCAATATACGCAAAAACTGAATATTAAAAGGCGCGAGAACAAAATGCTCCAGAATCCAACTCGTCATCGCCGCTAATGTCAACACAAAGGTAGTGGCTAATCCCATACTTAAGGCTGAATCCAGCTTTTTTGATACTCCCATGAAGGGACATAAACCTAAAAACTTAACAAGAACTACGTTATTAACTAAGGCCGTGCCCAATAAAAGCAACAGATATTCACTCATCACTATTCATCCAAACTGCGTAGGGTAATTGTAAATAATAACCTTTATCCTGCATCATTTATGCCAAATTGATTATTATGTTTTTATTGCCATTTCTCATAAGAATTTCAGGACTTAATTATCCAGAAAGATGCCGACCCCCTGTTGTAAGTAACACATACTGACAGTTATAAAAATAATTATGTCGTAAACCTTACAAAACAGATATTCTACATTTACGGTCTTTACCTGCTTTTAATTGCCAATTGATTATCACTTGCAATCATAAGCTGCATAAACAAAGCGCAAAACAAATGAAGGCATAATTTTTGCATCACTATTGAGTAAATCTCATCCTTAACACGGTCTCAATTTTATGAATAAAAAGTCATTACACTATTTACGGATGCATACCAATATGGAAAGTGTTATCAATGAACTTTCACCGCATTTTAACGGAGAAGGAAATACGACCAGTAATGACGACAAAATGCCTTATGATTTATTTGTCGAGACCGTCGAACAAGCACCCATTGCCATTTCTATCACCGATAAAAAATCGAATATCCTTTATGCAAATAACGCTTTTTCAATGGTAACAGGCTACCAGACTAGTGACATTTTGGGCCAAAAAGAATCTATTCTTTCCGATAAATCAACACCCAGAGAAGTGTATTATGATTTGTGGCACACCATTAGCAGTAAAAAAGTATGGCATGGCACTCTCTGTAATCGACATAAATCAGGACATCGTTATCTGGCAGATTTGACAATAGCCCCTATGCTAAATGACCAGGGTAATATCACTCACTATATCGGTATGCATAGAGATATTACGAAAGCCTATGAGTCAGAGAAAAAAGTCATAAACCACAAGCTACTAATTGAGTCCGTAATAAATTCATCGCCAATGGCAATGGTCGTGATTGATGATCAAGATCGTGTCATTCTGGACAACCACATGTACAAAGCACTTATCAGTGATTTGGATAAAGGTGAACCAGCAACTTACTTCTTACAACTATTGCGTGATGTCATGGCTGACTCATGGCAAGTCATCCAGAGCAAGCAACAGGGTTTTGATAACCATGAATTTAAAATAGAAGGTAAAGGAAATAGAAAAAGCCGATGGTATTCTTGTGCAGGTAATTGGTTTATTGAAAATGAAGTGAATGCCGATGCTTTTTTTGATAATGCTTCCAAACAATATTTGATACTTACTATTTCAGATACCACCAAACAGCGCAGACAAATGCAGGAACTGCATCTACAAACATTAAAAACGATTATGTCAGAAGATGAGCGCGTAAGAAGCCTACGAGAAACACTTTTAGGAGCAATGCACCAAATACAGATGCCCATGAATCAAATTAAAGCAGCTGAACAAATTTTTAGACACAAACGTGACAATCAGTATGATGGTTTATTACAAAACTTATTGCAAATTCAACAATCCGGACAAGAAGCCATAACAATGATGCAAAAATGCATCCCAGAAATTATTCAAACAGCGGTAATCCCGGTTAATCTAAATCAAATCATTCATGATGTGCTGTTATTATGTGATGTACGCATTTTAGAAATCGGTATTGATGTTTATTGGCAACCATTATTTACATTACCCCCGCTCTTAGGTTCTGAAAATCGCCTGCGAATTTTATTCAAGCAACTCATTGATAACTCAATTGATGCTCTTATCAGAAACTCTAAAAGCGCTGAACACCGTATCAAGATTACAACTGATGCAGATATTGATCTCATTTATGTATACATTGAAGATACAGGCCCGGGTATTCCTTTTGAAAAACGTACAAAAGTTTTTGAACCCTTTTATACCACTCGTCCAATGGGAAGTAATCAGGCAGGAATGGGATTGGTTATAGCTAAGGAAATTGTTAATCAGCATCATGGTTTGATAGAAATTGATCCTACCTATGACCAAGGTTGTCGTTTTAAAATTAGCTTTCCTAGACATAAAAACACTGCCGGGAGATTAGCGTGACGCTAGAACGTACACAACTAATTGAAGCAGAACTGGATACCTTGTACCTGATCAGTCAGGTACTCAACAGTACCCATGATTTACATGCAAAATTGCATGCCGTGCTTGAAATACTTCATAAAAGATCGGGCATGTGCTCAGGAATGATAACTCTCAAAGAAATTGAGAATAACAGTTTAATTGTCAGTATTGTTCATTCTGATGGCAACGACAAACTCAGTCAATCTGTACGCTATAATCCTGGAGAAGGTTTAATGGGTGCCATTCTTGATGCGGGTTCAACGATTGTCGTTGAAAAAATATCAGAAGAACCTCGTTTCCTTGGTCGCATGGGTTTATATGATGCTGACTTACCCTTTATTGGATCACCCATTTATGTAGAAGAAGGCGATACTATTGGCGTGTTAGCGGCTCAACCCAATAATAATCAATTTTTGGGTGAGAGATCACGCTTTATGGAGATGGTAGCCAATCTAATTGCTCAAAGCGTTAAAATGTTACGCGTTATCGAACGTAAACAACGCCATTTACTTAATGAACGAGACCAACTCAAACAAGCCTTAATTAAAAACTACAGCTTTGAAAATATCATCGGCCATTCCGCACCGATGTTAAAGGTCTTCGATTTAATCCGCCAGGTTGCAAAATGGAATACGACTGTTTTAATTCGTGGAGAGTCAGGAACCGGTAAAGAAGTAGTTGCCAATGCCATACATTTTAATTCTGGTTGCGCGAGTGGTCCATTTTTAAAATTAAATTGTGCAGCACTACCCGACACTTTATTAGAATCTGAATTATTCGGCCATGAAAAAGGTGCCTTTAGTGGTGCTATCAATCAACGTAAAGGCCGTTTTGAGCTTGCCGACAATGGAACTCTATTCCTTGACGAAATTGGTGAGATTTCCGCCTCATTCCAAGCCAAACTTTTACGGGTATTACAGGAGGGTGAGTTTGAGCGTGTAGGTGGAACCCAAACCATAAAAGTCAATGTGCGTATTATTGCGGCTACTAATAGAAATCTTGAAGAAGAAGTCACTGAGGGTAAATTCAGGGAGGACTTGTATTATCGACTGAATATTATGCCAATCAACATGCCCCCTCTACGCGATAGAACTGAAGATATCCCTGAGTTATCAGATTTCTTGCTCGGAAGAATTTCAGAGCAGCAAGGAGGGCGCCCCCTTGAGATTAAAGAAAGCGCCATCCGCATTTTAATGAAACATGATTGGCCCGGTAATGTACGAGAGTTATCAAACCGGTTAGAACGGGCAGCCATTATGAGTCCGAATGGTATTATTGATCGTGACGTGATGGTTAATACTGGTCTTGAAGATGTTGTCAATCAAGCAGGACTCAATTTAAAACCCCAAAAAACAGCCACTATTGATTTTAATGATGAAAATATGGATGACCGTGAACGTGTCATCGCAGCCCTAGAGCAAAGTGGCTGGGTTCAAGCGAAAGCGGCACGTTTACTCAATATGACTCCAAGGCAAATTGCCTACCGCATTTTGACTTTAGATATCACCATGAAACAAATTTAACCTTACGGTGCTTTTATGACTATTTTATATGTACAACACGATTATGCCGTTTTTGGCTTTGGTGAAACACAGCAAGAAGCCATTGCTATGGCCGCCCAGTGGCTAAATGATGCAACGGGTAAACAGGGTTGTTCCATTGAGTATGCAGAGAGCTTGCTAATCGGTGATGCAAAACCCGGTCAAATGACACTCTATGTTACCGATGAAACCATACCCCCTGATGCTGAAAATTGGGGTGGTGAGGAATTACTTGATTGGTATCACGACGTAGCTTGAGTTGATTTGTAAGCAAGTCTTGTCCCCTTAATAACAAAACACTATGGCTTGACTGTAATGTTTACGACAATCAAAGCTGCATTAAAATACAAAACATTTTAAAATCAACAATATAAATCATTTTACACACTTGGCACGACCTGTGCTTTTACTTAAAGCAAACATAACTTTAAGAGGTCAAAGCCATGCAATTGCCAGTATTAAACAATACCCCCAGCCAAGCAGAGCATGGGGCAAAGGGTGGATGTTCTGCCAGTTCTTGTGGAACAACAGACAATCAGATGGATTCCTTACCCGATTCAATTCGGGAAAAAGTTCAAAACCATCCCTGTTATTCTGAAGATGCACATCATTACTTTGCACGCATGCATGTGGCTGTGGCACCTGCATGTAATATTCAATGTCATTACTGTAACCGAAAATACGACTGCGCTAACGAATCTCGTCCAGGTGTAGTCTCTGAACTTTTAACACCGGATCAAGCGGTTAAAAAGACTATGGCAGTCGCTGCCACCATTCCGCAAATGACCGTACTAGGGATTGCTGGTCCTGGTGATCCATTAGCCAATCCAGAGCGCACTTTTGAAACCTTCCGCCGATTAAGTGAGGAAGCCCCGGATATTAAACTTTGCGTATCTACTAATGGCCTTGCTTTGCCTGACGCCGTTGAAGAACTCTCCAAACACAATATTGACCATGTCACCATTACCATTAACACCGTTGATCCTGAAATTGGTGCAAAGATATACCCCTGGATATTCTGGAATAACAAACGTATTAAAGGTATTAAGGGCGCGAAAATACTGATTGAACAACAGCAAAAAGGCCTGGAAATGCTTATAGCAAAAGGCATTTTAGTTAAAGTCAATTCGGTCATGATTCCAGGTGTTAATGATCAACACTTAGCTGAAGTCAGTCGAGTGGTTAAATCTAAAGGCGCTTTCTTGCACAATGTGATGCCATTAATTGCTGAAGCCGAACACGGTACTTTCTATGGTGTTATGGGACAGCGTGGCCCCACGCCCGATGAATTACAGGATTTGCAAGATAGCTGCTCTGGCGACATGAACATGATGCGCCACTGCCGTCAATGCCGCGCTGATGCAGTGGGCTTACTCGGTGAAGATCGCGGTGATGAGTTTACCCTCGATAAAATCGAAGAAATGGATATCGATTATCAGGCTGCAATGGAAAAACGTAAAGTCATCCATCAAGCCATTCAAGAAGAAATGGACAGTAAACGTCTCGAAAAAGCTGTAAAAGCGCAGCAACATCAACAAGAACCTAAACTCACTACCCGTCCGGTATTAATGGCTGTGGCAACCAGTGGTCAAGGGGTTATCAACGTCCATTTTGGTCATGCTAAAGAATTCCTGATTTATGAAGCCTCACCCGAAGGCGTGCGCTTCATCAGCCATCGTAAAGCGGATCAATATTGTGGTGGAGACAGTACCTGTGGCGATGGTGAAAGCGTCTTACAACTGACGATAAGAGCCCTCGCCGGCTGTGAAGCGGTATTGTGTTCAAAAGTGGGATATGAACCTTGGGAAATGCTTGAAGCAGCCGGCATTGCACCAAACGGTGAACACGCTATGGAACCGATTGAAGATGCCGTTATGGCCGTTTACAAAGAAATGGCCGCTGCCGGAAAACTGGATGAAAAGAACGAAGCTGTCCGAGCAAATGCGTAACTAAAACCCCATTCAATCTAACGGTCTGGATTATTAGGTGATGCTTATGCTAAGCCAATCAACGATTCTAGGAGTCTACTATGGCAGTATCTATTATTGATTTATGCGTAAATTGTTTTGCCTGCGAACCCGTATGCCCCAGCCATGCGATTTCTGAAGCGAAACCTCATTTCATGGTTGATCCCAAAAAATGTACTGAATGCGAGGGTGATTTTCCAGTGTTTCAATGCGCCAGTATTTGTCCAATAGAAGGCGCAATTTTAGATTCGTTTGGTGTTGCCATTAATCCACCCGGCTCTTTAACGGGTATCCCACCCGAAAAAATGGCCGAAGCAATGGCAGAATTACAATCTCACTAATTCAGGAGTTATCTAATGGCCACTATCACATTCTATGAAAAGCCCGGTTGTGCTAACAATACCCGGCAAAAGAAACTGTTGGTGGCCGCCGCTCATCAGGTTATTCCTAAAAACATCTTAACTGAAGACTGGACTGAGCAACGATTACGTTTTTTCTTTGGTGATTTACCGGTTAAAGACTGGTTTAACTACAGTGCACCAGATATTAAATACGGTGAAATTGATCCCGATGAGCAGACCGAAGCTCAAGCATTGGCACTGATGATAAAGCAACCCATATTAATTCGTCGCCCCTTAATGCAAATTGATGATGTCTTAATGGCTGGCTTTGATCAGGAACTGATTGATAACTGGATCGGATTACAAGCAGTAGATACCACTTCTGATTTAGAAAGCTGTCCAAAAACACAGTCAAAATCAAGTTGCAGCCATGAGTAAATTACCTGTATTAAGTATCGATAACATACCCCAAGCCGTTGCATTATCAGATCGCGTGCATTGGGTGGGTGCTTTAGACCCTAATCTACGTAATTTTGACATCATCTTAAAAACAGCAAACGGTACTTCTTACAATGCCTATATTGTAAGAGGCAGTGAGGGCGTTGCCATCATTGACACAGTTAAGGAAAACTTTGCCAGTGATTTCTTTACTCGATTAGAGTCAGTGACTCATTACGATGAGATTAAAGTCATTGTCTTAAATCATTTAGAACCTGACCATACGGGTGCCTTACCTGAACTCATGCGCCGCGCACCGCAAGCTCGGGTATATATTTCACAAAAAGCGCAGTCCATGCTTAAAGCACTATTAAAGCAGGATGATTTTGAATTTACTCCGGTTATAACAGGTGACAGTGTTTCACTAGGCGATAGAACCTTACAGTTTTTTCATACGCCTTATTTACATTGGCCAGACACCCAATGTACCTATCTACAGGAAGAGGCCATTTTATTTTCAGGGGATGTGTTTGGTTGTCATTTCTGTGACTCACGCTTATTTAATGATGTGGTCGGTGATTTTCGATTTTCATTTGAATATTACTACGCACATATTATGCGGCCCTTTAAAGATTATGTTAATCGAGCATTAACCCTATTAGAACCATTGAAATTGAACACTATCTTACCTGCTCACGGCCCTTTATTGCGTGATCAACCCCAACGGTATGTGCAACGCTATAAAGAACTATCTCACTCGGCCTTACAAAGTGAGATCAGTGTCGGTGAAAAAACCCTGTTAATTTTTTATATCAGCTCTTATGGCAATACGAGACGTATGGCCGAAGCCATCTATGAAGGTGCTATGTCTGTTGAACATGTCAGGGTTTCTTTATACGACCTGGAAGGTAGTGAGATTTCACCGTTTGTCGATTTAATCGAAGGGGCCGACGGTATTATTTTTGGCACACCCACTATTAATGGTGACGCTGTTAAACCAGTGTGGGATTTACTCTCCTCACTAACAGTGATTAACCTCAAATCGAAATTAGGCGGGGTCTTCGGCTCTTACGGGTGGACAGGTGAAGGCGTCAAAATGGTAGAAGATCGTTTACGCGGACTTAAGTTGCGTGTACCTATTCCAGGTATACGTATCAAGTTAATTCCGACAGAAGAAGAAACCCAACTCTGTCGTGAATTTGGGCATGAAATGGCCCTGGATTTAATGGGTTTAAGGCAAGCTAAAGTAATTGATATTGCTGATCTTGCTTAACAATTTTTAATATAACTGGAGAACAAAATGGCAAAAGCGTCGATTACCTTTGAAGATATCAACGTTACCGTTACCGCCCCAGCGGGCACAAGATTGATCGAAATCTCAGAAAAAGTAGGCTCTGGGATTACTTACGGCTGTCGTGAGGGCGATTGTGGAACGTGCATTACAAAAGTGACTGAAGGTTGGAATAATCTGACTGAACCCTCTGTGCTAGAAGATAAAATTCTACGTGAGAACATGGCTGGAAAACATAACCGCTTAGCATGCCAAGCTCAGGTTTTAGGTGGCACCATAAAAGTTAAACCAGTCTGAGAAAAAACACTTACCTACTCACACTTTTTTAAGTGCGAATCTTATCTATGCACTTCACCCTATTAAGGAGTCAATCATGGCTTTAATTACCTTCTCAAATCCCGAATATAGGGATAAAACCGTATATGCTGTTGCAGGCAGTCATACTGAAACCTTGCTAAAAATTGCGAGAGAAAACAAAATCCCCATCAATTACGAATGTGAAGATGGTGAATGTGGCACATGCTTAATCAAAGTCACCAGTATTGATGACAAAAAACGTCAACGTATGGGGGGTCCTTTAACTGAAAAAGAAAAAGAAGTTTTAAGAACGACTGGAAAAATCACTCAAGAAGAAATGGAGAAAATGATTGTCGATGATTTACCATGTCCTTGGCGTCTGGCATGCCAGATGATTGTCAGGGATGAAGATATTCTAGTCGAATACTAGTCATGTCTGCCGTGCTCCAACGCCAAAGCGCCTTAGAACAGGCTTATAGTCGCTTAAAATCTACCCCTCTAAAGTCATCTAATCATGAATGGTTAGCCTGTATGACAGCCAGTTGGTGTGTAGGGCAAAGCGTATTACCCGATTATATGGGGTTGGAGCCGGATCAGTTTGAAACTTTAAAAGCGCATTACTTCAAGGATGATTGCCTTCCTGAGCTGGCACCTTCTGGTAGTCAAATTGCTTTCGACAGGATGTTAGAAAAGGAGGATCTGATTAATTTACTTAAGCGTTACAGCCGAGCCAATACCCTGGAAATTAATTGGGTCATTGGCATCATTGTTGCGGGCTGTTTGGGTAACAATCATTTATGGCAAGATTTAGGCTTATGGTCAAGACCACAGCTTACTGCATTATTGCAATACAACTTCCCGGAACTTGCAGCAAAAAATATTAAGGACATGAAGTGGAAAAAGTTCTTATATAAACAGCTTTGCGAAGAAGAAGGTTTGTATCTATGCCGTGCCCCTTCCTGTAACATCTGCATTGATTATCAAAAATGTTATGGGCCTGAGGAATAAGGTATCTCCACTAATCGCTGATATTATTCGAGCAAATCGTTCTAATGAGTTATAGTTATATTCACAGGAATGATTAAACTCTTAGAAATAACATGAATCGATTTTATATAACGCTTACATTGATTATATTGTTAGGTGTTTTGGCCTATACAAATCCCTCACTAAACAACTACGACGACTTCATAAGTCAACAAATTACAGAAAAAGCAAGAAAACAAAGTGACCCAGTTGTCGGTGCGCTAGGTTCATTACTTGGAAGTGTAGCAGCTAATTTATTGACTACGCAAACTGCACGAAAGGATTACTTATTTTTCAGTATTTACGACACTACGTTCTTAAACAAACATGTTCAGGCTATCGGGATTCTAAATAATTTTTTTATTACAGATGATTCTGCATTTAGACACAGTGATTGAATAGTTTCCCTTGGCATTCCTTCAACCTAAATGTTCATACGCAGACAATGTCTCAATCCGTTTATCTTCCAGAGGCCTCCCTATCGTAAAATGATATAAACTTTGAAACTGTTCATCTTTAAATCCTAACAGCTCATGGACGCTATCATCAAAGTAGCAACCTATACCCGTGCCACGGTAACCCGCTGCTTCGGCTTCTAAATAAAGTACCTGCCCTATCAATCCAGTTTCCCAAAATAATCGCCGATACAACCAGGCTGCATCATTCATTGTGTCACTGAACTCTGCTACCATGCCCAAACTGAAGGCACTATCGCTCGCAATCGGTTGATGACATGACAAAGTTTTAGCAAACTGACGGCAATCACCTGAGTATAAATGATATAAGGGAATCTCTTTAGCGACAGATTGCCACATAAAAGTCTCTAAAGTACCTGCTTTAAGTTTTTCCAAGGCTTCATGATTTCTGGGGAGCGCATAAACACCCGGAGCCAAACCTTCAACGCGATGAACAAAAATAAACAAATGAATTTTAGCTGACCATCGCCAAGCCTGAAAAGCGGGAGAAGTCGGTAATACTGCCGAAAGTATCCGATAAAAATCCGCCTGAGACATGGGAGACATTTTGCCATCAAACTGCTGGGCACTTCGACGTTGGCGAATCAAAGACGTAGCTGTTTGTTTACAATCGGTTGGCAAAGGCAACGATTGAACAGCCTGCCATTTCGGTTCTTTTGTACTCGGTTTGCTTGCGGCTATAGCTACCTCATCAATAAGCGGCCATTTATATAAATGATAAGCCCGTAAACTATCAGCTTTGCCAGACCAAAGACCCACTTTCGTATCGGCTATTAGTGCATCAACATCAAAGGGCTTGCTATCGATCCCAATGTTAATTCGACAAATAAGGTCGGGAGACTCGTGTTCTAATGCCTTAAAATCTTCATGACGATTTAAGCCTAACAACTGAGCAATATCATCATCCGACATTTCAGCTATCAACTCAATTGACCAGCCCAAAGTTGCAGCGGCATAACGTAAAGCACCGATAGCATGTCCTAAATCATGCTGACAATACCGAAAGGCTCGTTCACCATACTTCCAGGCTTCTCGCCAATGTACTGAAGATAAGCCTATTGCCAGACTACTTTCGGTCATATTGTCAGAAAACCGACAACGTTGTTCAAGGGTGTGATCGTGACTCACATAATGGTAAACACCGTTTTTAAGATCGTTTTGCCCCGTACTGATGACATACGCTTCTGTCGGATGCAAGTTACCGCTGGAGGGGTTACAGCGCAATGCCCAACGACTGGGACCAAACTGTTTCCATGCCGACAAACCAAAAGCAAGCTCGAGTAATAAACTAACATTAACTAACGTTAATGGTTGGGCAGTTATGGTTTCTGGGGAATCTAAAGCTGAAAATAAAACATCAAGCTCACCGCCAGGCTTTGGTAAAGTAACAATTTCACAGCCTGAAAAATGCCGGAATTGATCCGGCTGATCTTCCCAGTCGATGGATTCAGGGCCCTTTGCATAACGCTCTAAGCGATGCTTGGTTCGATTATGATAATTTAAAACCGTTTCAATTTGTTTGTTCATAACCCTTTAATCCAACAAAGTATACACATTCAATAGAGTGAGCTGGCCGCTGATACTTTACCATCTATTGCAATATAGTCGGTGTTACCAATTTAGGCTCAACCATTAAATCTTCAACCCAACAGCCCACAGGGTTCCCTAAATTCATCTCTTTATCTTCGAACCGTACCAAAAAGACAGTTCGATTGGGCTCTTCTTCTACATGACCTATTAACGTAATGACCCCGCGTGTACCCGCCTCAGCTAAGACCTCCCCTTCATTTCCGTCGGGAATCGAGCCGTCATCGGTGATCAAACGGGCAGCATAAACAACATCACCTAACTCTAAATCTTCTACGTTCATTTCAAGTCCTCGTTATTTTGTAGTAAAGCTTACATTGTCAGTCAATTGTGTGATTTAAACCTACCTGAAGTATCCATCATTTTGTCACTTTTCTAAAGTAAACACCGAAAAAACAGGCAATTAGAAAAATAAAATAAAATGGCATACAGGTTGCTATTAACAATAACAAGAACGATGCCACTCAGTCAGGAGAATACAAAATGATTACATTAACAGAGAAAGCGGTTAACGCAGTTGGCCGCTTTATTGCCGGTTCTGAAACACCAACAGCGGGTTTACGAATCGAAGTCACCGATGGTGGATGTTCTGGCTACCAATACGGTTTGAAGCTTGAAGGCAGTCAAACTGAAGAAGATACAGTCATCGATTGCGGTCAGGTCAAAGTATTTATTGATCCTGTCAGTTTACCAATGCTTGATGGCATGTCAATTGACTTTCTTGACAGCATAGAAGGCTCTGGCTTCAAATTTACAAATCCCAATGCGGTTAAAAGCTGCGCCTGTGGCACCTCTTTTAATACCAATTCCGAAGGAACCGGGACAAAAACCTGTTCTTAAAAACGTTGGTTAATGTATACCCAACCCGATTCAATCAAACCAACTTATACCCAAACCCGAGGATAAAATCATGTGGGACTATTCAGATAAAGTAAAAGAGCATTTTTTTAACCCTAAAAATGCGGGCGCGGTAGCTGATGCCAATGCCACCGGAGAAGTGGGTTCCATTAGCTGTGGTGATGCCTTAAGACTCACCCTTAAAGTGGATGATGATACTGAAGTTATCCTGGAAGCAGGCTTCCAGACTTTTGGCTGTGGTTCTGCAATTGCCTCTTCTTCTGTATTGACAGAAATGATTATCGGCAAGACTATAGATGAAGCCTTACAAGTCACTAACCAGGACATTGCTGCTCAGTTAGAAGGCTTACCACCAGAAAAAATGCACTGCTCTGTGATGGGACGTGAAGCCTTACAAGCAGCAATTGCAAATTATCGTGGCGAAGTCTGGAAAGATGATCACGAAGAAGGCGCATTAATCTGTAAATGTTTTGCAATTGATGCCGTCATGATTGAAGAAATGGTCTGGGCAAATAAATTACGTACCGTAGAAGATGTGACCAACTTTACCAAAGCGGGTGGTGGTTGTGCGTCATGTCATGAAGACATTGAAGCCATTCTGGAAAAAGTCTTAGCTGAAAAAGGTGAGAAGTTTGATCCAGATGCTGCTCCTGCCGCTCAACCAGAAAAAATCGCAGCAGTAAAAACACCATTAACTAATCTACAACGGATTAAAAAGATTGAGGAAGTACTTGAATCGCTCAGACCTGCCTTAATGGCTGACGGCGGTGACGTTGAGCTGGTCGAAGTGATCGGCAACACGGCTTATGTAAAAATGACCGGCGCTTGTAACGGTTGCCAAATGGCCGCTATGACAATCGCAGGCATTCAACAACGCTTAATGGAAGTCATGGGCGAATTTATTAAAGTGGTTCCGGCGACTGAAATGGCCAAACTGACGAATATTGAGGTGGCATAAATGGCCGACATCTATCTAGATAATAATGCAACGACTAAGGTCGATCATGAGGTGGTTGATGCCATGATCCCTTATTTTTTAGAACAGTATGGGAACCCCTCTTCCATTCATAAATTTGCTGATGGTGTTGCTAGAGGACTAAAAAACGCGCGTCAACAAGTTCAGGCGCTTATTGGTTGTGAACATGATTCTGAAATCATCTTTACTTCATGTGGCACAGAGTCTAATTCAACGGCCTTGCTGTCGGCCATTAAAGCCCAGCCCAACAAGAAAGAAATTATCACCACCACAGTAGAACATGCTGCAATTCTGAACTTATGTGATTATCTCGAAAAAGAAGGTTACACCATTCATAGATTACCTGTGGATAAAGCAGGCCGATTAAATCTGGAATCGTATAAAAAATTATTGTCTGACCAGGTTGCCATCGTTTCAGTTATGTGGGCTAACAATGAAACCGGCACTATCTTTCCGGTAGCAGAAATGGCTGAATTGGCAAACGCTGCCGGGGTCATGTTTCATACTGACGCCGTACAAGCCGTTGGCAAGATTCCGATGATGTTGCAAGATACTAAAATCGACATGTTATCGTTGTCGGGTCATAAATTACATGCGCCTAAAGGAATCGGCGTTTTATATCTGCGTAGAGGCACTCGCTATCGTCCATTATTGCGGGGTGGACATCAAGAGCGTGGTAGAAGAGCGGGTACTGAAAACACCGCGTCTATCGTTGGCTTGGGTAAAGCCTGTGAGCTAGCGCTTCGATACATCGAATATGAAAACACGACCGTTAAAGAACTGCGTGACCGCCTAGAAAAAGGCATCACTGAAAGTATTCCGCATTGCTTTGTCACCGGTGATCTTTATAACCGTTTACCCAATACGACCGATATCGCATTTGAGTATATTGAAGGTGAATCCATTTTAATGCTCTTAAATAAAGCCGGTATTGCAGCTTCCAGTGGTTCAGCCTGTACCTCAGGCTCCCTTGAACCTTCGCATGTGATGAGAGCGATGGATATTCCTTATACCGCAGCACACGGCACGATTCGCTTTTCTTTCTCACGCTATAACACGATGTCAGAAGTCGATGAAGTGTTAAAAGTAATGCCTGGTATTGTAAAAACTTTACGGAAATTATCGCCGTATTGGGAGGGTGACGGCCCAGTGGCTAACCCTGAACAAGCGTTTGCTCCTACATACGCATAACAGCAGAACGTCATGAAAGCTCAAGTCCGCCAAATTATTATTGACGATACAACACTTCGAGATGGTGAGCAATCCGCTGGTGTTGCCTTCTCGCTGCAAGAAAAACTGTCAATTGCTACTCAATTAGCAGACTTGGGTGTTCCTGAATTAGAAATTGGTATCCCAGCGATGGGTGCCATTGAACGTGAAGAAATAAAAGCCATTGCCGCACTTAAGCTGAGTTCCAAGCTGCTGGTTTGGTCAAGAATGCGCCATGACGATTTACAAAGTTGTTTGGGTTTAAATGTCCATAAAGTTGATTTATCCATTTCTGCCTCCGATCAACATATCCAGCATAAGCTTAAACAAAGTCGGCAATGGGTTCTTAATACCATTAGTACCTGCATTAATGAAGCGAGAGATCTCGGTTTAGATGTCTGCATGGGGATGGAAGATGCTTCACGTGCCGATGTGGATTTTTTAATCCAGATGGCTGAAGCCGCTCAACAAGCAGGCGCAACCCGTATTCGCTTTGCTGATACCGTCGGTATTATGGAACCCTTTGGTGTCTTTGAGACTATTAAACGGTTGAGAGCGTCTACCGATTTGGAAATTGAAATGCACGCCCATGATGATTTAGGGTTAGCAACAGCTAATACAATGGCCGCAGCACTTGCAGGTGCAACCCATGTTAACACCACAGTCAATGGATTAGGCGAACGCGCTGGCAATGCTGCTTTAGAAGAAGTGGTAGTCGGTTTAAAGCAACTCTATGGATTTGAAACAGGCATCTCCTTACATAACTTTCCATTACTTTCAGAACAGGTTGCTACCGCATCTGGAGATGCGATCGGCAGTCGGAAAAGCTTAATTGGAAAAAACGTATTCAGTCATGAAGCCGGTATTCATGTCGATGGTTTGTTAAAAGACCCCAGTAATTATCAAGGCGTTGATCCTGCCATTGTTGGACGCAGTCATCAATTAATCCTGGGTAAACATTCGGGCACTCAAGGCGTTATCCACGCCTATCAGCAATTGGGAATTGTGGTTAATCGTTTACAAGCACAAAAACTACTGACTCAAGTCAGACAGTTTGTCAGTTTGACCAAAAGAACACCTCAACCTGAAGAGCTCAATTTATTCCATCAAAACCTTTAAGAGGACATTTCATCATGAATGAGCAAACTGAACTTGAAGCCTGTGAAGCAGAAGTTAACGAAAGGTCAGATTTACCTGATCAAGATGATCGTTATCCTGGGTCGTTTTTTAGGATACCTGGACGACCTTCACTTGAAAATACGGGTTGGCAATTAAATTAAGCCAAAATTAACCGACAATATTCCCTCACACTTAACGGCAGCTAAAATGGTTATGGTCATGTCAGATACTGTTAATTACCCTTTAGACACGCCACTGGGCTTTTTTAAACAATGGCATGAAGATGTCCATTGTGTTTTTGGGAGAGATCCAGCTGCACACACTGTTTGGGAAATATTGCTGACTTATTCCGGTGTTCATGCCGTACTGATACACAGGATTAGTCATCGCTTATGGAAAGCCAACTGGAAACTGTCAGCTCGCATTCTTGCTACGGTCGCCAAAATAGTAACTAATGTAGAAATACATCCCGGCGCAACTATAGGCCGACGTTTATTTATTGATCATGCACTCGGCGTGGTCATCGGAGAGACCACTGAAATTGGAAATGATGTCACGCTATATCACGGTGTCACCCTAGGGGGCACGACCTGGAATAAAGAAAAACGTCATCCTACCATTGGCAATAATGTATTGATCGGTTCAGGCGCCAAAATTCTGGGAGCCATTACTTTGGGTAATAATGTTCGGGTCGGTGCCAACTCGGTTGTGGTCAAAGATGTCCCCGCTTGCTGCACGGTCGTTGGTATCCCAGGACGTATTATTCAAACGAAAGGCACCAAGATACAAAATCGACATGGTATTGACCTTGATCATCACCTTATCCCTGATCCGGTAGGCAAAGCGATATCTTGTCTAATGGAGCGCATTGATGAGTTAGAAGCTAAGCAGTCCCAATTAACTGACGTTGTCCATGAAGAGTCTTGTGATAACTGTGACGCAGAAACCATCTGCGGTTCACCAAAAAAAGAAAGCCCAGTGAAACTGGCCGTGAGGTATTAAGTGGATTTGTTAGATTTTGAAGCGCAAGGCCTGTATTTTGAGAACCAAGATGCACCTGAAGTCGAAAACATGATAGCGACTGCCGCTGAAAACTATGCCAGCGGTGAAGCTGAGCTACCGCTCTTAAGAGCTTATTTTTTAGCACCCCATTCTTTAAACGTATTAGTGGCACTCAATCGCTTTTACTATTATCAACACCGGCTTGAAGATGCTTTGGCAGCAACCCTTAAAGCCTTGGCAGTTATTAGACCTTTAATTGATTTTCCTGAAGATTGGCGTGAGTTACAGCCCCATCATATTAGTGAAACACCCACTAATTTATTAACTCAAGTCAGGCTATACCTCTTTACCTTAAAAGCCATTGGCTTCTTGAATATGCGCCTGGAGTTACTGGACGTTAGCAAAAGTATTTTTGAAAAGCTAGTGGACTTAGATGGTAAAGACAGAATTGGCGCTAAGGGTTTATTAGAGTTAGTCATTCAACGTCAAAGTAGTTTCAAAACTTAGGAGTAAGCACATGTTCAAAGATAAAAACATATCAGTATTAGGCGTGGTGAGTTTAGCGGTATTTCTCTCACTAGTACTTTATCTGCTTACTCAAGATGTCACTTTAGTTGGCCCCCTTTAATCTAAAACTGGAGAAACCCCATGAGCTTTGAAGAAGAAATGGAAGAATTAGAATCTGCTGAAGATTTTTTACAGTACTTTCAATTGGATTATATCCAAAGTGTGGTTCATGTTAACCGTTTGCATATTTTGCAACGTTTTCATGACTATCTGCAAAAAGCCAGTGATGAAATGCCAGATCATGAAGAAGCTAAACGTGCCATTTACAGCAAGCTTTTAGAACGTGCTTATCAAGACTTTGTGGTCTCTGATGCCCAAACAGAAAAAGTCTTTAAAGTCTTTTCAATGACTGAACATCAAACGGCATTCGTCGCACTCGGCGATATCAAAGTATGAAACCCGAACGCTTTGACGAAGGACGGTTTGAATACGGTGAATCTGTAAGAGTCACCCGAAACGTCCGTAATGATGGCACCTACCCTGGTTTAGATGTAGGCGTCTTATTAATTCGCCGAGGCAGCGTAGGAAATGTTATTGAAGTCGGTACTTTTTTACAGGACCAGGTGATCTTTACCGTACACTTTCTTAATCATGGAAGAATGGTCGGCTGTCGCCTGGAAGAGTTAATTGGTGCCGAAGAACCCTGGAACCCGAGTCGTTTTGAATTTAGAGACCGCGTTGTTTGCACGATCGACTTGGGTATTCAAGGTAACGTCTTATTTAAAAAAGGCACAGAAGGAGAAGTCTTTAAAGTGATTAGAGACGATGAACTCATTCAATATCATGTGGCATTTGAAGGGAGAACACTACAACTCCCAGAGTCTGCCTTAGCACCCGCACATCCTGAAACGTTTAATGAGCCCGAGGCTTGATATGAACCCGCCTAAAAAATCGGACCCTATTGACCCCTACACATTGTTAAGAACAGCGTTGACGCTTTTTAAGAAAAAACCCGCTGAGTTGCAAGCAGAGGAATTAACTCAAGCCCAAATACAGGCGCTGAGTGAATTTAATATTGAAAAGCGTATTCTCAATTCGCCAGAAGCCGGCTTGGTGATTATTTCAGATCAAGAGCTTGAGTCTGCTTATCAAGAAGTGCGTGATCGATATCAGGATGAAGAGTCATTCCTGAGTGATCTGGATAAAAACGGTCTAACGACGGACAGTTTAAAAGCCGCGCTTTTGCGTCAAAGCCGGGTTAACGTTGTGATGGAATTGATCGCTTCTCGATCGCCATCTATCAACGAAGTAGAAATCGGCATTTATTATCACTTACATACTGAGCAATTTAATCGCCCGGAAATGCGGGAAGCCTGCCATATATTTATCAGTATTAATCCTGATTATCCTGAAAATACCCACGAGGCTGCATTAACGCGTGCTCAGGAACTGTATGTCAAGTTACAAAAGAAACCGTTTAAGTTTTCAGACCTGGCCCTTAAGCATTCAGAATGCCCAACCGCATTACAAGGCGGTGTGCTGGGTGTTGTTCCCAGAGGCAAACTGTATCCAGAACTGGATGAGGTGCTCTTTAGCATGAAGGCCGGTGAAATCAGTCAGCCGGTTGAATCTGAAATAGGATTTCATTTGGTACTCTGTAAGCAGATACAAAAAGCTGAAACCTTATCCTTACAAAAAGCGACACCTAAAATACGTCAAATGATGAGTGACCGTTCACGACAAAAATGTCAACGAGCCTGGTTAGCCAGTTTACCCAAGTAACCCAAGTCATATAAGGAGTTATTCATGAGTGATAAAGAAATTAAACACTGCTCGTTTTGTGGTATAGCGCAATCACCCACGGTTCCTTTAATAGCCGGTAGTGAGGGGTTCATTTGCGGAGATTGCGTTATATTGGCCAATCAGGTGGTCAGTAACTGGAGCCGAAAGAAAGAACTCTCTGAAATGCAAGGGCCCTTACCTATTCCCGCCAAAATCAAAGAGCACCTTGATCAATATATTATCGGTCAGGATCTGGCTAAACAAATTCTGTCTGTGGCAGTGTATAACCATTACAAACGCCTCAAGCATGAAAGTGGCAATGCTGGTTTGGGCGTTTATGATAAGGATGTCGAGATCGGTAAATCCAATATATTACTGATCGGCCCTTCCGGTACGGGTAAAACTTTATTGGCCAGTACCTTGGCTAAAATTGTGGGTGTTCCCTTTGTTATTGCAGATGCAACTACGTTAACGCAAGCAGGTTATGTCGGTGATGACGTAGAAAATATTCTGGTCAGACTGCTGGATGTTGCCGAAGGCAATATGACTAACGCTGAATGGGGGATTGTCTATATTGATGAAATCGACAAAATTGCCCGCAGTCCAGAACAACAAACCGGCACACGTGACGTATCAGGTGAAGGTGTTCAACAAGCCCTACTCCGTTTAGTTGAAGGCTCACACGTTAAAGTCTCAGGAAAAGGTCAACGTAACAAAGACGGTGAAACAACTATCGATACCCGCAATATTCTATTTATTGCCGGCGGTTCATTTCCTGGGTTGGAGAAGTATGTTGAAAAACGACTTATTCCGACCAACTCGGCCATCGGTTTCCATGCTGAAGTTAATAACCCGGAAGACAAACCGACCCTTGAAGCATTATTGAACGCAACCCAGCCCAGCGACTTAAGGAAGTTTGGTCTGATTCCCGAGTTTATTGGACGTTTTCCAATATTAGCTCCATTGGAACCTCTGGATACCGATGCTTTGATTCGGGTATTAACCGAACCTAAAAATGCTCTGGTTAGACAATATCAACAATTGTTTGCTTACGAAGATGTTGAATTAAGCTTTGAACAGGATGCACTGATTGAAATTGCCAAAAAAGCCATTGAAAGAGAAACAGGGGCGCGTGGTTTAAGGAGTATCATGGAACAAACATTGAGAAAAACCATGTTTGAAATCCCCTCCCGTGATGACGTTGAGCAATGCATCGTTGATGCAGAGACCATCGTGGGCAATGGCGAAGTAAAAGTTATAAAAAAAGCTGAAGAAAAAATCAGGCAACAAGCCGGTTAAACTAAACACAATCTATTGACTGCAGAATAAGAGAATTCTATGACTACCGAAGAAAAAATCCACCAACAATTAGCAACCAACCCAATCATACTTTATATGAAAGGTATACCCGCTAATCCACAGTGTGGCTTCTCTGCTAAAGCAGTTAGCATTTTAAACGGCTTAAAAGTCCCTTTCGCTTATGTTAACGTTCTGGAAGCGCCTTTTATTCGTGAAAAACTGCCTAAAATCTCACACTGGCCCACCTACCCACAACTATTTGTAAATAGTGAGCTGGTAGGCGGCTGCGATATTTTGGAAGAAATGTCTAATAACGGGAGCTTGTTACCTCTATTAAACGCTGCTCTTCCTGAAAAAGCAGGACCTGAAAGCGAAACCCTTTCTAGTCAGGACGTTGAGCAACTGGTCCAAACCGGCATTCCGAATGCAAAAGTTATTGTTGATGGCGCGGGTTGTGATTTATTAATTACCATCATCAGTGAACAGTTTGCAGATCTCAGCTTAGTTAAGAAACAACAATTAGTGATGTCTACACTCACTGAACCCTTAGGCACAGGTAAGCTTCATGCCGTCAGCATAAAAGCCTATACGCCTGAGGAATGGCAAGCGTTATCACAAACTACCGCGCCCGGTCTTTTACAAATCCAACTTTAAAATAACCCTTCCCAAGCGAGAACATTATGGCTACCGTAGGTATATTTTTTGGAACTGACAGCGGCAATACTCGTCGTATTGCAAAAGATATTTCAACCACTTTAGGCCCTGAACTAGCCGCTAAACCCGTCAATATCCGCAATGCCGTTGTTACCGACCTGTTGGCGTATGATACCTTGATCTTAGGGACTCCCACTTATGGTGATGGTCAAGTACCCGGCTTGTCAACGGGTAATGTCACTGAAAGCTGGGAAGAGTTTTTACCAACCTTGATTGGCCACGACTTTACCGGTAAAACAGTCGCTATCTTTGGGTTGGGTAATCAAAAGGGTTATCCTGATGAGTTTATCGATGCAGTCTATTATTTATATGATCAATTCGATGCTTGTGGCGCGACACTCATTGGTGAATGGCCTACTGAGGGCTATAAGTTTAAAGCATCTAAAGCCGAGGTTAATGGCAACTTTCTTGGGTTAGCACTGGATCAGGAAAATCAAAAAGAGTTAACACCAGAAAGAGTCAACGCCTGGATTAAATCAATCGCAAGTGCTTGGGAAAGCTAGCTAATAATATTTAATTTGATCACTGTTTATTTTCCGGCACTTTGAAACCTAAATAAGTGGCTGAACTTAAACCCATCAAGGAAAGCAAAGTATTGCTGAAAGCCGGCATGGTTAAGTCTTTCCAGACAGAGTAGATAAAAATAAAACCCAGTACTATGGTCCAGGCTACGATCTGGAAGCGATGAAGAGCGGGGCCTCCTTCTCTATCACTCAAAATATCATCCCAAAAGTGACCCGTAGTTTGATTTAATTCCTTAAAACTATTTACTTCTTGGGTAAGTAGGTTGATTCTTCTATCATTTTCGCTTATTAAAGCTTGAATACCCGCAACTGCAAAAGAAGGTTTATCTGTTCCAGCAACTGGTAACTGGGATGCTAAGGTTGCGTTATCATTAGCAAATTTTTGGATGGCAGCTTGTATCTCTTTTAACCGTGAATCCTCGTCCCGGGAAATATCAATCAACGCCGCGCCCAGTAATGTGCCAGATGAAAGCCCCATCATAACCAATGTTTGTGAGGTGATTGTATCCAGTGCTCCAGTAATACCCCAAACAAACAGAAATGAATAGATGATAAGAATAAACCAAAACGCCATTTGACATCGAGCCATGCTCCAGGGAGTGGTTTTATCTCCGTTACGCAAAAGACTAGAATCCGGTGCATATTTAAAGATTACCCATAACAGAGCAATTAACCCTAACATTCCCAAAAAAAACAAGGGAGTCGCTATTCTTCTCAAAAGAAACTTGTGGTCAGGGTCCACATTAATCATATTTCCAATATTGTAAGTATTTGCAAAACCAACCATTGAATTTACAGGCTTTTTAAAAAAACCCTTACCCCAGGTAGGAGCGCCCAGTAGCTCATTCCATTTGCTTTTATTATTCCATCCTTCTATTGGATCTTCTTCGTACGCCAACTTGAATTCGATATAGTCCGCGTTAACAAGATCATCATATTTTCGTTCTGCTATATCTCTTCCATCAAGATACAGAGCTATTTTTTCTTGACTACAAATACTTTTATTTGCAATATCCCTAGTAAGGCAGCTTGCATTATTGATGAGGGTCTTTTTGTCATCTTCACTTAAATACACAACCACCGTATCGCCAATGCCAGCAGTAAAGCTTGTATCAGTCAATCGTTTACCCGAAGAATTCAACTCAGAAGTCCCCTCTTTCCACTTTTCATAACTTTCTGGTTCCTGCCCGGATAAATATATACTTGTAGTATGCTGTTTATCTAGCGAATTCCCTGGGGCTGACTGATTCGAAGATTGCGCCTCCTCCGCCCAGGCATTATTGGTAATGATAGTAAAAATAAATAAAAAAGAACACAAGGTAATGTTTTTCATAATTTCACCTTCTTGCTATAGCTACTGCTTGCCTGGATACAGATAATCCAGATCGAAATTAACACTAAGAAGTTATACAAATTATCAGCAAGAGTCAATAACTTCCTATGGGATAACATCCTATCGCCCAAAATACCCAGCTTTATGGCATAGGTATCTATCCATGAATATACTCAAGACCTGTTTGGGCTAAGCCAACCAAGTGGATATTATTTATATTCAGACTGGTTTCGGCAGCTAATACCCCAAGGCCGCCCACGGTTATCTGCCCTTGATTGAGCATATCAAGATAAGGTGATTTATTAACGTCGGTAGGCGCTGAGCCGACTACGTTAGTCCACAATAGAGTTACAATGGCATCGTTTGTTTTAGCACCGGCCGCGTTAATGGCAAGCGCGGCTAAATCAGAATAGCTCATGCCGTTATCCAGATAATTAAGTCCGATGCCAACATATTGCTGATTGGATACCGATCCCGCACCAAATACTGCCCCCAATATTTTGGCCACTTGACCCGCATTGCCGTCTATATCGAGGGCAACATCAACATCGGAAAATTGCAGACGTTCAATATTAATTAAGGTATCAGCCCCATCAACAGCACTGCTTACGGTGAAGTGCGAGGTATTATTGACAAGCGTATAATTAGACCGAACCGATGAGTAAGTTGATGTATCGATACCAGAACCCCCATCAATGACATCATTACCCCCTCCACCCGTAATGATGTCATTTCCAGACAGTCCCATTATTAGATCATTGCCACTGGCTCCGGCTATAGTGTCATTGCCAGAGGTGCCTGTAAGAATGTTGGCACTGGCCATAGACGTATACTCAACACCTGTTTGCGTCAAACCAACCAAGTTAATGTTATTTATATTTAGGCCTGTATCGGCGGCTAAGACACCCAGATCCCCCACTTTCATTCCGTTGTTGAGCATGTCAAGATAGGGGGCTTTATTCGCAGCTGTCGGGGCTGAGCCGACTACGTTGGTCCAAAGTCGGGTTACAATAGCATCATTACCTAAAGCACCGGCAGAATTAAGTTCAAGTGAAGCTAAATCAGAATAACTCATGCCACTGTCCAGGTAGCTTAGTCCGATACCCACATAGAGGTGATTGGATACGGCTCCAGGTCCAAATACGGCCCCTAGTATTTTAGCTACCTGTCCAGCGTTACCGTTTAGATCCAGGGCAACATTAACATCGGAAAAGTGCAAACGCTCAATATTAACTAATGTGTCAGTTCCATCTACTCCGGTATTATCAGTGACAGTAAAACCATTGGTATTCTTGATAAGGGTATAATTGCTCAGCGCTGATGAATAAACGGAGGTATCAATACCATTACCCCCATCTATGTAGTCATTACCACCAAATCCCCGAAGGACATCTGAATTGTTGGTGCCGATCATCACATCATTTCCCGACATTACACCTGTAACAAAGGAGTTTAAGTCTGAATATGAATTAAGCTGTTGATATGGAACGGATAGGCCGGTTATCTGATAGTTATGGTTAGCATTATCTATGTACTCAAATGCGGTTAAATTTCCAGTTATCGTTTGAGTTAAACCATGGTAAGTGAATGATCCGTTAGCGATTATTGTGCCATCAGAAAATTTATAATTAATGCTATTAATTGAAGCATCAGTGGAATTAACATCAATCATTCCTGTCACGCTCAAAACTTCACCGGTTGGGCTGTCAATTACAACCTGATTGATATACCCACTCTCTTTACCGGTTCTTAAATCAACAGTGATATTGCCATAAAAATCGTAAGTCCATAAATCAGGTGTATTAACAATAAATCCAGTAACCGTTGGTGTATAAGAAGTAGTAAAGCCGGAACCATTCATTTGAAAGGCTCCGCCATTATAAAAACTACCTGTTATATAATTTGAATTTACCAACAAAGAAGCTGTATTTATGTTTGGAGTACTACTCAGCCAACTAGCAGAAGCAGCAAGATCATTCGTTAGATTTGTGCTATAGCTTGATACTGAAGGGTTTCCGAAATTACCTTCCCAGTTAGCGATATAAGTTGCCGTTCCTGAAATTTGGACTGATGGATTATAAGCATTAACAGTTAAGGCTTGAATTGTAATACCTGACGATTGTGCTAAGTTAATTTGTGTCATCGAATTTATTTATAAGTTAATACAGGGAAATACTTCCGATTAGTTTGCTAGAAGGTCGCTCCTGAATCAATAAATTATGTAATGAAAGAACTAATAGAAAAGACAACAACAAAAGCGGTATTAACAGTCTTCGCCTCTATTTTTAACAAGGTTTATGAAACCGACAGAAAAGTTTCAGAAGGCTTTAAAGAGTCAATGCTAATTGAATTGTATCAGCATCTGTGGCAATGGAATTATGTCGCTAAGCCCGACCCCGTGATTTTATAAATTGATCAAGTTATTTCGTGCTCATTCCTAAGTTTTAATTAAAACCAATACATCATCATTGAAAACAATTATATCTGATTGTTAAACAATTTTTGATCCTGTGCTTAAACTTTAAAATGTTTTATCGCTACAGTCAATGTATAATTAATAGGCTATTAACTAATTATTGATAATAGTTCATTAGAGATCATGCCTGTGTGACCTGTTTTAGAGCCGTATACTCGCCGTTGGCATTACCTTTATCCCAGTAATACAAACGATACCCGGGCATTTCAGGATTAACAATGCTAACAAATTTAACTAGCGTCGACTCTACTCCCTATACATCAAATCGGCTTATCACCAACAAGCCGGCTGTTGCAGAAACAAACATCACAACAGAGATAGAAACCGGATTATCGAGTTTAGGCCTAGTTACAGCGACTGAAGTGCAGACGGCTCTTGACTTGATTTTAGTGAGTAATCTGTTTATCAATGCGATAAGGAGACGTCGTTTACTGACGTTTCTCGTCGAGAAAGCCATTTCCGGGACTATCCGGGATACAAGCGAATATTGCATAGGCATCGAGGTTTTTGATAGAGATCCAGCCTTATACAATACAAGTGCTGATCCTATTGTCCGGGTTCAAGCTGGCCGCTTGCGGGAAAAGCTTAAAATCTATTATGACACCTTAGGTGCAGACTCTGACATTGAAATATCAATTCCAGTAGGCAGTTACATGCCCATCATTCGTCGTAAGAGTGCTATGTGTATTGATTGTAAACAGTGCTACCTGCTGGCAATTTCCCCCTTTAAATGTATTTCGTATCATATTGATGGCGTTCATTTTACACAAGGTTTGGACGAGGAACTTAAGCATCAGTTATTTAAAACATTCGGAAAAATAGTTGTCTTAAACTCCGCTATCACGTCAAACTCTGCCGACCATGAAGGCTGGACCTTGAAAAGAGTGACCGACATCGGTATCAGCCACCTCCTTGAAGGCAGCGTCCAAATCAACGCCGAAAATATAAGGATCTCAATTCGCTTAATCAAAATTTTAGAAAGTTGTGTTATCTGCTCGGAACAGTTTGATCGACATTTTTTAATAAGCATCACCCATCAAGAAGAGATCGCTGCATCCATTTGTGTGGCATTACAGAACTTCTTTGTCAGCCATGCCGATGTTATGTCTTACACGGGTTGTCAAATCATCTAGCAGTCACTTAAAAACACGATCACCTCTAGTTTAGCCTGAATTGCTTTAAACATACATTAATGATGTTACTGTAACACTCAAAGTTGGTTACCGTAACGATACTTACCTTGGTATGAAAGAGGGTGTTATCTTTAATCCACTTCCAAAAGTTCTTATTAACTTCAACGGAAGTTAAGTTGAGATTGATTTTTTAGCGATCGATACGGCTTTTATCTAATTTTTAAATTCTAGGGGCTTCAATGAGCAACCTTATTTCCGAGAGTTCAAACACCACAGAATACCCAAACACAGTTGGGTTACTGCAACATTTATTGCCAACAGGCAATGGAAAAGGAGTCGTCACCCAAATCTCCTCCGATTTTATCTTCGGGCCTGAGGGTCTAGGGTTAGCAAGCAGTATCTGGATGAAAATACTCAGCTTTCTTGCCCGCACTGGTATTCAGGAACAGACGGGGTCAAAATCTGGCGAGACCGATATTGATGCCTGTGTCAAGGGCTGGGGTCAGGGAGCTTGCTCTAGCCGAGTGTTCGATGTGAAGAAGGGTGTTGATGAAATGCAATTGGTGCGTTTAGTCACACATCTGGAGGGGATTGCGAAGGAGCTAGGCATACCAAATCAACGTATCACTGATAAAGTGCTTGCAGTATTTGTATCGACACAGGACATAGAGCCATACTCGACGTGGAACGGAATCCGTACCGCCCAAAGTGTTAGAGATAGATTTAATGCTCGCTTTCGTGGTCATGTTCAGTGGCAAGGATTCCATACCCTCTGTGGACAAATGGATTACAACGGTATTAAACACGTCACTCCTGAGTTACTTAGAACGTTTTTTACAAGTGAAGAGCCATTTTTCCAGACGTTAATTGAACGCCGCAGTCGGCTCAGAGATGGCACCTTAGTCGCGGGTGATAAATCTGGCATTCTGGCTGATGCTCCAGAGTACGTCGACTTAACAACCACTGACCAAGAGTACATCAAGAACAAAAGTGGACTGTGGGTGATTCTCAAGATTATCGTTTATATACTATTTCCGCGACGGTCACAGCTAGGTCCTTTACTCCAAGCTACCTAGGGTGAAAGAGTTAATTTAAATGACTAACGAATAAACTTAATTTTTTGTATCGCTCAGCTCCATAATAAAAGAGGAATAAGTATGTCAAATATAGCAGGCAAGGCTTATGCGATGAATGTCATTTCACCGCTTAGACCATCTATGACGTGGCTCAATAGATTTTTATTTTTGGCCGCAGGAACACTACCTGGAGTTTTGAAAGGCTTGATTACACTTTCATTAATACATTACGCACGTTGGGTCATCATAAAAAGAAACCAATTTCCGCATTTAGATCCATTACAGCCTAAAGAAGATTTAAGTTACAACTACATGCTGTTTTTTAGTAACTTCAACGGCAGTTGGGATCAGTATGTCGATTCTTTCACATTTGCGATTCCTGGTGGACTGGATACACTCTGGAAATGGACTGTTCGATATCCAAAATCAGTTCCTCTGACCCCCTTTCATGACTACATTAAATACAATCAAATAGAAACCATTCATTACTACAACGCGTATCCGCTTGCGGCATCCAATGATGTAAAAAGTGCTAAAACAGTTAAAGCTTCACTGATCAAATTCATGCAAGACACGCAAAATGCAAGCGATGATGATTTTCAGACGAAATATAACACCTTGTTACGTGGTTTGCAGCATGATTTAGGTGATATGTATATAAACCCTATCGTCACTATGTCTGCTTATCAGGTAGAAAGGCGGCAGGTATGGCACAGAGGAGAAATCTAATGACAAGTAATATCAGTGGCAACGCTTATGCACTCACCATTTTATCGCCGATTAAGGACGGTTATACCCAGGACGAAATCGCTGACGAAATAGCATATGCTGATATTGTCAGAGATAGGCTGCAAGGATGGAACACGGAACTGAATAGCCCGATGGCACTCACCAAGCAAACCTATCTTTGCCGTTTTTTTGTGCTAGATGATGTCTACACGGAAGCTCTGCCAGGTGCGAGCGCACTAGATACAATTATTGATTGGCTACCCTTTGTACCCGATTGGTTTCGTCGCTGTGCGCTACCCAAAGAAGATCATTTGAAATCACGCTATCTGGTTTTTTCCAGTAATTTCTATTGTGGACCAAATGGGCAAGTCGATGACTATCTACGCGACATGTGGAATGCAATCAGTGATCGTATCAATGAAATCTGGGGCTATTGCTATGGGTTTGAAGATGTCAACGACGCAGATAGTTTTATCGCCTACATGAAAAAATGCCAGTTGACTGCAACACTTTTTTTCGTTGGCTCCAATGACGACCCACTAGATGAACAATTAAAATCCCTGTATTTGAAACAAAAATTCACCAAGTTTGCTATTGCTAATCAAGGACGCGATGCTGCTGATTTAAAGCAGAATTTTCAAACATTCTATGCAGAAGTTCAACCTACAAACTTATCCGCACCTACCTGGGCTGCTGGTAAATATCGTTTAGATTAGGAAATGACATTATGACCAAACAATTAGACTTATTGGATATTCAGGGCAATGTAATCCGTGCTTACGGTCGTTTTGGCTACCCCGTAGCTCGGTATGTGTTTTTGAATATCAAAGATGAAGGAATAGGAAGGGCGTTTGTCGGCGAAATCAGCAAAAAAGTCACCACCTCGGTTGAGTGGGGAAAGAAAGATAATGGAGAAATTAAAAAGCCTAACTGGACTGTTAATATCGCCTTCACCTATCAAGGTTTGAAAGAATTAGGTTTACCCAGATCATCTCTGGTTGGTTTCTCGCCAGAATTTGTTAGCGGTATGAAAGCGCGTAAGGACATATTAGGGGATGATGGTGCAAGCTCTCCAGAGCACTGGGATCCGATATGGCGTAAAAATCGCGAAACGCGCGACAAGGATGTCCATATTTTTATCACTCTCAATGCGCAGTTCTCGGAAGACAACAAATTACTCGAGGAAAGTTACAACTGGTTAACGAGTATTATCAAGAAATATAAAACCGGTGTAAGGTTGCTTAGCGGTCATCTTGGTGATGATGGGGCTGAACAGGACTATCAGGATGCTAAAATCGTACTGGATGAACAGGGCTTACCAACTTCCAAAGAGCATTTTGGTTACAGTGATGGTATAGGCGATCCTGTATTTGAAGGAGTTCCGTATGATGCCAATCGCATCAAGGGTCGCGGCAAGCAAATGGCAGACGGTTCATGGGCTCCGTTAGCGACTGGAGAGTTTTTGCTGGGACATATTGACGAAGCCAAGGAATATCCGCCAGCGCCAAATCCGATTCTTCTCTCGCGGAACGGCACTTACATGGTATACCGGAAACTGCATGAAAACGTAGCAACCTTTGAATCCTATCTGAATAAACATAGCGATAATTTTTCTAAAGGCAAGGATGGTGATGCAAAACAATTAAAAGAACTACTCGCCGCCAAGTTTGTTGGTCGCTGGCGAGACAACGGCGCGCCTTTGACTGAGGCTCCTGATGTCGCTAGCAAAGCCGAGTTCGATAAAAAATTCGAGGCAGCAGATGATAAGACTAAAGATGACTTGCTCAGCAACTTTACTTATGATGATGACATGAGCGGAGCAAAATGTCCGTTTAGCTCGCATATCCGCCGAATTAATCCACGTGCTTCGCTGGAAATGATCAGTGATCCTAAAACTGCAGGCGCTTTAAAAATAAGTAAAAATGCGTTTGACACCCCGGGGGCGTTGTCTAACAGACGGCGTTTATTACGGCGAGGTTTGCCCTACGGTCAAGTTATAGATCGCACTAAAGATGATGGCAATCATGGCATTATTATCATGATGATTAACGCCGATATCAATCGGCAATTTGAGTTCGTGCAGCAGCAGTGGATTAATTACGGAAACGATTTCAGAGCAGGTAGTGATAAGGAAATTATCTTGGGTAATCATTCGGCCGATGTGAGATTTCCAAGTAAAGCCGTGCTGCAAGTTGACCCTAAGAGTGATCAAGCACCGTACATTTTATCCAAGATCCCCCGTTTTGTAGAAACCCGAGGAGGTGACTATTTTTTCGTACCTAGTATGACCGCATTAAGAATGATTGCACAAGGCGTCATTGATCCGACTTAAAATTTTATCTAACAAAATTGATTCGCCTTATTTGCTTCGTGAACAATTACTTTATACATCTTGTATAATTTAGGCCAAGCAGTAAATTCCAAAACATAGTCAAAAAACCTTTTAACTATCGGTGTGAGCACAGATTCAACGGTAGGAAAAAGGTTTTGAACAATCACTTTAGCCTGAATAAACAGTTATTCTTGATCTTTTTCTTTATCAGGTTTGCTATTAAATACATCAGTACCGAAGGGGACCAGATCTGATTTTGCTGCGTAACCCAGATGTCCTAATCCATCATCACCGCCATTGTGAAGTCCAAGCAGATCTTCATAGCTGCGTAATGCAGAAAAGTGGTTGTAATATCCTGTAGCGTTGACAGAACCGGGTTTAATGTAGTTTTTATTAAATAACACTGCGCCCACTTGTCCACCGCCTGGATAAAGATTAGGGGTAGCAGGATTTTGTATCTTGAATAAACCCAACACCTGACTGAAACCAAAATAGCTTACATTGGGGCCACTTGGCGCATTACAGAGAGACTGATCAACTGATGGGCAAGCTCTTGAATCTGATAAACCGGATTCATCAAATGTCAAAACAACCAGCATTTTACCGCTTTGGTAAGCGGGTGAATTAAAGATCAACGGCATCCAGTGCTTTAACCATAAATCAGCAGAAACCAGTCCACCTATATTTTTTCCTGCAGCATTCTTGGTGCCCTCAACATTTGGGCCTGCACAGGTTGCATCATGACCATCGTTACAAAGGTTTGGGGACACAAACAAGAATTTCGGTGTGGTTTCAATACGGCTTAAATCTTCAGCCAAATGACCTGTAAAACTATCAGGCTCGCCATTTTGACCGACCGTAACTTGCCCAAGCGGAACTACATGGCTATCGCAACGTGCTTGATCATCAATGACAGAATGGAAATACACAAATGGATTGTGTCTGGTCGCATATTGATCGTCAGCTGCTGCAGAGTTTGAATAGTCAACGCCGCCGATAGGTGGATGTGCACATGTCGCGCCGCCAAGCAGATCAGGGTTACCATAATCTCTTAAAATATTATTGCCCATGTCTTCTGCGTAAGAACGCCAGTTCAGTCTATGATGTTCGTGCTCATGTTCCTTCACGCCTTCATGATCATCAGAATATTTGGCATCCAGTTGATCGCCAATAGTAATTACACCTTGACCATTTGCACTTGGAGCGGGCATTACGCAACCATCTCCGACAACCTGGCCAGGATTAGCCATCTGATCAGGTGCATCGGTTCCCGGTTGTACATCGTTAAAGCCACCAATAACTGGCGGATGTGAAAGTGAGCTTAGGTTTAAACAATCATTGGTAAGGGCTTGGGTTGGACCTTGACCTGAAACCTGAGAAATATAGTTGCCAGCACTCACATGGCTGGTTCCAAAATAGTTAGGGATCAATTGGCCTTGGCTAAGCAAGGTGGTATTAAGATAAACAGCGGGGGATGTGGGGCTAAAGGTGCTGTTATAGTTTTCATTCTCCAGATCAATGACTAGAATATGTTCTATAGCACCCTTCGGCAAAGCTGCACGGGTAACATCGTTATCATTATCTGCAAAGCTGCTAGCCGGTAACACGCTTATTAATGCAGTTGTAGCCAGAAAACTGCTCACTAAAGCTTTCAATTTCATAGGAGTCCTGTAAACTTTTTGTTGTTTTTCTAAGGGAGTAGATTATGGGGAAATTTAAGGCAAAAACTTCCTTACAAAATGCTATCAGGACCAGATGTCATTAACATTACAACCCATAAATGAAAGTAATACCTTTATATTCACGGTAAACTACGATGCACAAGCGCCTAAAAACCATTGCTGACGAATTAGGCATTTCTGAATCGTTACTGCTTGCTAAAAACTTATGCCTCTATCAGGAGGCTACTGAATTTGAAGTCGTTTACACCGATAACCAGGGACGAAGCTATCTGCTGACCCCTGCGGCCGCTGCAGCCTGGCGAGCGTTATCGACAGCAGCGGCGGTTGATGATATTACGCTCACCCTGGTATCTGCATTTCGCAGCATAGATCGGCAGGCGGACATTATTCGCCGAAAACTTGCTGCAGCTATCAGCATCGAAGATATACTGACGGTACTGGCACCACCGGGTTACAGTGAACACCATACCGGTCGGGCCGTTGACATTTCAACGCCCGGTACTGCACCAGCAACTCTGGCATTTGAACAAACAGCAGCCTTTACCTGGCTAAATACCCACGCTCAGCGCTTTGGCTTTTATTTGTCTTTTCCACAAGACAATCCGTATGGCTATCAATATGAACCCTGGCACTGGTGTTATCACCCTGCCCCCCACGACTTGCCTCACTATAATTTATCTTGACCGCTTAGACATCAGTTTAAGAGACTCAATATGCAGCAGAATTTACCAAATAATGCATAAGTAGGGCTGGATTAAGCGCATACACAGTGCGTGAAAGTTCTATCACTTATCACGATAAGGCTATACGACAGGTCAAACAGCTGTATAGCAGGTAAGACCTAAGTGTATACAACTATGTCAATAAGTCTATACACATACTTGCAACTGTGTATACGCAATACCATGATACTGCTTATCACCTACTCTCAACTTGCTATACGTATACTCTCAAGGTGCTATACGCAGATCATCAAAGTGCTATACACTTAGTCTTAAAGTACTTATCGCATACGGACATACTACTTTACGCTTACGAAGAGGTGTGTATAACTTTTTTTACTGTTGACTATGCACTTTTTTAAAAAAACTGATCATATCTTTGCTTATTTGTAGTCACAAATGGCTATTTTGGGTGACTTGACGAGTGCCCTGCCAGGCTTTATGGTCTAATATAACCTCGAGTATTCACCTGCTGGATTTAACTTATTGGCTATGTTTCAGAGGCATTGGTACGAATGGGGTTGGGCTGTAGATTTATACACTTATAATATGATGGTTGTTTAATCAACGCTAGATTTTAGCGAGGGGGATTGAAGCCAGTAGTGTTTACACTGGAGAAATATCCAATGGTGCAGCTTTCATTTAGTCCATTAATATATCAATAACGAAGAGCGTATTAACCTATATTCTGTATAATGTTTACTAATTCAGTATAAAACCATGCAAATAAAGCGAGCGGTGGCGTTTCCGGTATTACGGGTTTGCTAGCGGCGAAATGCCGGAAACGCAGGTTCACGAAGTCTATCGAATCAGCTTATTCCTGCCTACAGACTGTTTTTTTACAAAAAACGACTATGACCAACAACCCGACTGAAAACACACCGCTGCCCTGGGCCGACGGCCATTACAGCATTAAAAGTTACGGCACCACCCTTACCACCTGCGACAGCGAACCGGTGCAGACGCCCGGCTGTATTCAGACGCACGGCGCGATGCTGGTTGTGCGCCTTCGAGACTTGACGATTCTCCAGGCCAGCGAAAACACCGCCCAACATCTTGGCGAGCCTCCGGAACGTTTGCTGGATCAACCCGTGTCTATCGTGGTTGGTGAAACGAACGCAGAACGTTTACAAGAAATATTGGAACACGAACCGGTCGAGGGCAACACGCTTTATGTTTTTACACTGCCTCCGCGCGAAGGCAGAATCGCGTTCGACGTTTGTGTCCATACTATTGATGGCGCGGCGGTACTGGAGTTCGAAGCTACCTGCAAGGCAGGAAACCACGCGAATGGTGATTATTTTTTGCTGGTAAAAGCAGCTGTGCATCGCCTGCAAGCTGCCAGCAGCCTGCGCGGGTTTTGCCAACGTGTGTCGGAGGAAGTGCGAGGTATTACCGGACTGGATCGGGTGATGGTGTACCGTTTTCACGCCGATAATCATGGAGAGGTGTTTGCCGAAAGCAAGCGCGACGATTTACTTCCCTGGCTGGGTTTGCACTACCCAGAGGCTGATATACCGAAACAGGCGCGCGAAATATACAAACGTATCTGGATACGTCCACTGCCTGATGCGGCCGGTTCACTGGCGGAGATGGTCCCGCTTGCAAATCCAGATACCGGTCGCCCGCTAAATATGACGTATTGCGCGTTACGCGGTGCTTCGGTGATGTACACGGAATATCTGGCCAATATGGGCGTAGCTGCGTCACTTACCATGGGCATTCTGATCGATGGCGAGCTGTGGGGGCTGATCGCCTGCCACCACCTTGAGCCAACACAGTTCCCGCATCAGGTGCGCTCGGCCTGCGAACTTCTGGCACAAGTCGCTTCATTACAACTCAAGTCGGCAGAGCAAAACGAGCAACTTACTTATCGGCTCAAGCTTGAAACTATCCATCAGCTACTCGTCGCTAAAGCCGCGAGAGAAGGTGATCTGATGGCTTTGTCTGACCGCGAGCCGTCGTTGCTCGATGCCATGGATGCCGATGGTGCCGCATTATATTACCTGGATCGCTGGTGGTGCGCCGGTCGAACACCCACTCTGATACAGCTTGATGCGTTGACCGAGTGGCTCCAAGAACGCCCTGAGTTCAATTCGGACTCGCGGCCAATATTTATTACCGATTCGCTTGCACGGGACTATCCGGCCGGGGCAGAGTTTGCTGGGGTCGCCAGCGGGGTGCTTGCAGTCAGGATCTCGCGCCAGAGGCGAAAACTTATCATCTGGTTCCGGCCAGAGACGATTCAAACTGTGAACTGGGCTGGCAACCCGAATGACAAGCCGATCGTGCCTGGCCCTCAAGGATCACGCCTGACCCCACGCACCTCGTTTGAATTATACGTAGAATCGGTGCGTGAACGCTCGCTCCCGTGGTCCGAAATGGAAATCGATGCGGCCCTGCGCCTGCGCCTGTTGATTATGGAACTGGTCATCGCGCGCGCAGAGCGGCTGGCGGAGTTGAACGAGAATCTCACTAGCAGCAACGAGGAACTCGACGCTTTCGCCTACGTCGCTTCTCATGACCTCAAAGAGCCACTGCGAGGTATTCATCGCTACGCGTATCAACTGCTGGAAGAGAGCACTCAGGTGCTTGATAAAGACAACCGCCAGCGTGTCGAGAGCCTGATGCGCCTGACTTTGCGTATGGACAGCCTGCTGGATTCACTCCTGAACTTTTCCCGCGTGGGCCGAACAAATCTTGAATTCTTAAACGTAGATCTCAACGAAGTGCTTGATGAGGCATTAGAGATGATCGGCGTAGGCCGAACGGAAAAAACCTGTACCATCCAACTCCCTCGCCCGCTTCCTGCTATCCAATGTGATCCGGTGCGCGTTCGCGAAATTTTCAGTAACCTGATAAGTAACGCCCTCAAGTATAATCGTCAGGATTACCCGCGCATCGAGGTAGGCTACATTGCCCCTGACGAACTGAGCCCACGCCCGAACGCTCCCGCCGAAGCCGATGGATACATTATTTATTACGTGCGCGACGACGGTATCGGCATTGAGCAACGGTACTTCGAACAAATTTTCCGCATGTTCAAACGGCTGCACGGGCGCGATGAATTCGGCGGCGGCGTAGGTGCTGGACTCACAGTTGTTAAGAAAGTCGTCCAGCGCCACGGAGGTTGTATCTGGCTGGATTCAACATTAGATGCTGGTAGTACCTTTTATTTCACCCTGCCCAGTGGGGATGAGGTCAGGTCATGAACCGCTTGCGCACTATTCTTGTGGTCGAGGATTCCGATGAGGATTTTGCAACCGTACTTGATGCCGCCAAACGCGCCGGTGTGACTAATGAAATATGTCGGGTGACGTCTGGCGAAGCTTGCATGCAGCGGTTACGCGCAGCCACTGAAAACAAAAACACAATCCCCACGCTCATCCTATTGGACTTGAACATGCCAAGGGACGACGGCCGTGATGTGCTGCGGGAAATAAATCAGGACGAGCGCCTCCGTTCCATGTTGCTGGTCGTACTCAGTACCTCGGCCAATCCACGCGATCTGGCTTTTTGTTATGCGTGCGGTGCCAACGCCTACCATGTCAAACCGGTGAATCATTTGCTCCACTTGCAGGTTCTTGAGCAAATCTTCGGTTACTGGTTAACCAGTGTTGTATTTTTCACCTGACTACACTTTGCAAATTGAACAATAAGCTTTGGCATATTCTGTTGATCGAAGACAATGCGGATGACCGAGCGGAACTCCGGCGGATGCTGCTGCGCGGATCGGACCGGCGCTACCGTTTTACCGAGACGGAACTTGGGGCTGAAGGTTTGCGTATAGTACGTGAGAAACAGGACGGCCCCTTCGATTGTGTCTTGCTTGACTATTACTTGCCTGATATGAACGGAGATGATGTGTTGGAGGCGTTATGTAATGGTGAGGAATTGCCTCCGTGTCCAGTAGTGGTAGTCACCGGGTCGGACAGAGAGGACGGTGCGAAGCTGCTCCGCATGGGTGCTCAGGACTATATTGGCAAAAACTGGATCACCCCCGGGAGCCTCACGCGCATTGTAGAAAATGCTACAGAGCGCTACAAGTTACTGATAGAGCGCAACCGGACTCATGAAATGTTGTACGAAAAAGAGGAACGGCTGCGGCTTGCTCTGGACGCAGGAGCCATGGCAACCTGGGATTGGGACATCGCCAGTGGCGCTATGAATTGGAACAATAAGTTATATGAATTATTGGGCTATAACCAGGGAACCATGAGCGCAAGTTATGAGGCTTGGGCCAGACGCTTGTACCCAGAAGATCTTCCGAGAATAGAGGCTATTATTCAGGAAAGCTTGGAGCAGGGAATCGACTATAGAGCCGACTACAGGATATTTGGGAAGAATGACGCAAAGCTCTGGATTGAGGCGCGAGGCCGGTTTGAGTATGATAAAGCCGGAAAGAACCTGCGTTGTTATGGTGTCATGCTGGACATTACCGAGCGCAAGCGCATCGAGTCAGAGTTGATCAATGTTATGTTACTGGCAGATCAAGCCAATCGCGCCAAATCGGATTTTCTCTCCAGCATGAGCCATGAGTTGCGCACACCGCTTAATGCGATCCTCGGTTTCGCCCAGTTGCTCGAATCTGGCTCGCCGCAACCAATGCCTGGCCAAAAAGCCAGAATCGATAAGATTATCCAGGCCGGTTGGTATCTATTGGCGTTAATCAATGAAATCCTTGATCTTGCTTCGATCGAATCCGGCAAACTGAGGTTGTCGCTGGAACCTGTGTCAGTAAATGACATACTGAGCGATTGCCAGACCATGATTGAACTGCAGGCGCAAAAAAACAGCATCTCCCTGAACTTCTTCCTGCTCGATCCCCCTTGTTTTGTCAAATCCGACCCAACACGGTTGAAGCAGGTTTTGATCAATCTACTTAGCAACGCGATCAAATATAACCGTGAGCATGGAACGGTCGAGGTCAAATATTCTACGGTCACTCCGGAACACATCCGCATCAGCATTAAGGATAGCGGCATAGGCCTGCCTCCCGAAAAGATGGCATTTCTGTTTGAACCATTCAATCGTCTAGGACAACTGACGAACAGCCCCAAGGACGGGACCGGCATCGGTCTTGCGATAACTAAACAACTGGTCGAGCTAATGGGAGGTACTATAGGTGTTGAATGTACCGTCGGGCAGGGCTGCGAATTCTGGATCGAATTGGCCCAGGACATCACATCTTGCCGTTAAATTGACAATCAGGCTAACCTGACATGGATCGAATAAATCATCAAGAATCACTTGCATCTATATATGCTGAATATGCTGAGCATAGTTCGGCAATCGTATCGCCAAAATCACTACTGACCGTCTCGATCTAACGCCAGCTATCCAACCAAAAATGCGCATCCAACCCAGACTTGCTAAGATGCAGACCATAAGTGAACGGTGCGAAAAAAATGAATGCTGTGATGGCAGCAGCCAGCAACGCCGGCATTAACCATCGGTAACGCTGCGCACGGTCAAGTTGCCAGCACAATGCCAACACCGCAAACATCAGTGCAGACAAGTAGTGATACAGAAACATAACGCGCGCGATGCCAACAAAAGGTAGCAGGTTCAAGACATAGGCGGCGCATAGAAACAGGGTATTGGGTTCCGGCGGTTCACCTCTGGACAACCACTTGAGTAATTGCGGTGGCAGGTTGATTAACAGCAACAAAATCGCATAGGTCGAGACCCACCAAACTATCGGGTTACCGAGCAGCATGATGTGTGCGAAACGATTGATTGTACCTGAAGTAACGCCTGCTTCGGGTTCGCTCTGAGCATCGGCCCAGAAGTCGAGTCCACGCGTCATAAAGGGCCAACTATACCACTTGCTGCTATAGGGATGCTCCGTTTGTATCTGGTGAGCAGATTCGAACATAGACTGATTGAGCTCTACAAATCGTTCCACGAAGCTAGTAGGTGCAACTTTTACCCCGTTTGAAGCGATATTTGAAATCTGCTCGGGACTTCCAGACAGCGAGGCACGGAAACCCGGACTAAAGGTTTGTGCAGCCGCGCTGTATTGTGTCACCAAGGCAAATTGCATAGCGAAAGTAGCAACGTAAACTATAAGCGGAAGGATGCCCAATACCAACAGCGCACACAGACCTAACCAACTCCGGTTCCTGATGAAGTGAATAAGTTCCAGGCAACCCATCAGTACACAGAAAGTCAGCCCGGTCCATTTAGTGGAAATAGCGCACCCTGCCGCAATGCCTGCCAGAAAAAGCCAAGGGATACGAGCCGTGTTCTTATATCGCAGGTAAGCCCAGACAGCAGTAAAGCCGAAAGCAAGAAGAAATATATCAATCAATACGAATTGCGAAATTAACTCTGTGGCGTTTTCGAACATGACGAGTAACGCCACCATCAGCGCAGCACGCACCGACATGCCAAGTTCACGGGCAACACCAAACATCAGCAGCGGAAAGAAGGTGCCCACTAGCCGAGGCAAAGCACGAAGTGCCAGATAACTGGCATCCGGTAAGGGAACCTGATTGCCTGGAAAAGTAAAAGACGGATCAAGACCGGCCATTACGCCCGTGGTCCAATAGAGAAGTTTTCCAAGCGGCGGGTGTATATCAAAAAAGAACTCGTGGCGCATTGCAGCCATGGCAAAGCGTCCGTAATGCACCTCGTCGAGTACAACAGTCATTGGGTAAGTAAACCATGCAAAATGCAGTAACACCGATAATACCAGCAAACCTGCAAGCAGCAACGGAACACAAAACCGGTTTTCAGCAACTAGGAGCATGGCACAGTTCCGAACAAATTTTCACCCTGTTACTAAAATACGCCCTGCCCGATGGGATCAATCCGAAAACCTTTTTGGCAACTCTTATCTGCGGTTGCTGGCGGCGCTTTAGAGATTAATTGCTTCAGGTTAGCATCAGGCTTAATGTCAGCGGGCAAATTAATATAAATATCAACTAATAAACCATCTTTGCAGCCGAGCTTGACGTGACTACTGGCACCATTGCCCAGACTGGAATCCAGAACGGCACGGAACTCTTCCAGACTCACCTGTCGATTAATATGATTTTTCATGAACGTACTTATACCGCTCTCATTAAATTGATGCACTAAATTACTTGCTTCTTCAAAGTATTGATCGGGAGCGCCGGTTTGACACGTACCATGCTTATGCCATTCATGGCGCTCCAAACAGGAACCCACACTCACGCTCGGCATCACTTCACCCAACTGATTACGAACAGCGGCACTCAAGTTGACTTGAGGATATTCACAGAAATTTGCCGGTTTGTCCCTCACATCACCGCAATAACCGTAATCGATACCACAACTCACTTTATTAGGCCATAAACCATGCAAAGTAAAATGACTGGCCTGATAAACCGTTGGATCATTGGTCGCGCACTCAGGCTTATCCGGTTTGCCCTCACAGAAAGCTGGCTGCCAACTGACCGCAAAAACATAACTATCAGCCTGATTAGCAATGCCACAGACATTATTTCCGCCTACTTTTTTATCGATATCCGAATTATTCACCGTGCCACAATCATTCTTTACCCAACGATTAGCCGGATTAGCAGAATCAATACGTAATAGATACCACTCTGCGTTAGTCGGCTTGTTACCCTGAAGTATCTGATAATGTTCTCCTACCACTAAGTTGATATTGCCTGGATTTGCCGGCTTATGGATTGAAGGAGTAGCCTCACAAGCCTGGGTGGCAGTAAATTCGTTAGTTGCCCAAGCGGGCGAGTAAGTATATAAACTGATGCTAATCAACAGCACTGAATAAACACCCACGTTTTTGATCATATGCATAAATAGATTCTCTTAAAAATTATCACCAGCAAAGCCCCTGTTTAATCGCATAATACAGGAAGTGCTTTATCTATGAAGAATATTAGCAGGGCAATAGCGCTTAAATTACTCCGAGGATGCGAAGCAAATAATCATTATCCCATCCTACCTTTAATCGCTTAATCTTAACGCCAACCTTAGCGGTTCTTTCAGCCTTAATC